>JBGPIL010000029.1:0-15992 GCA_041484905.1 Nitrospiria bacterium
ACACTGCCGTTTCCGCTGCTGAGCGATGAAGGCTCACAGGTGGCGACCGCCTACGGCGTCTGGAAAGAGAAGAGCATGTACGGCCGGACCTACATGGGGGTTGAGCGAACGACCTTTCTGATCCAGCCCGACGGCCGCGTGGCCAAGATCTACCCCAAGGTCAAGGTGGACGGTCACGCCGACGCATTGCTCGCCGAACTGAAAACACTTCAACACGTACAGACGGCCGCGGCCAAATCGGCCCGGCGGTAACACTCAGGAGGGATCGTCCATGTCCGGTTGTCACCGATCACGTGCAGGATGGTGCATGCTGGCGCTGGGTTGCGCCCTTCTCCTCGCCAGTTGTGCGATTAGGGTCGGCACGCCCTTCAAGACGGATCAGGTCCAGAAGATTCAGGTGGGCAAGACCACCCAAGCGCAGATTATAGACTTCTTCGGCCAGCCCACGAGCCAGGGATTAAAGGACGGCCGGCCGCTCTGGACCTATCTGTTCGCCCGCGTCCCGCTCACGGGCGGAATGGCCAAGGGCACGGTTCTCTCGATTGAATTCAATGACCAGAACGTGGTGCACAGCTATTCCTACGTCCCGTACTGATCGGGTCCGTTGCGCCTTTCAGGAGACCGAAGCGGCGATTCGCTACTTCAGGCTCAGCAAGTAATCGGTGAGCGCGTCGAGCGACGGTTGATCCAGATCAAAGGGCGGCATGGTTGAGCCGGGTACGACCGCCTGGGGGTTTTTAAAATGGCGGATCAGCCAGTCCCGGTCGCGCTGGGCGCCGACGAACGAAAGATCGGGGCCGAATGAGCCGCCCTCGCCGTGAATCCGATGACAGGCCGAACACTGTAACTTTGCATAGAGCTTTCTTCCTTCGACCACGCCGGGGTTCGTCGTCGGCACCGACCAGACCTGTTTGAGCGACACGCCGAGCAGCAGAAACACGACCAGTAAAAAGCCCGCCCCCGCCGCCAGCGCCACCGGCCGTCTGGCCGGCCGCCGTTCCTTCCGCCGATCGATAAAGGGCAGCGCAAAGAGCAGCGCGTAAAACAGCGCCGGCAGCAGCATGGTCCCGACGGGCTCCCAAATCGGTCCTTTGAAATATTTGAGCAGCTCATAATAGAACAAAAAGTACCACTCCGGCACAGGCACGAAATCGGAGGAGGAGGGGTCGGCCTTGTCGGCGAGCGGAAAGGGGAGCCAGACGGCCATGCCGACGACAATCAAAAAGACGATCAGGATGGCCACGGCGTCGATGAAGACCTGGCGCGGATAAAAGGGTTCGCTGACGGCTTTTGCGCGCGCGTCATCCCACGGGCCGGCCGGTCCGACCCGCCTCAAGATAAAGAGATGCAGGCCGATCAGCCCCACCGTCAGCCACGGGAAGATCAGGGCGTGCATCGAAAAGAACCGGCTCAGTGTCAGCGCGCCCAGGTCGGTCCCGCCGCGGGCGGCCCGCACCAGCAGGTTGCCGATCCACGGCACCGTGCCGAGCATGCTTGTGCCCACCTGCGTGGCCCAATACGCCTTCTGATCCCACGGGAGCAGGTAGCCGGTAAACGCGAACATCAGCACGAGGATGAAGAGCGCGACCCCTGCGATCCACATCAGCTCGCGGGGCGGTTTGTAGGCGCCGTAGAGATAGGTCTGCAGCATGTGCAGGCCGATGGCGACGACCATCGCGCTGGCGCCCCAATGGTGCAGGCCGCGGATCAGCCAGCCGAAGGTCACCTCCCGCTCGATGAACTGGATGCTGTCGTAGGCGTGGTCCGGCGTGGGGGCATAATAGACCGTCAGCAAAATGCCGGTGCCCAGCTGGAGGACGAAGAGAAAGAGGGTGATGCTGCCGAAGACGTAGACCCAGCTGGCCCCGCCGGGGATCGGCTCGTCGAGCAGCAGATGGCTGATGCTGCCGAGCTTGAGCCGGCCATCGATCCAGGCGGCGAGGCGTTTCAGCATGGCGGTGTGGTCATGGTGGCGGCAGGATGCGTGACGTCAGATCGGAATCTTTTTGGATGCGCCGCTTTTAAAATCGACATAGGTGACGATCAGCCGGTCGCCGTCGATCGTATGTTCCATGGTATCGAGCGGGCGGGGCGGCGGGCCGGCCAGGACGCGGCCGTCGAGATCGTAAACGCCGCCGTGGCAGGGGCAGAGAAAACGCTCCTGATCCCGGTTCCATGCAAAGGCGCAGCCCAGATGAGTGCAATGAGGATTATAGACTCTGATCTCTCCGGTGGACAGCTTGACGACCCACACGCCTTTTGTGCTCCCACCCTTGAGCCAGCCGTCACGGGTTTCAATCACGACCTCCCGTTGCACGGGCTGATTCAGCGGGAGGTCGGCGATCGTGCCCGCGCCGGCCTGCGTGGGTAACGTACGACGCAACGCAGGACCGATCAGATAGCCGACGGCCGGCACTGCCACCATCGCGCCGATTGCCGCGGCGATCCAGCCGGAGAGGAGCCCAAAAAATTCTCGTCGTGTGGTCGTGGCCATGCGATCCCTTCTTATTTTAGACTCAGCATGTAGTTGGTGACATTGTCGAGTTCTTGCTTGGTGAACGGAAACGCCGGCATGGGCGAATCGGGGACGACGGCGCGGGGATTGTTGAAATGACGAACCAGCCAGTCCCGGTCGTGTCGCGTGCCGACATACGAGAGATCAGGGCAGAACTCGCCGCCCTCGCCGCGAATCCGGTGGCAGGAGGCGCAGGCATATTTGGCAAATACTTTTTTCCCCGAGGCCACGCTCGGGTCCGTCGTCGGCACTGCCCACGTCTGTTTGAGCGAGATGCCGAGCAAGACGAAGACGACGACCAGGAACCCGCCGCCCATGGCGAGCACGAGCGGCCGGGCGCTCGGCCGCCGTTCCTTCCGGCGGTCGATGAATGGCAGCGTGAGGAGCAGGGCATAGAGCAGCGCCGGCACCAGCATGGTGCCGACCGGTTCCAGGATCGGTCCCCTCATGTATTTGAGCAATTGATAGTAGAAGAGAAAATACCACTCGGGGACGGGCTCAAAATCGGTCGACGCGGGATTCGCTTCATCCGCCAGCGGGTAGGGCAGCCAGACTGCCAGCCCCGCCACAATCAGCAACGAGATCGCAATGGCGGTGCCGTCTTTTATGACTTGGCGGGGGTAAAAAGGTTCGCTGACCCGCTGGGCCTTGACCCTATCCCAGGGGCCGGCCGGTCCAAGTTCTTTGAGAATGAACAAGTGCAGCCCGATGAGGCACACGATGAGCCAGGGAAAGATGAGCGCATGCATGGAGAAGAAGCGGCTCAGCGTGGGCGCCCCCATCTCCTCACCCCCGCGCGCGAGGAGCAGCAGCGGCTCCCCGATCAGCGGGACCGTGGCCAATTTGCCGGTGCCGACGCGCGTGGCCCAATAGGCCTTTTGATCCCAGGGCAGCAGATAGCCGGTAAACGCGAACATCAGCACGACGATAAACAACGAGACGCCCACCATCCACAGCAACTCGCGCGGTGGTTTGTAGGCGCCGTAGAGAAAGACCTGCAGCATATGCAGGCCGATGGCCACGATGATCGCGCTTGCGCCCCAGTGGTGGAGGCTGCGGAGCAACCAGCCGAGGGGCACGGCGGTATCGATCAACTGGACGCTTTCATAGGCGTGGTCGGGTGAGGGGACATAGTAGATCGTCAAGAAGATTCCGGTGATTAACAGGAGGACAAAGAAAAACAGGGTGACCCCGCCGAAGACGTAGATCCAGCTCGACCCCCCGGGAATCGGTTGGTCAAGCAGGGCGTGGCGGAGGCGCTTCAGGTGGAGCCGGCTGTCGAGCCACGCCGTCAGCGCGCGCATGAATGAACCCATCATCCCGGTTGTCCCTGGTTGATTCTTCTCAAGATGATGCTATTGATGGGGGTTCATCGTGTCAGGCATTTGGCCGGGCATTGGGCCCGGCATCATCCCTTGCTGGCCTTGCCGGCCCTGCTGCGGGCCGTGAGGCCCGGTGCCGGACAATCCCATTGGGTGTTTCTGCATGGGTCCCATCGCGCCCATACGTTGCATCGTCATGGCGCGGAGTTGTTCAAATTGCTCCGGCGTGAGAAACTCCGCCGTTTTGATCAGCGATCGGATCCGTCCCATCGTCAGCTCACTCTTCAGCGCCTCGATTTCCTTCACCTTCTTTTCGATTTTTGACGCGTCGAGTTTCTTCTCATCCAACAGATCGCTCAACTCCAGCCCGGCCACCCGGATTCTGGCTCCCTGCATCGTCGTTTCCTTCAGATAATTTCTACGGAGCTCTTTGAGCTTGGTGGCCTGATCGTCGGAGAGGCCGAGCCGCTGCTTCAGATTCTCGGCCGACATCTGGGCCATCATGCCGCCTGGCCCTCCATGTCCCCCTTCACGTCCCATTGATGGCGACATCATTCCCATGCCGCCGGACGGCATCGCGCCCGCGCCGTTCGTCTCCGAGTAGGCGTCAGTGGATTCCTCCTCCATCTGTGCCCAGCCACGCGGGGCCAGGGCAACAATCAGGGCGGTCAGTCCCGCCAGGATGAGCATCTGTCTGGTCGTCTGCATCATCGTCTCCTTGTGGATGCGTTACATCAAGAACTGTTTGACTTCGTCGCCTTCACGCACTTCCTTCTCCAGCAGGGCGGTTGCCAGCCGGTCGGGCTTGTCCCGGTGCTCCTTTAGCAGCAGACGGGCAGCAGCAGACGGGCCCGTTCGTGGGCCTCGTCGATCAGCCGCTTGATCTCCCGATCGATCGCTTCGGCGGTCTGCTCGCTGTAATCCTTGGACGCCGGGGAGAAGCCCATTCCCAGAAAGAGCGGCCGTCGTTCCTTCTCATAGGTGATCGGCCCGAGCGCCTCGCTCATGCCGTATTCTTTTACCATACTTTTGGCGATCTCTGTCGTTTTTTGCAGGTCGTTCTGCGCCCCGGTCGAAATGTCGCCGAAGATGATCTCTTCGGCCGAACGGCCGCCCAACAGAATGGTCAACTGCTCCACCAGTGCGGCCCGGGTGGTTTTCAAGGGGCGGTCTTTTTCAGATTGTGCAGCCGGCGGCGTGTTTCCCGCGCTGGTTTCGGAGTACGGGAGAGGGGCGCCGGCCTCCAGTTTGCCGTGGATGAGCCAGACGCCAGCGGCGGCGATCAGAACATACCAGATGGAAAAACGCGTTTTTGTTTCCACGGGACCGGCTTTCAGCCTCCGCACGGCGGCTTGTGTGGCAAAAACTCCCGGTGCGGAGGACGGCGGCTTATTCGCCTGTCACGCAGGCGCGGCTTTCTGCGACCACTGCACGCGCAGGAGCTTGTTCTCACGGGACCACTGATAGGCGGCCTTTCCGTGAAAAGCCCGCTCGAGCGCCCGCCCGATCCGCTGCGCCAGCCGTTCATTCGTCGTTGAGATGGTCAACTGATCCCCTTTGGCTTCAAGAGAGATGATACGCTCCAAGGGATTGCCCCGGCGTCTCCACTCCTCCCGATGCTTGATCAGGCTTAGAGTCGCCCGGCGGGTCGCCTCCGGCTTCGGCCAGCGGATGGTCACCACGCCGTCGCCCTGTGGTTGCCGAATCAGGCGGCGCGCCGTCCCATCGCCTTCAGCGCCTCAATTAAACCAGATGCCTGAAATCGAGTCAAGGATTCGCCCGGCGACCGCCCGTACATGTGTTGCGCCAGGCCCATCACCTGACGGACGCTCCATCCCATCTCGCCGGCCAGCTGTTCGATGAACCGCTGCTGCGCGACCGTCATGCGGCCGGCGCGTTCGGCCACGCTCGCGCGGAAGGCCGTCGCGTCTTTCGTCCTCCCCTGAAGCCCTTCGATGAGTTGGGATGCTTGACCGGCGGTCAACCGCCGCAGCGAGGTCTGGCCGCTGACGGCCTCGATCCACTGGCGCAGCGCCGCTTCCGCCAAGCCTCGCTGATGGCTCAACGCCCAGATCATTCGAATCTGTGGGCGAATCTGTGGGCGAATCTGTGGGCGAATCTGTGGGCGAATCTGTGGGCGAATCTGCCGGGTCGTCGCCTTCATGTGCGCTGTCCCTTCCTCCGGCGTGTCGCCGTTGCTACGGCCAGTATTTTGCCGTCGCCTTGATATAGCCCAGGAGAAGATCCCGCCGAGCCACGACGCCGGCCAGCTTCCCGTCCTTCAGCACCGGGACCCGAATCAGGTGTTCGGTCTGGAGCAGTTTGATGATCTCATCCGCCGTCGTCGTTTCGGAGACGAATCGGACCTCCCGCGACATGGCCTGCTCCACACGAAACTGTCCGGGGTCTCCCCCCTTGCGCAGCTGTTGCAGGACGTCAAACTCGCTGATGATCCCCACCAGCTTTCCATTGCCATCCACGACCGGCAGGCTGCCGATGCCGTGCTTCGTCATCTGAGACGCGGCGTGACGGCAGGTGTCATCCGGTTTGCACGCAATCACATCCCCCTCCATCAGGATCGAGGCGGTGAGCTTCTCAAACGGAGTCTGTTCCGTTAAATATTCTGAACGTCTCATGGCGAGCCTCCTCTGATCAATGCGCGATGGGTGTGATGGCGTGGCGAGTCCGTCGTTGTTTCAGCGGCGCGCTCCGCTGTCGCCGGGCTTGCCGTGTTGCAGGCCACCCAGTCTTGGCCGGCTGCTTTCGCGGTGTAAAACGCCCGGCCGGCGATCTGCGCGGCGGTGCCGCTGAAGCCCTGGCGCGTCATGGCTACCACCCGATCACCTCATAGTATGTGGGATGCAGTAAGTCCCTCGCCGAGATGACGCCGACGATCCGCCCCTCCTCCAGCACGCCGAGATGGCGCACCCGGCGCTTGGCCATGAGATCCCGGACGCTCTCGACCGGCTGGTTGACGTCAACGCTGACCAGGGGCGTGCTCATGATGTGTTCGACCGCTGTCACATAGGGGTTCAGATCCCGCCCGATAATCTTGTGCACCAGGTCCGACTCGGTGACGATGCCAATCGGCACCTCCCCCCGGGTGATCACCAAGCTCCCGAGCCGGCGTTCCTTCATCTCACCCGCCGCGACGCGGGCCGTCGTCCCGACAGCCATCGAATGCACCGGCGACGACATCACCTGGCGCGCCGGCACCAACGGCAGACCGTTGGCATCGATGAAATCCCGAATGGTGAACAGCCCGATCACCGCGCCCGCTTCCCGGATGGCCACATGGCGGATCCGTTTGCCGGCCATCAATTCGCCCACTTCGGCCAACGACGTGTCGGCATCGGTTTCCAGCAACGGACTGGTCATAATCTGCTCGGTCGGCGTGACGTAGGGGTTCAGATCCATTGCGATCACGTCCTGGATGATGTCCACCTCCGTCACGATGCCGGCGTACCGGCCTTCCGCGCCGATCAGCAGGGCGTCGGTGCGCTCCCGGCGCATCACTTCCACCGCCGTCCTCACCGTTGTCTCCGGCGTGACCGATACGACCTGCGCCGTCAGCGCCTGTTTCACTTTGATCATGGTTTCTGCCTTCCCTCTTGTCCGGCCGGTTTTGCCCGCCGTACGGCTAGTGCACAGCCCGACCCTCCGCGCCTCTGGCGGCGCCGGTGTGAAAATTGGCGACCGTCGGATGCGTCAGCGCCATGAAATCGCCCGTCCGCAGTGTGATCGCCTCGCGGTGGGTGCCGGCCTCGCAGACAATCTCCCTCTTCTGGATCATCGAATGATCCACCCACTCCTCCAGATCATACAAACCACCGAACGGCGGCATTGCGCCGATCTCGCAATCCGGAAAGAGAGTGCGCATTTCTCCTTCCGTGGCCAGTCGGACCGTATTTGCGCCCAGCAACTTGGCCACCTTGGCCAGATCAACCCGCTCGTCAGCCGGCAGGACCAGCATGATATAACGCCCCCAGGCCTTGACGATGACGGTTTTCGCCATCTTCTCCCCCGGCACGCACAACGCGTCCTTCGTCTCCCTCGCCGTGAACGTCTCCGCGTGGGGCATCATGCCATAGGGGACATGGTGCCGCTCCAGCAAGTGCTGTAATCGCGCCAGCATGGCCATTTTCCCCACTCCTTTCTCGCGCCGGCGCGAACCTTTGCTTCGACGCGGTCTTACGCCTTCTCCGGTCAGGTGATCGGAATCTTCTTCCCTACCCCCGTTGTCTCCTCCGCTCTCGGGAGTCGGATCTCCAGCAGCCCGTCGCGCAACGTCGCGGTCACCTTTTCCGCATGCACCTTGACGGGCAGCGGCACGGTGCGCAGGAAACCGCCCGTGGCCCGTTCGGCGAAGTAATAATCTTTTTCTTTGACCTCTTCGGCCGTTTTAAACGAGCCTTTCACGGTGAGCGTCTCATCCTCGACCGTGATGGTCAGCTCCTCCTTCTTGATCCCGGGCACCTCGACTTTCGCGATCAAGGCCTCCTTTTCCTCGAACAGATCAACCCGGGGAGTGGCAAAGCCCTGCTCTCCGAACAGCTTGCGGCGTCGGGGAGACGTTGGAACCATCCCGGGAGACACGAGCCAACCCTCTTCCTTCAACTCATCGAGCCAGCGGGTGATGTCGGGCGGGAAAAATTCTCTCGTCTTCATCCAGGGTTCCCATCGAATCAGCGGCATCTTCCTCACCTCCCTCGTCTCTCTAGAGACACCCACATCCTACCAAAGTGATCAGCCGGGCCCAATGACCACGGGCAACCTGGCGCTTGATCACGGTCAATCGGGCCACTAGGGGCGATGAGTGGGCCGGGCCGGCCGATCGGGTCAAGCGGGGGGAACGGTATGGGCGATTCTGGCGAGCCGGTCGGTGTTTAAGAGTGTGATCTCTTTGCCGTTGGTGGCGATGAGCTGCTCCTCTTTGAATTTGGTCAGGAGCCGAACGGCGGTTTCCACTGAAATCCCGGCCAGTTCTGCAAGCTCCTCCCGTGTGAGGACGATGGCGATGAGCAGACCGGTCGGCGAGGGGACGCCGTGGCGCTTCCCGAGCTGGAGCAGGGTGCCCGCCATCCGTTCGCGGGCGCTGTAGAACGTCGCCGTCATGAGTTTTTGGTAGGCGATCTGCAACTCCTTGCCCAGCGCCTTGAGAAGCTTCAGTGCGACGGGCGGGTGGCGTGTCAGTAGTTCGTCCACGCGCTCTCGGGTGAGAAAGCCGACCAGGCAGGGCTCGAGCGTCTCGCAGGTCACCGAATGGGTGCCCCCCGAAAAGAGCGCCTGCTTGTCGATCAGTTCGCCGGCCGTGATGATTCTGAGAATCTGTTGCTGGCCCGACCAGGAGGTCTGAACCAGCTTGGCCTTGCCCCGGCACAAGAGATAGAGGCCGTGGCACGGATTGCCTTCATAAAAGATCGTTTGGCGGGATTCGTACTGGTGGGCGTCGAAAAGCGCGCTCAGCGACTCCGAGTCGCCGGTGGACAACTCGTACAGTTCGCAGAGGTGCCGTTTCACACACTGACGGCAGTCGATCGGGAAGGATTCATGCGTGTGAGACATTCCACTGTCTCGGAACTGGACGTAGAATAACCAAGAGATCAACAGCTTGTCAAACGAGGTCGGGGCACGGTTATGAGCCGGACAGCGAGCGCAGCACTCGGATCTCCGAGACACGAGTGCTGCGTATGGGCAATGGGGCCTGGGGTGTGGGGGCATCGGAGGAGCCACTGCACCGCACGGGCCCCCACTGAGACATGATTCAGGGGGAGCTGAGCACGGTCCCCTGGCCCTCTTTAGCCAAACATGCAAGTGTACGCGTACATCACAAATCAAACCATCATTGGGGTTTGTCTGGGGTTGATAACGTCTCCCCCTGACTTCAATACACGATTCTTGACAGACCCGCGGCCGTTCCGGATAATACACCGGTTCCCGCCGGTGCCGGCGTGTCGCCGGAGTGATTCCATGCACGATTGCGGAGACGCAAGAAGGAGGGTGGAGGAATGTCACTGATCCCCCGGATGGTTGAAGGGATTTTTATCATTGCGGTGGCTGTATGGGTCGGCGCGATGATGTTGCTGGCCGTGGTCGTGGCGCCCGGCGTGTTTGCCGTGCTGCCGCGTCAGCAGGCCGGCGACCTGATGAATCGTGTGTTCACCGGCTACTATGAGATGGGGGCGCTCTGCGGCCTGGTCGCGTTGACGGCAGGTGGCTTGCAGGCCTATCTGGGGCGTCATCGATGGGGCACGGTCCGCTTCTGGTTGACCGGCCTGATGGTGGTGAGCACGCTCTACGGCGGGTTTGTCGTCGCGCCCCACGCCCAGTTGATCCGCACGCAACTGTCGGCTCCCGGCAACGAAGCTGTTCGTCTCTCGCTGCAACAGGCGTTCCGCCGCGCCCATCAACAGGCGGTGGCCGCCAATGCCATCGCGTTGCTCAGTGGCCTGACCGTGTTGGGCATGATCGGTCTGGCGGAGCGCCGCTCCGGACAGGAGCGCCCGGTCACGCGGCTCGGCTAGGCGAGGGCGAGTGGCCGTCTGCGTCTACTGTCGAGAACGCAAAGGCAAGCGCTCCTGCCCGGCGTTGCACGGCGCGATTTGCGCCGTGTGCTGCGGGACTCACCGGGGCGCGGCGATCGCCTGCCCGGCCGATTGTGTCTATTTCCTGCCGGGTGAGACCTATCAACGCGAACGCGCCGGCCGGCAATTGCTCCGCGCGCGCCAACCCCTGCATGAGCGCCTCGCCCGCGAGCACGGCGACCGGGCGCTTGTGCTGCTCAACCTGCTCGATTTCGCCTGTTACGGCTATGCGGCGAATCGCGCCAACGTCAGCGATCAGGAAGTGCTTGCGGGGCTGGAGGACATCCGGGCGCGCCTGAGTCCGCTCACCGTGCCGGCCGCGGCGCCGTTGGCCTGCGCGCAACACCTGTGGGGGGTGGTGGAGACGTGGCTCAAACGCGAGCCGCACGATCGGGAGCGCCTGCGGGCTGTGCTCGATCAGGTGATTGCCTTCGGGCGGGAATGGGCGGGCCGCGAGCTCGCCGGCCGGCAACTGGTCACCGGCCTGGCCGGCCTGGTCGAAGCCCATGCCCCGCAGCAGGCCGAAGCGCTCCGTGAACAACCTGAGGAGCCGTCGAGGATTATTCTGCCGGCGGAAGCGGTCAAGCGCCATGAAAGGCGTTAGAAACGGTTTTTAAAGTAGATCAACAGATCGCGGACTGAGAGGATGCCGATAATCCGGTTATTCTCGGTCACGGCCAGGTGGCGGATCGCTTTTTCGCTCATCAGCGCATTGGCGTCGTCGGCCGTCTGTTTGACATCGATCATGATAATCGGCCGGGTCATGACCGATTCGACGGTGACCGCCGACAGGTTTCGCCCCTCGGCCATGCCGCGCCGGACCAGATCGCTTTCACTCAGGATACCCACGTAGTCATCTCCCCGCCGTACCAACAGGGCGCCGACGCGCTCGTCGCGCATGCGGCACGCGGCATCGATCAGCGTCACATCAGGCGCAATACTCTTGACCTCGCGATTCATCAACAGGCGGATGGGCAGCATGACGGGGCGATTATAGCAACTGCCAAAGGGAGGGTCAACGAAAGCTGGGTTGGTGTCGGCTCGGCCAGGTCAGTTCGTCGGCACGAAGTCGGCTGCGGATTGCGGTCCTTGCCGCTTCTCGGGTCTCGGCTGCTTCATATATAGGAACCAGTTGTGGAAGCAGCCTCCGACTTGTACCGAGAATCAAACTGGTCTCTTACCTTTGATTCGAGGTGCACGGCCTCCTCACCGACCTGGCCGAGCCGAGCAGGTGAAACTCCACTTTTGCAGTTGCTGGGGGGGAGGGAACGGAAAAAAAGGAACGGAAGGATTACTGCTGGTCGTGGTCGAGTTCGACGTTCCAGTAGAGATAGTCCTTCCACACGGCGGGGACGTTGCGCAGGCCGATCGTGAAGGTGAAGAAGGGTTTCCAATCGGGGCGGGTGGGCCATTTGATCAGGTGCATGCCGGCTTCCATCGGGGTCCGGCCGCTTTTTTTATTATTGCAGCGCCAGCAGGCGGTGACGATGTTCTCCCATACCTTGCGCCCGCCCTTGGCGATAGGCACGACGTGGTCAAAGGTCAACTCCTCGGTGCGAAAATGCCGCCCGCAGTACTGGCAGCTGTAGTTGTCGCGAAGGAAAATGTTGGCGCGGGAGAAGTTGATGGCCCGCTTGGTGTACTCGACTTTGACAAAGTGGACGAGCCGCAGGACCGCCGGCAATTTCGTGTTCCACGTGACGGACCGGATCTCGCGGTCGTAGACTTCAAGGACCTCGACCTTGCCCTGCCATGACAGGGTGACGGCCCGCTGCCAGTCGATGACTTTCAGCGGTTCGTACGTGGCGTTGAGCAGCAATGCCCGCTCCATAAAACTTAATTATAGCACGATATTCCGGCAAAGCAATTAGAGTCGGGGGGAGATGCTCCTCTCCCCCCGATCCCCCCATCGCCGTACGAAGAGTTGACGAAGTGTAAATCCGATGGGGATTATCAAGGGGAGCAGCGGAATGCTCCCCTTGGTTTCAATCCCCGCGAACAGATCAATCAGGTTCTGGTTCTGTCTATTGAAATCAAGGGGAGATGCTCCTCTCCCCTTGATAATCCCCATCGCCCATACGCATTGGACCTTCGATGGAGGCTCTCCCCCTTGATTTCAAAAATACGTCTTAGCAACCAGATCGTGAATGAGCGGCCGGAAGGCGGAGATTTTCACGTTCCGGCTGGTTGGATGGACGCGGTTGGTTAGGAGCAGCACGCTCCAGCCCCGATCGCGGTCGATCCACAGGGAGGTGCCTGTGTAACCCAAATGGCCGCACGAACGGGGGGAGAACCCGTGGCCGGAACTCGACGGTTCCGATGGCGTATCCCATCCGAGCCCCCAGCTCGATCCCGGTGTCGACCGGCGCGACAGGAATTGATCGAGCAGAGCCGGCGGCACGCCGGCGAAGGGGCCTTCGGCCCGGCCCTGATCGGCAGCCATGAGGGCGCCAATGAAACGGGCCAGATCGTCGGCCGGCGCAAACAACCCCGCGTGGCCGCTCACACCGCCGAGCGCAAAGCAATTCTCATCGTGCACGTCACCCCGCAGCAACCGTCCACGCCAGGCGCATTGCTCGGTGGCGGCGATTGATCGCGCGGCCAGCTCCGGCCGGCCGAGCGGACGGAACCCGGTCGAGTCCATCGCCAGCGGCGCAAACAGCTTCTCCCGGCACCATTGATCAAGCGATCGGCCGGCGGCGCGTTCGACGATTACGCCCAACAGGATGAATCCCACATCGCTGTAGATGGACTGGCTGCCCGTTGGATAGACGAGCGGTTCGGCCATGATCCGTTCGTGCAGCCGCGCGGCGGCCCGGCCCGCTTCATCAGGCGTGATCGCCTTGTAAAAGGGTTTCCAGGCGGGCAGGCCGGACGAATGATTCAGCAAGTGAAACAAGGTGACGCCATTCTTTCCCTCACCGCGGAAATCCGGCAGCCACTGCGTGACGGGCTGATCGAGCGCAAGGCGGCCGCGCTGGATCAACAGTAGCATCGCGGTGGCGGTGGCGATCGGTTTGGTCAACGAGGCGAGGTCGAAGAGCGTGGCGCGCGTCATTGGATCAGGGGGATCAGGGGGATCTGAAGAAGGCTGCAGCGCGGCGGCGCCGACCACGTCACAGCGCCGGATCTCGGCGCCTTCCTGCACCAGCAGCACCGCGCCGGGGAAGACGCCGTCCTGAACGGCCTGCTCCATCGCCGTCGTGATCGCATCGGCCATAACGATTATCGTAGCATAGGGTCGATGCGGTGTGAAGCTCTTGGCGTATATCCGATGGGGGTTATCAGGGGGAGGAACCGGAACCTCCCCCTGCTTCTCATGCAGCCGGGGGTGTGGGGGCAAGGAGCGTCTAGGCGTGAGGAGTGAGGCGTCAGGAGTCAAGGCGGATTAGTGAAGAAAAAACGGATTACGGGTGAAGGGGTAAAAAGAAAATGCAGATGCGTACGGACGATGGAGGGATCGGGGGGAGAGGAGTATCTCCCCCCGAATACAAACGGATGAGTTTCTCCCATCGAGTGTGGTATAGTGCGCGCGTTCATGAGAGTTGTTCGGAGATAGTCGTTCGGATCGACCGATGCCGCCGAAGACCAAAGAACCGCTGAAGGCGTTGCTCTCCCTGTTGACCACCGAGCAGGGGGCGAATCTGAAGCTCATCAAGGAGAAACTTGTGCAACTCGGGCCCGAGGTTGTCGGGCAGTTGCGCCAGCTCCATGCGACCGCCCATGCCGTCCAGGCGGCGAATGACGAGCCGGAACGGACGGTGATGGCCGAGCGGCTGGCCGACGTCATCGAGGAAATCGACGGCCGTCACCTGCTCCAGGCCTGGGAGTCCTGGCTCGAGCAACCCGATCTGGAGGAAGGCTGCCTGCTGTTGAGCCGCTTTGCCTATCCCGAACTGGAGAGCGATGTCTACCAGGGGTTGTTGGATGCGATGGCCGAGGAGCTGCGGAGCGTCGTCAAGCATGAACGGTGGCCGGATGGCGTCATTCGCGTCATCAATCACTATCTGTTCACGGAAAAAGGTTTTCACGGCAACACGGTCCATTACTACGACCCGGATAACAGTTATTTGAACCGGGTGCTGGACCGGCGGGTCGGCATTCCCATCACCCTGTCCGCCGTCTATCTGCTGCTGATCCGCCGCCTGGACCTGTCCATCGTCGGGATCGGCATGCCCAGCCACTTCCTGGTGCAGTGTGAGGTTCCGGGGCATGATCTCTTCATCGACCCGTTCAACGGCGGGCAGTTGCTGACCAAAGCGGAGTGCGCCACGTTTTTGATCAATTCGGGGTACGGTTTTAAAGAGCAGTACCTCCAGCCGGCGACGGACCAGGAAATGCTGGTGCGGATGATGCGCAACCTCATTTATATCTATGGAGAACGGCAGGAATCCCGAAAAGTCCGCTGGCTGAACCGTTTTGTAGAGGTCATCCATACCGATCGGCCCGGTGTGATCTCCGGAGAAACGCCCGGAGAGATGGATGACGGCGGAGGACCGGCTGCGCTCCGGCAGCCGCCCACGTCCGAGTAACCGGGCGGATGGCCGCACGGTGGTGAGCCGTGTCCGAAAAATTTTCAGCACAAGAAGCCGGGCCTTTTCCTGAGGCACTTCACGAAGCGCGTGGACGAATTGCCTCGGCGCTGGCGATTGCGGTCCTGACCGGCTCGGGGATCTCGGCCGATAGCGGCGTTCCGACCTTCCGCGGCGCCACCGGCCTCTGGCGCACCTACCGGGCCGAAGAACTGGCAACTCCAGAGGCCTTTGCACGCGATCCCCGCTTGGTGTGGGAGTGGTATGACTGGCGCCGCGGCCTGATTGCTTCGGCGCGACCGAATCCGGGTCATGACGCGCTGGCAGTATTAGAGCGGCGTGGGGAACGGTATGGGGAACAACGGCCCGGCCGCTTCACCCTGATCACCCAGAATGTCGATGGTCTGCATGCCGCGGCGGGCAGCCGGCGACTGTTGGAGTTGCACGGCAACATCTGGATGATGCGGTGCACCGCATGCGGCGCGGTCTCGACGGACCGGCGCGTGCCGCTGCCCCTCACGCCGCAGTTGCCGGCCTGCGCGCGCTGTGGCGGCCTGCTGCGGCCCCATATCGTCTGGTTTGGAGAGTCGCTTGATCCGGTGGTCATCCAGTCGGCCGTTGACGCGGCGACATCGTGCAACGTGTTTCTGGTCATTGGCACGTCCGGCGTGGTTCAACCCGCCGCTTCATTGGCCTCGATGGCTCGTGAGGCCGGCGCGTGGGTGGTGGAGGTCAATCCGGAGCGATCAGCCAGTTCCGCGGTGCACTGCTGGCTGGCCGGCCGCGCCGCCGAGATCGTGCCCCGCCTTGTGCCTGAATCGCCGGCCATGGGATCGGGAAGGGCATCGGCCTTATAGATAGACAGAGAATAGAAAATGGAGAATAGAGAATAGACAGATGATGACATTTCAGAATAGAGAGGACGCGGGACGATTGCTGGCCGGAGCGCTAGAACGCTATCGGATGCGTCCGACAGACACGCCGTCGCGGCGGCCGTTGATTCTGGCCATTCCGCGCGGCGCCGCGCCCATGGGGGCGA
>JBGPIL010000030.1:0-15885 GCA_041484905.1 Nitrospiria bacterium
CATGGGCCAATCCGGCCGCAATCCGGCCGAACACCACTGTGCGCTCATCCCGCCGGATCCGTTCCTGAAGGTCCCCGAGCCGGGTCGTCATGTCATTGAAGGACTCCCCCAGGGCCTGAAATTCGTCCTGGGTCAGGATATTGACCGTTTCGGACAAATTCCCGGCCGCCACCCGCCGGGTGGCCTGCATGAGCTGGTGGATTGGCTGCACGATATACCGCCGCCCCCCCGCGTAGCCGACGCCAATGACCAGGAGGAGGAACAGCCCGATCAACCCGGCCAGTTCAAGGGTGATCGTCCTCGCCTGGGCATAGGCCTCATGCGTCGGCTGCTCGATCACCAGACCCCATCCCAGATCCGCAATCGGCGCCGAGACCCCGATCATTTCAACCAAAGGTTCTCCATCGGCGGCGCTGCGATAGACGACTGTTTGCGAGAGCCCCTGACGCACGGCCCGGACAATGGCCAGAGAGGAAAGATCGGCCCGCTGCAACACCTTCGGTTTTTGCGCGCCGCGCCCATGCGCCAGCAACTGGCCGGTTTCCGACACCACAAAGGCGTAGCCTTCCCGGCCGATACGGATCGAGTCGACCAGATTCCACATCGCGATCAGATTCACCTCGCCGATCAAGACACCGGTCACCCGTCCCAATTCCACCACTGGCACGGCAATGGTCATGCTGGGGGTGAGATTGTCCGACAAAAAGACGGGCGAACGGTAGAGTGATCCGTTCACTGCGGCCTGAAACGCCGGCTCCCCGGATCGGTTGCCGAGCGGCACCCCCAATCGGCTGATGGCGATTTCGCGCCCGCCGATATCCGTCAGCGCAATCTGCCGGTACTCATCAAATTGAATCACGTAATTTTTGATGACCCGTTCCTTTTGCCACGGCTGCAAATCCGTCTGCCCCAGATGCTGGGCCAGCGCCTGCAAAATGGCCACCCGATCCGCCACGTAGGATTGGATCTGGTCGGCGGCCTGCTTGGCCACGGCCAGGTGGCCCTGGTTCACCTCCTGAAACGCGGCGCTCCTGGCCGTCCAGATGGACAACAGGCCAAAGAGCGTCAACGGAAGCAGCGCAGCGGCAGCGAGAAGGACGATGAGCTTTGTCGAGATTTTTTTCATGGCCAGGGGCGTTGATCCTCGTCGACATGCCACTCGCGAATATTGGCAAATGGCCCGGCGGGGCTGATCTTCACCCCTTTAAAACGCTCATTGACACCCACGAGATAATCGGTCCAAAACAGGAAGATCCCCGGAGGATCATCATGAAGCTCACGCTGAAACCGGGTGTAAATCGCTTTCCGCTCATCCCGATCAAAGGTGCGGCGACCCGCCTCGAGTAATCGGTCGACCGCGGCATTGCGATACGACCCCACATTGAATCCCCCATGAATCTGAGAGGAATGCCAGAACTTGTAATTGACATCGGGGTCCCTGCCGGCATCGATTTCAGGAAAATGGGCCTCAAATCGTTTCTGAAAAAGGAAATCGGTTTGAGCGGCATCGAACAGCGCCACAGTCATTTGAATGCCGAGCTCAAAGAGCTGCTGTTGAACCAGCAACAGCGCCCGTTTTTTCAGATCGTCGCCAACGTTGGAATAGACCGTAAACTCAAAACGCCGGCCGTCTTTGGTCAGGAAATGATCGCCGCCTTGATGGCGCCAACCGGCTGTCTCCAGCAGCGCCAGTGCTTTTTGAGGATCATAGGGGTAGGGGGCGAGTGTGGCATCATAACCCCACGAACCGGGATAGACCGTCCCGGCCGCGACCTGACCCTGGCCCTTGAGGACCTTGTTGACGATTGCCGTCTTGTCAACGGCGTAATTCAGCGCCTGACGAACAGCGCGATCCCGAAACAATGGCGTTTGCAGGTTGAATGCCAAGAGATAGTAGTACGGCTTCAGCGCCGAATAGGACTGGAATCCCGGAATATGGCGCAACTGCTGAAAACCGGCCGGACTCAGGTACCAAAAAAAATCACTTTCGCCGCGGGTGAGCCCGGCCCAGGCCGACTCCTGGCTGGGATAGACTTTCACGACCAACCGGTTCAATTGCGGTGGACCGAGGAAGTAGTGCTCATTGGCCTGTAAGACACTTCCCGTTTCGGATCCGCTAACAACTTTAAACGGCCCGGTGCCGATCGGGTGGAAGCCGAAATCGGAGTTGCCCAACTCTTTGCCATCCAATAGATGCTTGGGGAGGATGCCGATGACGAGATCACTCAGAAATGTCGCCACGACACTTTCGAGTTGAATTTGAACCGTATACCGATCTTGCACGGTGATATCCTCGATCTCATTGATGTTGTATGAATAGGTGGTTTCCAATCCGGGTTTTCTGAGCTGGTTCAGCGTAAATTGGACATCCTCACCCGTCAGTTCAACGCCGTCGTGGAATTTCACGCCCTGCCGGAGATGAATGGTCCAGGTGCGTTGATCACCGGAAAGTTCCCATGAAGCAGCCAAATGGGGCTGTACATCCAGCTTATCGTCAAATCTGACCAGGCTGTCGAAAATCAATTCGGTTAACCGCGCAGAGAGTGTTGTTGCAGACTCAAGGGGATTGTACGGCGACAAGGGCTGATACGTTGCAATGGTCAACGACTGTGCGGTATCCGGAGCGGTTGATTGGGAGTGACGGCAGGAAGCAGGGGGTAGTAAAAGACCTATCAGCAAGAAGAACACCACTCCTCTTCGATTTGGCACCGCCCCAGCATAGAAAGTTTCTCCGGTGCTGTCAACACAGAGGGGATTGCCAATGCAATCCCCTCTGTGAACAGATCTCTGCTTGCAGTTACGCTACGTACCACGTGCACCGAAGAAGGCGGGTCTTTTCCTTCCGTTCCCCCTTCTTGACGATCTTCAGCTTCATGTGATCACCCCCCCTCGGTTTAGAGTTGTGAAAAACAGTTAAACGGATAACGCCCCGGTCTGTTGGCTCTTCAGCGCCTCCCGTTTGACGAGTTCGATCGCTACATTCTCAAAATAGGGTTTTTCACAGGCGACGGCCTGAAAGTCATTCGACTGGGTGACCGAGCTGCCCCGGCAGCCGCCGCCGCAGATGGGCCGATAGCTGCACCCCGAGCAGAAGGGAGCGCGCCAGAGATCGACCGTCATAAATTGCGTATTCAGGTGATTCGATCCCCCATCCGCGACATCGCCGATGATGAAGGGCTCCCGGCCGACGAGGGCGGGGCATTTGTAAATCTTTCCCCACGGATCGATTGTAAAGGTCTGCTCTTTGGTCGCGCAGCAGGGGCCGATGGCAATCCCATCTTTTGTTTTGAAGCCGCGCCGTTCCACCTCCTCCCGCAGCCAGAGGATGTCCTCCACCTTCACGTCGGAAAACGTGCAGGTATGGCCGGAGTCCATCGAATTGTTCAGGACGGCAATCTTGCCCGTGGGATTGAGAATCGGTTTGAACGTGATATCCTGAATGTCATCGGGCGTAAAGCCGAGGCCGACCAGTTGATCCAGGAGTCGGGGAATCGACTCTTTCGTCGTCTCGTCAAAATTGCCGCCGATTGAGATGGGCGCCTTGCCCTTCAATCGGAGGAGATTATCCATAATGACCCGAAAGCTGCCCTTGCCGTTTTTATACATTCGTTTGGAATCATGGGCCTGCTCATCGCCATCGAGTGTGACCTTGACGCGGGTGAGCCCCACCGCCAGGAGGTCGTCGATGATTTCCTGGGTCAGGAGCACGCCGTTGGTGATGACGCTGATCTGTTGCGTGATTCCGCGCAGCCGGGTCTCATCATACAGCCGGCGGCTTAAGGCCAGCGCCGCTTTGGGGTTGAGCAGCGGCTCGCCGCCAAAAAGGATCAGGTGGAGCAGCCGCGGGCGCACCTCGTCCAGCCTGGCCGTGATCCAGTCGCCCGTCTGGCGGCAGACTGGGTCCGTCATGAAGCCCTTCAGGTTGATGCCCTCCTCAAAACAATAGGTGCAGCCGAGGTTGCAGGCCGATGTGGTCAGCACGGTCACATCAAGCGACGTCGTGTCGTATTTGAGCCGCTGGAACCAATACTCCAGCTCACGCTCTTCATCGACGGTGTCATCCACCATCACGCCCACATCTTTCAATTGATCGAGATAGGACAGCTCCTCCTCGGTCAGCGGTTCCCCCTTGCCCGCCTTCTCGATTGCGGTCTTTAAGGCCAGGTTCACCACCACCCGGGCGTCTGTGAAAGTGTTGAAAATCAGGAACTCGTCAGGACTCCAGGCAGACGTGACCACATTGAATATCGACGGCTTCATCCTTGCCCTCCTGCATACAGCGGTTGATGCCGACAGTTTTGTGAAACAATAGTGTAAGAGCGCAATTACCATGCCAATACGGCGCGCTGCCAACCGGCTCGCCGGCAGTCTTCTTTCGATTGTCACGGGACATGCCGTCACCCGATCGGATCATCTGCGAGTCTTTCTTCGACGATTGCGGGCAAGGTGGAACTTGCCACGAACCGCATCGCAGATTAGTTGTGATGGGGTGAGGCGCGAAGCTGCAAAGCCTGAATGGCTGGGGAGCACTAAGGCGGCTGCTGACCCGCTGTGCGGCTTGAATACGGTCAATGGACTGGAGAATGTAGGCGAGGCGACGGTTCCAACTTCTTGAGACTATTGGTCAATTTTACTGATGGGCCGGATAGTTGACCTTCATGGTCAATTTCTTGGCCTATGGGGAGCTGCGACAGGGTTTAGAGGGTCGTTCGGATACCGGCAAGCACATTCAGGCCGGGCGCAGGAAAACCCGGAAGGTCTTGGTAATCGGCATTGAAGAGATTATTTGCCTTGACGAACAGTTCCATCTGGCGAACAGTGTTGACGGGATGAATGAGCGTATAGGTCGCTGCCACATCAATCCGGAGATAGCCGGAGTCCCGGCCGTGCTCCACGGTGCCGTCCAGCAGTTCGACTGGGCCGGGGAGTTGTTGACCCGATGCCAGTTGCGCCGAGGCGCGAACCACCAAACCGGTCCACGGCGAGCCGGTGACGATGAGGTTGAGCCGATGGCGCCGGCTCAACGGAATGGGCGCATCATTTTCCCCCCACGTCTCGAGCCAGGTGTAGTTGACCGCCACCCTGGCCTGATCGATCGGTTGAACGGCGATCTCCGTTTCGATCCCGCGCGACCGCGCCCGTGCGACATTGTGGGCGGGCGCAGGAAACCGTTCAATGAGGTTGTGAAAGTCGATCTGGAAAAAGGCCGCGTCCAACACCACACGCTCCCCCATGAGCGGCTGTCGCACGCCGGCTTCCCAGCTCATGGCCCGTTCCGGTTGCAACGCGGGGTTGCCATACAGCACAAAGTCCAGCTCCTGGATCGTCGGCGCTCGATAGGCCGTTCCCCAGCTTGCTCGAAGGGTGGCGCCGGTTGCAGGGAGCCGATACGTGGTTGAAATTTTTGGATTGACCGTCGAGCCGAATTGCGTGTCGCCGTCGGCACGAAGCCCCGCCTGCAGCACCAGGCTGTCTCCCATCCGGAACAGTTGCTGGGCATAGAGCGTTCGCGTCCGGCGCCGGCCGTCGACCGCCGTGGGGGGTAAATTGAAAGTGAAGGGCGGATCCGGGAACGGCGGCGTCACGGTAAATGCGATGGCTTGGTTGCTGTGGACGTCCACCCATCCCTGCTCGAGTCCGAGCGTGAAGATCTGCCGCGGCCGCCAGGTCACATTCTGCTGAAGATTCACGGTCCACTCACGCTCCCTCGTCTCCTCAGAATAGAGATACGAGACGGTGGTCCCGCCATTAATGACCGAGTCGGTGTTCAGGTTATTCCAATCCAGATCGGTCTGAACCGTTGAAGCTTTCAGCACGATCTCCCACCAGGGGACAGGGGTATTTCTATATTCGATCGCTGTGGAGAGGAAATGCCGTGTGAGGCCATTATTGTCATCCGGCGCCACCGTGAAGGCCGGCAAAAATTCCAGAAGCGTGATGGCCATCTCCTTCATATCGGTTTGGTACCGAGGCGTGATCATGACGGAGCTGTGCGGTGTCAGATCAACGCGCAACTGCCCCGACAGCGTGGCGGCGCCGAAGCGGTCATGATCGAACTGCCCGTCGGTATCGGTGCGCGACACGGCGATGCGGTAGAATCCCCAATCCTGTTTCCCTCCCACGCTGAGACCTTCCCGCGCGGTCCGGAAGGTGCCGCCCTCGACCAAGACGATCACTTCCGTCGGTCGCTGCGGCGGCAGGGTCCGGAGATTGACCACGCCGCCGATCGCATCGGATCCATAGAGCGCCGAAGAGCCGCCTCGCACCGCTTCGATCTGCGCGATCCCGTCCATCACGAAGTTGCCGAGATCGGCATCGCCTCGAAACGGGGAGTTGATGCGCACACCATCGAGCAGCACCGATGTCTGGAACGGCTCGGCGCCCCTGATTCTGAGCGACGCAGCCTCGCCGAGCGTGCCGGCCTCCCTCACATCCAGGCCGGGCAGCTCCCGTAGCGCTTCTGGAACCGCCAGCGGCTGTTGTGCGGCGATTTCCGGTTCGGTCAGGACCGTGACGGAGCCGGCGCCGGTGACATCGTCCAGCCGCTGCTCGATCCGGCCGGGCGTCGTCACGGTCACGTTCACCGAAACCTCTGGCGAGACCTCCGGCTCGTCACCGGCGGCATTGGAATCTGTGGGGGACGGCGGGGCGGCGGCGAGCGCAGACCCTCCCCCTGCCAGCGCAAGCCACACAAGGCACGCTGGGAGGATTGGAAGGCCGCGTATGTTCGGCGTCACGCTTTCTTGGGACGGGAGTGAGTGCCGGCGGCTCGCCGCCGTTCAGAGATCAACTCATAGAGGTGCAGTTTGGTGAATTTAAATTTCAGCGTGCTCAGCGAAATACCCAGCAGTTCGGCGGCCTTCTTCCGATTCCACTGCGCGCGTTCCAGCGTTTTGAGAATAAAATTCCGCTCGAAGGTCTCGCACGCCTTCTGGAGCAGGGCCTCCGCCGTCCGTTTGCCCGCGGGCTCCGAGAGGCAATACTCGACCGGGATATCCTCCTGTCCGATCGTGTCCCCATCGGCAATCGCCACAATCCGCTCGATCAGATTTTCCAGCTCCCGGATGTTGCCCGGCCAATGATAGGTGGAAAGCGTCGTCATCGCCGTTTCGGTGATCTTGGTCACGCGCTTTTGAAACCGCCTGCTGTAGTGCTCCATGAACAAGTACACCAGCTCGGGCACATCCACCAGCCGTTCCCGAAGGGGCGGCAGATAGATGGGCAGCACATTGATGCGGTAGTAGAGGTCCTCCCGGAACTGGCCGCGCTTGACCGCCTCCTTCAAGTCGACGTTCGTCGCGGCGATCAGGCGCGCCGCCACGTGCAGTGTCTTGCTTCCCCCGACCCGTTCGATTTCGCCGTCCTGGATCGCCCGAAGCAGCTTGCCCTGCATCTCATACCGGAGGTGGCCGATCTCATCGAGGAACAGCGTCCCGCCGTTCGCCAGCTCGAATTTTCCGTAATGACGCTGATAGGCCCCGGTAAACGCGCCCCGCTCATGGCCGAAGAGCGTGCTTTCGATCAGACTCTCCGGCACGGCGGACAGATCGAGCGTGACGAAGGGGCGATCGGCGAGACCGCTTTCCTTGTGAATGTAGCGCGCCAGGATCTGCTTGCCGGTGCCGCTCTCCCCCTGGATCAGGACCGTGGCGGGCAGTTTGGCCACCTTGTGGATGACGTCGAGAATGGCCCGCATCCGCTTGCTGCGTCCGACGATAAACGGCGCGTCGGTCAATTGCTCCACCTCGGAGCGCAGGTAGAGGATTTCCCGCTCGCCCCTGAGCTTGGCCACAATCTTGTCGATCATGGCCAGGACTTCATCGTAATCGAATTCCTTGACGAGGTAGTGATACGCTCCCAGCTTCATCGCGCGGACCGCCGTCTCCACATCCTTGACGGCGGTGATCACGACGACTTCAACGCCGTCGTAGCGTTCTTTGATGGTCTGGAGCACTGACAAGCCGTGCAGGTCGGGGAGGAGGCAATCCAGCAGGACGACGTCGACTTCGCGTTCGGACAGGGTTTCCAGGGCGGATTCACCGGTGCCGGCCTTGATCGTGTCGTACCGGTCCGAGAGGATCACGTCCAGCGTGTCCCGCATCCCCTCGTCGTCATCGACGATCAGAACCGTGGGACGGCGTTCCTTCACTTCGGTCATCGGCCCTCACTCCTGGTGGACGCCTCGACGCTCACGATGGACTCTGTATATATACGGCTATCCGGCGATGCAGTCAAGAGTGAACATGGTTCCCAGCGCCGCCCTTTCACTGCCCGCTGTTCAGCCCCGGGCCATTGATTTTTTCTTTCATCGGTCGGACAATAGAACGCATCCCCCCCAAAGGAGCAGGCCGATGGCACCCCTCAAGGCACAAGAGGTGATCGACACCCAACGACAGGATTGGAATCGCGCCGCGCCCGCGTGGGAGAAATGGGACGACCGGCTCGATCAAAACATGGCCTTTATCAATCACCGCTTGGTGGCCGACGGCCGTCTGCGGCCGGGGCAGCGGGTGCTGGATCTGGGCAGCGGGACGGGTTATCCGGCCGTGCTGGCGGCCCAGGCGGTGGGCGTCTCGGGCCGCGTCGTCGGGCTGGACCTGGCTGATCGGATGCTCCATGTCGCCCGATGCAAAGCCGAGCGGTTGGGCCTGTCGAATATCCGCTTTCAGACGGCCGACGTGACCAGCCTGCCGTTTGACGCCGCGTCATATGATGCGGTGCTCAGCCGTTTCTGCCTGATGTTTCTGCCCGATATTCCTCAGGCGATGCGCGAGATCGCCCGCGTGCTCAAGCCCGGCGGCTATTTCGCCGCCGCCGTCTGGTCGGCCGTCGAGAAGAATCCCTTCATCTCGATTCCGATGGAGGTGCTCAAAACATTTCTGACCCTGCCCCAACCCGATCCCGAACAGCCCGGCATCTTCCGGCTGGCGAAAGCGGGAGAGTTGTATGACATCGCGCAACGAGCCGGCCTGACGGGGCTGGCGGATGACGAAGTGACCGGCGAGTCGTATTATGACTCGGCGGAGGAATATCTCACCAGTCTCCTCGACATGGCGGCGCCGCTTCAACCGCTCTTCGCCAAACTGTCGGCGGACCAGCGGCGCGATGCCGAAGCGCAGATCACCGCGGCCGCCAATCGATATAAGCGGGGAGAGGGAGTTGCCCTGCCGATGGCCATCCGGATCGTCTCGGCCCGCAAACCGCTGCCCGCAGGAATGGGGTCAGGTCTATAAAGTTTGAGTAATAGAAAGATTCAAGACCTGACCCTCTTATTCAGATGTTGAGCGATAAATGGCGGATCAGCCCGCAGGAGGCCTTTCTCGGTGAGCACGAACAGGTCGACCTGCACAGCGGGATCGATCGCGTCAGCGCCGAGACGGTCACCGTCTACCCGCCTGGCATCCCCGTGCTGACACCCGGCGAGGTGATCACCAAGGAAGCCGTGCGCTATCTGGAAGAGATACTGGCGCTCGGCGCCACGGTGGACGGGCTGGATGAAGGGAATCGATTGATCGGGGTGGTGAAGCCCCACAAGAACGAGTCGAGGGACTCATGAGAAGGAGCGAATCCTGAGCAAGGGCCAGCTTGGCAGGCCCAAGCCGAAGGATCAAAAACTCCAAAGCAAACCCCGCCTGACACAACGCCGTACGTCCTTTACTCCTTAATTCCTAATCCGCCTTTGCCGTTCTCATCCACTCTCTATTCTCCATTTTCTATTCTCTGCCTTTACCCCGCCCGGCAGGCCGGGCAGAACCCGTAAAACGTCACCGAGAGATTGGCCTTTTCAAAGCCGTGCACGTCGCGCAGCGCCTTTTCGACCTGCTCGAAGAAGCGGCGCGTCCCCCGGCTGACTTTGCCGCACGCCTTGCAGATGATGAAGTGATGCACCGGCCGTTCGAAGACGAACTGAAACCGCTTGCCGCTTCCGCCCACCCGCAACTCCTGGATGATCGCCAGTGACTTGAGCATTTCCAAATTTCGGTAAATGCTCGAGCGATTGATGCCCGGCAACCTATCTTGTAGATGGGCCTGAATCTCCGGCAGCGACAACGGCTGCGCGTGGTGATCGATAAAGTACTGGAGCAGCAGGCGCCGCGCCGGTGTGATGCGCTGGCGGTTGTGGCGCAGCACCGCGAGCAGATCCTTGTGCTGTTTCATGCTCCTCCCCCCGTCGGCCCCGATAGATGCTACAGGATCAACCCTGTAAATGCAACATTGTTACTGTTGCACCATGATGCATTAGATTGCTAGACTGATAAAGCGGAAGGATCGTGGCGATCGAGTGTCGAGCGTGATGAACAATTCGAGAGTTTGTTAACCGAGGGAAGGAACGAGAACGTGC
This sequence comes from Nitrospiria bacterium, assembly GCA_041484905.1. GTDB lineage: Bacteria > Nitrospirota > Nitrospiria > JACQCE01 > JACQCE01 > JACQCE01. Next base: position 10,343 of record JBGPIL010000030.1, read on the forward strand.
CCCCTTTTCTGCAAACGGTCCCGGACAGGGCCGACCTGCTGATCAGAATCGCCGGAGAAGGTGGCCAGGGCATCATGACCGTTGGCGAAATCCTATCGCGAGCCGTGGCCCGCAGCGGCCTCCATGTTCTGGCCGACTCCACCTTCGCGTCGGACATCAAGGGCGGCGACGCGCTGTTTCAACTGCGGGTCTCGCCGCACCCGATCCTGTCGCAGGGAGACCGGGTGGACATTCTCGTGGCCTTGAACGAGAACGGGTACCGAAGCAATGAGACGGGACTGGCTCCGGGATGCATGGTGATCTATGACGACGGCATGGCGCTCAAGGAATCGGGGGAAGCGATCTTCTATCCCGTTCCCATGGGCCGCATCAGCGGAGAATTGGGAAGCCCCGTTTCAAAAAACATGATTGCCCTCGGCGTGCTGGCGCGGTTGCTCTCCATATCGGCGGATCCGCTTCGGCAGGTGATCGGGCAATCGTTGGCCGCGAAGGGGGCGTCGGTCGTTCAGATGAATGTGAAGGCGTTTGATGAGGGGCTGGCCTATGGCCAGGACCACGTGGTCAAGCGGGATCCCCATCTCCTCCCGGTTGGAGCGGGGGAGAATAACCAGTTGCTGCTGAGCGGGAACGAGGCGATCGGCCTGGGGGCGATGATGGCGGGGTGCCGTGTGTATCCCTACTGTCCGATCACACCGGCGACGACGATCGGCGACTGGCTGTCGGACCATCTGCCCGGCGCCGGCGGGCAGGTGATCATGACCGATGATGCGATCGAGTCGGCGGCCCTGGCGATCGGCGCGTCCTATGCCGGCGCCAAGGCGATGACCGGCACGTCGGGGCCGGGTCTCGATGTGATGCAGGAGTTGATCGGGTTTGCCGGCATGGCGGAGCTCCCGGTGGTCATTGTGGATGTCCAACGGGGCGGCCCCAGCCAGGGGCTTGCCACCAAACACGAGCAGTCGGATCTCTTTTCCGCGGCGCTCGGGGGGCATGGCGATTCGCCCAGGATTGTCGTGGCCGCCGCCGATGTGAACGATTGCGTCGGCCTGACGATTGAGGCCTTCAACCTGGCCGAGCGATATCAGGTGCCGGTGATCGTGCTCAGTGATGCGTCGTTGAGCCGGCGGCGCCAGACGATTCCGAGGCCCGATCTGGCACACGTCCGCAGGGTTGGTCGCACACCCCATGAGCCATCGGAATCCAGTTACCTGCGTTACCGTCTCACGGCGGATGGGATCTCCCCCATGAGCGTGCCGGGTCAACCGGGAGGCGAATATATCGCCACGGGGGTCGAACATACGGAGTCGGGATCGCCCACCGATCTCCCCCGGGACCACGAGACCATGACGAAGAAGCGCTACAAAAAGCTGTCCGCCGTCGAAGAAGGCCTCCCGCCGGTCGAACGGGAGGGAGCGGCACGCGCCGAGATCGGATTCATCAGCTGGGGGACGACGCAGGGGGCTGTGCGGGAGGCCATGCAGCGGTTTCGACAAATCGGCTTGCCGGCCGCCGCCCTCTATCCAAAACTGCTGTGGCCGCTCCCCGTGAAGGCCCTGGAGACCTTCGCCGCCTCGGTCAATAAAGTGATCGTGGTTGAGGCAAACAAACAAGGGCAGTTGGCCATGCTGATTCGTGCGCAGACGAAGATCCGTCCCGGTCTGATCCACCTCTACACCGGCGTGCCGATCTCTCCCTGGGAGATCTTCGGTCGGGAAGATTTTTAGGAGGAATGCGCGTGGGAGCCGCATCATGATCATCAACGAGCCGGCAGCGTATCGGACAGAACGACCGGTCACCTGGTGTCCCGGTTGCGGGGATGTCCGTGTGCTGGAGGCGCTCTGTCATGCGCTGACCCGTTCCGGCGTCGATCCAGCCGGCACAGTCCTGGTAACCGGCAGCGGCTGCTCCAGCATGATCGGTTTCTTCGTCAACAGTTATGCCATTCACGGGCCGTATGGGCGGGCGCTGCCGATCGCACTGGGAGTCAAGCTGGCCAACCCGTCGCTCACCGTGATCGTCGCCGGCGGAGACGGGGACGCATACGCCGCGGGCGCCGGCCATTTGATTCATCTTGCCAGGAAGAACCCTGACCTAACCTACCTGATCATGGATAACGGTTGTTACGGTTTGACGAAAGGCCAGCCCTCCCCGACCGCCGGAAACGGCGCCGCCGGCGCAACAGCCGTTGACCATGAAGCACTCAACCCCGTTGCCTTGCTCATTGCCACGGGAGCCACCTTTGTCGCCCAGGGCTCTTCCGATGATTCGGAGCTGCTGACCAGGTTGATGCAGGAGGCCTTACACCACCGTGGTTTTTCCGCGATCAATATCATCTCACCCTGCGCCGTCCTCGGCCGGCAGCCGTCGACACGGCCGCCCGACGCGCCGGAGAGCGTCCGAATCGACCCGGCCACTCACCCATCCCATGATCGCATGGCGGCGCTGCAACTCGCCACAGTCCGGGACGGCAGAACGCGCGTGGGGGTCTTTTATCGCGAGGAGCGGAATACGCTCCACAGTGGATTGGACGTGACGCTGAAAAGGGACGGCTATGACGACCTGATCAGCCTTGAACGGATCATGAATGGGATGAAACCATAAACCCGCAATGGAGGTGAACACAACATGAGCGCGTCGAAATCAACGGCAACTGAAATGAAACGGATCATCGATGTGGGGCCGGCCGGCTTTGCCCCGCCATCGGCCATGGAGTTGGGTGTCGAGATTCCCGATCCCGGGGATGGTCTGTTCTACGGCAACATCATGCCCGAGGATACGGTGATCGAGGAGATGGCCCGCCAGTTGTACACTCGAAAGAATCCGACCATCTTTCCCGGCCCTCTTCTGGTGTGGGCGTGGGACAAGGGGTGGATCGCCAAGAGCCAGTCGCTGCTCAGGCTGGCCGCGGAGATTCCAAACGTCACGATCATCACGATGGCCGACTATCGTCCCCAGTACCCTAAAATTAATCCGGAAGAAACCATCAACCCCAACCACCCGAACTTGACGATCTGGCACAACAAGATCGAAGTCTGTCTGTTCATCGGCGTGCACTGCCACTACGCCAATTTGACCCTTCGGATGATCCGATACGGGACCAATTGCCTCACGTGCGTCATTTGCCACGACGCGCATGAGGACGCGATGTTGAGCGTGCGCGAGTTCGACGTGGAGAAGATGAATCATATCATCGATATATTTCGCCGCGTCCGGAAAGAATTGAAGATCGCGCTCCCGAAGGACGGCAAAACGGTGAAGCTGACGCCGACCCAGTCTGTCTCGAACGGCGGCATCACGCACCTCAATCCCCTGGAAATCGCAACCCCGCTTGCCGGCAAAACATCCGCCAGCTGAAAGGAGCGCGTGCATGAACGAACAACCGTATCGAGTGTTACCTGGTCCCGAAGCCTATCTTCCGCCGGCGGCCGCCATGAGAGGCGTGCAAGGGGCGGATCCGGGGCAGGCTCTTGTCGAGGGGCAGGTCGTCTCCGAGCAGGAGGCCATTGACACGGCCGCACGGAAATTGATCGAGGCGAAGGTCCCCACGATTTTTCCCGGCCCTCTCGTGCTGTGGGAGTGGAGCGAACGGGCCGCCCAGGAAGCGTCAGCCGTCAAGGCGTTGGCCGACGCGGTGCCGGCCAACGTAATTCCGATGGCCGATTACCGGCCGAAATATCCGAAGATCAATGCGGCTGTTGAAATTAACCCGAATCATCCGAACCTGACGATCTGGCATAACAAGATCGACGTGTGCGTCTTTGTCGGCGTGCACTGCCATCAGGCCAACATTGCGCTCAAGATCATCCGGGGCGGAACGAGCTGCTACACGATCGCCCTCTGCACGTTTGCCGGCGACGACGAAGCGAACATCACGATCCGGGATCTGACCGCCGGCACGATCCTGAGGATTGCCGAGGCGGTCACGCGGTTGAAATCAGCATCTTCAGGCGGTGGTCATCGCGGCCGGAAACCATCGCCGAAAGACCGAAGCCGGAGCCGCGCGTAGAACATTCCGGTTGACAGGGAATTCCATCAATGTGAGCATTGTTTTGTCGCGGGGGATATTCCGGATCACCGCTCCCTGTGCTATGATAGGCCCGCCCGAAGACCGGCTCATTGCTGAACTGGCAGCGCATGCCTGCATCATAAACGGTTAGAAGGAGATTGTTTGCTGCCGTTTGACCTGTACGCGGTCATTCAATCGACCCTTGTGGCGACCATTGCGCTGTACGGGTTGGGGATGGTCCTCCCCTTGCTCGTTCACCGGCAGGCGCATCTGCAAAATCTGCTCGCGCATGGAGCGGCCGCGGCGGCCTCGCTGGCCGGCGTCGTGCTGGGGTTGTCGGGCCTGCTGATTGAAACCCCGCCGGTCTTCTCCCTCCCCTCCACGCTCCCATTGCTCACGATCCAGCTCCGGCTTGATCCGCTCTCGGCCTTTTTCGTGCTGCTGATCTCCCTGGCCGGCGTGGCTGTCTCGATCTATGCCATGGGCTACGTCCGGGAGTTCGAAGGGCGCCATCCGATCGGCCTGCTGGGCGGGCTCTACAACGCGTTTCTGCTCTCGATGACCCTCGTCGTGATGGCGGACGACGGTTTTCTCTTCCTGATCCTGTGGGAGATCATGTCGCTCGTCTCCTACCTGCTGGTGGTGACCGAACACGAGAAGGCCGACGTGCGCTACGCGGGGTTCTTCTATCTGGTGATGACCCATGTGGGCACGGCCTTCATCCTCGTGACCTATCTGGTCTTCTTTCAACAAACGGGCGATTTTTCATTCGAGGGCTTCCGCCACTCGATCGCCTCGCTGCCCGAGGGGTTCAGGACGATTGCCTTTCTCGCGGCGTTGATCGGATTCGGGACCAAGGCCGGGATCATTCCCCTGCATGTCTGGCTGCCCTATGCCCACCCCGCGGCGCCCTCCCATGTCTCGGCGTTGATGTCGGGCGTGATGATCAAGACCGCCATCTACGGGCTGATCCGGGTCTATTTCGATTTTCTCGGCGGCGACTTCCCCTGGTGGTGGGGCTTTACCGTCCTGGCGGTGGGCGCGGTGTCAGCATTGCTGGGCGTCATGTATGCGTTGATGGAACATGATCTGAAAAGTCTCCTGGCTTATCACAGCGTGGAAAACATCGGGATCATTCTGTTGGGCATCGGCGCCGGGATGATCTTTCAGACGTACGGGCTCTCCCATCTGGCCGCGTTGGGCCTGCTGGCCGGCCTCTATCACACGCTCAACCATGCCGTGTTCAAGTCGCTCCTCTTCATGGGCGCCGGCGCGGTCTTGTCGACGACCCATACGCGCAACATGGAGGAATACGGCGGGCTGATCAGGACGATGCCGTGGACGGCCTTCTGCTTTCTCATCGGCGCGGTGTCGATCTCGGGACTTCCACCGACGAACGGCTTTGTGAGCGAGTGGCTGACCTTTCAAAGCCTATTTTTAAGTTTTCAGCTGCCGGACCTGTTGATGAAGATCATGGTGCCGATCGGCGCCGCGATGCTGGCGCTGACCGGCGCGCTGGCCGTCGCCTGTTTTGCCA
>JBGPIL010000031.1:0-15725 GCA_041484905.1 Nitrospiria bacterium
CAGGAAATGGCGAAAACAGCAATCCATTTTTTCATCGATGTAACACCTCCAAATGAAAGCCGGTAATTCCAATTCCCGGTAATTCCAATTCTAGGGACGCCATACTTAATTCAGTGTCTTTCGCTTCGGTCCTGGTTTTCGACGATGAAGAATACGACCCAATGCTTTTTCAAGCTTGGCCACAAACCCTTCACCCCCAAGGGGACGCCCCGTCCGCTCATGGCGGCGAAGCTCTTCCACCTGATGCTGTGGAGCCGCTTGTGAAAGAAACTCCCGCCAATTGCCAACGAGGCCCAGCAGAGGCGAGACGTTCACAAGTGTGTCATCCCGCCCCTCATAATGCGCCACGGCACTACTCCATTTGTACGCCTCGGGTCTATCCACCAGTTTCGCTCTCACCGGATTGAGCTCCACATATCGTGCGGCCGCTAACAGATAGTTCTCATCCATTGGAAACGAAGCAAATCGCCCCTGCCACAGATGTCCCCGCCATCCCTCACGAACATTGATCTCCCGCGTATACCGCCGATGCGCCTCACCAATCGCGCGTCGCAAACCCTCTTCAGATTGCGGCACCGCAATCAAATGCATGTGGTTCGGCATCAGACAGTAGGCCCAGACTTCGACCTTCATGCGAGAGCACCATTCGGCCATGAGCCGGATATAGGCCTGATAGTCCTCATCATGAAAAAATGTTCGCTGCCGGCGATTGCCGCGTTGTGTGATGTGGTGGGGAAAGCCTGGAGCAACCACCCGTGCCATTCTCGCCATGCTGCGAGGGTATACCAGTCGCTAAGGGGAGTCAATAATTAAGTATGGTGTCCCCTTAATTTCGAATGTCGAATGACGAATTGCGAATGACAAATTAAAAAATGCCAGGCAGACCGATCATCTTTTGTTCTTTATTCGACATTCGAAACTCGACATTCGTCATTAGGCGGGAATCAAACAGAGCGCAATCTGCCGTTCTCTCGGACCGTCGAACTCGGCCAGAAACACCGATTGCCACGGGCCCAGGTGGAGTCGTCCGTCCCTGATCTGAAGCGTCTGGGCCGATCCGAGCAGGGCCGCTTTGATGTGCGCGTGACCGCTGCCGTCGGGATGCGCGTAAGAAGGATCAACGGGGACCAGCCGGGTCATCGTCCGCAAAAAATCCTCGCGCAGTCCCGGCTCCGCCTCGTTGACCACAATGGCCGCGGTGGTGTGCAACACCGACAGATGGCACAAACCGGTCCGGACTCCGGCCGACTGGATTTCCCGGTTAATCTCGGCGGTCAGATCAATCAGTTCGTCCCGCCGTCGGGTTTTCACGGCCATGTGCCGCAGCACGGCGTCAGCCGCCATCAGCCAGCTCCACATACACCGCGCCGTCTTTGACCGTGACGGGATAGGTTTTTACACTGAACGATTGTCGATTGGTCGATTGCCCCGTTCTCAAATCGAATTGCCAGCCATGCTTCGGACAGGTGATCAGCGTGCCTTTCAAGGGACCACTGGCGACCGGTCCGCCCTCATGGGGACACCGGTTCCGAATCGCATAGAAACGTCCGTCGATATTGAACACGGCCAATCCGATCCCCGCCAGGGAAAGTAGTTTTGTCGCGCCGGGCTGAAAATCGGAGAGAGCTGAGACTTTAATGTGACGGGGCATCTGTGCTGAGGCTTGGTTCGAAGCTGGGTGTTTTTCCCCATTTACTATTTACAATTCACGATTTACCAATTTTCCGCCAGGACAGTAAATGGTAAATCGTAAATGGGGAGAAATTTTCCTGGCGGAAAATTCTGCCGAAGGGGGGATTTGAACCCCCACGGACTTGCGCCCACAACGCCCTGAACGTTGCGTGTCTGCCAGTTCCACCACTTCGGCCCGAATCTTCTCAAGCGGCGCGTATCGTATCAAAGCCGCGAGCAGCAGGTCAATGAAACAGTCGCCACATGCATACGGCGATGGGGACGCAGTGTGAGCAAGAACTCTCGCCAGTGCAACAATCAATGGGGGTTGTCAGGGGGAGCTCGGGGTATGGGGGGGCATCGGAGGACACTCTTCGCCTCCGCACGGGCCCCCATCACAATGCCATCTCCCCCTGACTTACCAATGTCACCTGATACATCGGCACAATCCGCTTCGGCCGATACTGCGTCTTCGCCTGTTGCAGCGATCGCAGACCGCTGTCATCCATAACATTGATCATCTCGTACTGATCCCATTCACGGCACGCTTCGCGAAAGAGCCACGGGCCGAGACCAGAGAAGGCCGGATCGGCGATTTCATGCAGGATGAGCATGGTCCGGTCAGCCAGGGGCGCCCCAACGGTATACGCCCGAATCGCGCCATCAATGCGGGCCACCCGCGCGGTCAGCCCCCAGGCCTCCGCGTGCGCCAACGCCTGCCAGTGCGCATAGAAACTGTCCGCCATCAACGCGGCGGCATACTCATCAGCCGGTTGGCGCCCTTCCTTCAGACGACGCCAGGCCGCGTAGAGGCGCAGACACGCAGTGATATTATCGGGGCGGTACGGTTCGTACGTCGGCCGAAACCGGCGCGCGGCCTGATTGCAGTTCCATCGCTGGCTTTTATACTGATCACCACGTAACTCTGCCAGCGCGTGCCGGTCATACAGATATTCCTCCCCCTCCGGCCGGCACACCATCCCCGACCCGTGCAGGAGTGACTGCTGCGACTCGCCGACCTGCTCAATCCTCGACACCGCCGGATTCGAATTGAGTTCGTTCAACACGGCTAACAGTTGCCGACAAACCAATACCAGATCATCGTCCCGGCTTGGGCCCCCGCGGGGCCGCGGCGGCACCGGCGCAAAATAGGTTCCGGACTGCTGTGCGATGAGGGCCGTTCCACCCTCCAGTTCCGTCCAGAAAAAGCGCATGAGCGGACGCCACATCAAGAGCACAGCCGGATGGCCAAGCGACAGCGGCGCTTCCACCGCATCAATCAGAAACCGTCGCAACCGCTCAACCTCTTCAGGACCATCACCGATCGGCTCAAGCCGGGTATTGGGGAAACCAGGGGGAAAGACGGGCGGCGAGACCGGCGGCGCGTCGTCCCGATCAATCGGAAGTGGGGGAAGTGGCAGGAGCGGCGGAAGCGGCTCCAGCATCCAGGCCGACTCCTGAAACGCGCTGGCAAAATCGGGATCATTGGCCAGGAGTGGGAGCGCATCCACAGGGAACAACTGCTGCGCGATCAACGGAGCGGTCACCAGCGGGAGCATCGGATCGCTTTCCTCCCGCACAGAGGGACAGAGCCGGTCCCAGCCCAGAAGCGGGTGCGTCCCTTCCGGCGGACGCATCACGACAAAAGGATAGAGGCGGCAATCAAGCGGCCGGTCGTCATAGATCGTGCACCCGTTGGTCGCCACATCAAACGCCGGGCAGACATAACCGTCGCCGGAGGGATGAGGCAGCAGACTGACACGCCCGCCGGTGCGGTCGGGGAACTGCCCGGCCGGCACCCCCCGCGTGATCGCCGCGTCGATTTCCGTCGCCGTGAAATAGGGCCGCATCGGACTATCCGCCTCCGGAAACCGGCAGCAGACATCACATTTCAAGCATCGCCCTTCCGGAATGATCTGGGGGATATCAGGCGTCATACCGCGATTTTACTGCCCCGCAACTGCGGCTGTCTATTCAAGTCAGGGGGGAGACGTTATCTCCCCCCTGACAACCCCCCATTGGTTGTTGGACGCGTGTAATACGGGCTTTACCGGACCATCTCGCAGTTCGCACTTGAATGCGTTACAATGGGCGGCCATGATTCCGCTCCCCCACCGATCTGCGCGTCGCAGCCTCCAGTGGAAAGTCGTCCTCACCATGGTCGGCGTCGGCATGCTGCCCATGATCGGCGCGCTGCTGTGGGCCGGCCTGTACGGACGTTCGGCGCTGATCAACGCATCGGGGGAAAAGTTTACGGAACTGGCCCGTTTAGTCAGCGGCCAGATCGACTTCATCATCGACCGCGAGGTCAATGAGGCCCGCAGCCTAATCTTGTCCCAAGAAATTCAGCAGACCGTCGCGGCGGCCAACCGTTCAAAGGCGAGCGGGACGCCGGGCGGGGAACAACCCGACCCCGTCTTGTTGGCCACACCGGCCTCCCGTTATCTGCAAGCCTATTACTCGCTCAAACATGACGAGTACGATGAAATTGTCGCCACCGATCGATACGGACGGATCATCGCCGCAACCCGGATGCCCCAGCCGCGCCAGGTCGCGGATGAGGACTGGTGGCGGGCGGCGTATCATGAGGGACAGGGCGCCGTCTTTTTGAGCGATTTTTACCAACCCCATGGCAATTCGCTGCCGTGGATTGATGTCGCCCTGCCGATCGTCGACGCGCGCGATCAATCCGTCATCGGCGTGCTGAGGTTCGTCATCAAGGATTTGGAGCTGACCGAGATTCTGCAGCAGGTCACGCTGGGTGACACAGGACACGCCATGCTCGTGTGGGATGACGGCCGCGTCCTCCTGTGTCCGACGTTGCCGGCCGCAGGTCATTCCCTCATTCCTCAGATGGAGCAGTATGGACCTGAGGCCGGTTGGGCGATGCAAACCAACGGCCACAGCGGCGGGCCGACGGTCGTCGCCAGCGCCCCCATCGTCTTCACAGGGCGCATCGTCACGGACGCCGACCATCTGCTCGCCGTGGTCGTCACGCAGAAACGGAGCGAACTGTTCGAACCCATTCATCATGTCCTCTGGGTCACCAGCGGCCTCGGCCTCTTGTTGTTCGCCGCCCTGCTCCTGCTGGGGATGGTGGCCGGCCGGCGGTTGGTCCGCCCCATTTTAACGATCCAGCAAGGCGCCCAGGAACTGGGCCGCGGCAACCTGGGCCACCGGCTGCACATTGCGACTGGCGACGAATTGGAAACGCTGGCCCACACGCTCAATCAAATGGCCGAGGACCTGCAGGAGTCGGCCGAGGCGCGTCTCAAGACCGAGCGGCTGACCGCGCTCCATCGCCTCTCGACCGTCCTGACCCATGACCTCAGGAGTCCGATGGTCGGCATGCTCAAAGCCATGACGCTCCTCCAGCAGACCTACGGCCGGATGCCGGTTGACCGGGCCCGACAGCTGCTCGCCGACCTCATTCGCGGCGGCGAATTGCTGCTGGGGACGCTCAATGATCTGCTCGACGTCTACCGCCACAGCCTCGCCGCGCTGCCCCTGCGTTACACCGAGGTGATCGTGAGCGAGGCGGTGGACGAAGTGCTCCGGCTCCTTCACGTGGACGCCGAAGTCCGGGGCATCCGGCTCCGAACCATCATGGCCGAGCCGGCGCTCACCCTGTTTGCGGATCGCCGGCGCCTGCAGCGGGTCATCTTCAATCTCATGGATAACGCCATCAAGCATTCGCCGTTCGGCGGCCAGATCATCTTCACGAGCGGGCCCGTGGTCGACGGCCAGGTCTCCCTGTCGGTCGAGGATGAGGGGCCCGGGGTGCCCGATGAGGACCGGGCGCATATTTTCGAGTTTCTTTCCAGCGCCACGAACGTCCAGGTCGACCGGGCCGAATGCAGCGGCATCGGCGTCGGCCTCTACTTTTGCCGCATGACGATCGAAGCCCATGACGGCGAGATCCATGTGGAAACACGCCCGAGCGGCGGCGCCCGCTTCGTCGCCACCCTGCCGGTGCGCCACGCCCACGATGCACACGAACCAGAGCCGGTGCTGCCCACCGGCCGATCGGAGCACCCATGACACCCACCACCGATCACACCCCGCGCGCGGCCAAGCGCCCCATTCGTATTTTGCTGGTAGATGACCAGCGCCTCTTTCGGCAGAGCCTGCGCCATCTCCTGGAAGAGGATCCCGACATCGAGGTCGTCGGCGACGCGCCCGACGGACAAGAGGCCGTGATACTGGCGACGGAACTGGTGCCGGATATGGTCTTGCTCGACGTCGAGCTGCCCGGCCTCTCCGGGCCGAACGCCGCCCGACTGATCCACGAACGGCTGCCCCGGATCAAAATCCTGATGCTCTCGGTGCACGATGAAGACGAACGGATTCGCGAAAGCCTCTCCTGCGGCGCCATCGGCTATATCATCAAGGATGCCGATCACCGGGAGTTTCTCCGCATTATCAAACACACGATGGAGGAGATGCCGATCACATCGCCGTTTCTCGTCACCACCCGCCCCCCGGCCGCCCCCCCGATCCCGAACCTGACGGCGCGGGAGCGGGAAATCCTGTCCCATTTAAGCGAAGCGATGAGCAACAAGGAGATCGCGCAGGCGATGAATCTGTCCCCCGAAACGGTCAAATCACACTTGCAGCGGATTTACACCAAACTGAATGTCAGCAACCGGGCGGAGGCGATCCGCCTGTTCTTCGAACGGTTGCGTTAAACTCCTTCCTGCTTCGCTTCACAGCTCTTCGGTCAATTAACACCTTTGGGTCAACGTTCCACCTAAGATTCACCCGTTTGGGGACTGTGTCGTTCCCTTGCGATTCGGTATGATCGCGCAGATAGGCAACCCAAGACTGGAACCGGCCATTCGTTGAGGGGACTGGGTGAGACGACGCAACAGGTTCATCATGATCGCTGCCGCGGCCATCGCAATCGGGGCCGGCCCGGCGACCGTGGTCGCCGGAGAAGCCGAAGAGATGGAAGGAGGATCCAGCCAGAAACTCACCGTCGAAGGCTATGGAGAATTGCATTTTAATATCCCGGAACTGCCCGAAACCGGGAATCCGGCGCCCGTACAGGGCAATCCGGCCGCTTCGGATTTTCATCGAATGGCGTTGGGCTTCAGCTACCAGTATACCGATCGGATCGTGCTCCACGCCGAGCTCGATTTCGAGCACGCGGCCCAGGATATCGAGCTGGAGTTTGCCTATATCGATTTTATGGTCAATCCTTGGCTGACCGTTCGCGGTGGCGCGATCCTGCTGCCGATCGGCTCGCTCAATGAGTTTCACGAGCCGTTGTTTTTTTATAGTGTGGAGCGACCGTCTGTGCAAACCGTTCTGATCCCGACAACTTGGGGTGGCGCCGCCGGCGGGATCGGCGGAGAGTGGCAGGGGGTGCGCTACCGGATGTACCTGACCTCGGGATTGGATGCGAGCGGTTTCACCGCCGCGGGCGGAATCCAAAAAGGGACGCGGCAACTCGACCAAGCGCCGTCCGGCGGCCTGGCCTATGTGGGACGGCTCGAATATGTCGGTTTCCCCGGCATCGTGGCCGGCGCCTCAGCCTTTATTCAACCCCAGGCCAACCAGCGGGAGCGGGATCCGGGGCCAGGGCTGACGCTCAACGCCAACCCTGGCGTGCGCCTCTTCGAAGGCGACATCCGGATCAGGAAAGCCGGGTTTGACCTCCAGGGGACCGTCGTCCAGACCCGGATCAAAGGCGCGGCAACGCTGAGCGCCGACTTGAGTGAACACATCGGGACCATCGAGTTCGGCTGGTATGTGGAGGGCGCCTATCACCTGTTCAACCTCCTTGCACCGGAATCTGCGCAGGATGGGGTCGTCTTCGTGCGGTATGAGCAGTTTGACACCCAAGCGCGGATGCCCGCAGGTCTGATCGCCGATCCGGCCAACAATCATGACGTGATCACTGTCGGCGTCTCCTATATGCCGATCTCGCGCATCGCGATCAAGCTCGACCATGAAAGTTGGACGGATGGCCTGTCTGACCACGGGAGCCGCACAAATCTGGGGCTGGCCTACATGTTTTAGCGATGGGCGCGCCTCCTTCTGTGAACGTGAGACCACTGGCGGCCAGCCACCCCTGCATGGGGAGCCGGCTGGATATCACCGTCCATCATCCCGAGCCCCTTCAGTGTCGCGCTGCGCTGGCCGCCGCGTGTGCGGAAGCTGACCGTCTCGAGATGCGGCTGAGCCCGTTTCTGCCGCAGAGTGAGCTGTCCAACATAAACCGTTTTGCGGCTCACGGGCCGGTGATCGTCGGTCCGGAGCTGATCGACCTGCTGCGCCAAAGCCTGGCCGTTGCCCGGCTCACCGCGGGCGCGTTCGACGTCACGGTCGCTCCCTTGATGGCCCTCTGGGGCTTTCGACGACAGACCGACGCGTTCACCGCACCTCCCGAGGACCGGATCAAAACGGCCCTTCGCACCGTGGGGTATCGCCATGTGTGCTTTGATGAAGAGCGAGGCACGGTCGCGTACCGGACGGCCGGAGTTCAGATCGAATTCGGCGCCATCGGGAAAGGGTATGCCATCGACCGTATCGTCACCATCCTCAAGCAGCATGGGGTGACGACCGCGCTCGTCAGCTTCGGCAGCACGGCATACGGGCTCGGCGCTCCGCCCAAACAGGACGGCTGGCGAGTTGCGATCCGCCACCCGCGAGATCCCGAGCGATCGATCGGGGTCGTCGTGCTCACCGACCGCGCCCTCTCAACATCGGGCGACTATGAACAGTGCCTGTGGTTGAACGGCCGGCGCTTCAGCCATCTGCTCGATCCGAGAAACGGCCATCCCGTTGATGGAATGGCGAGCGTCTCGGTGGTGGCGCAGACGGCGGCGGCATCGGACGCCCTTTCCACAGCGGCCTTCGTCCTGGGACCGATGGCAGGGCTGCAGACGCTGGAGTCCCACGCCGACATGCAGGGATTGATGGTCACCGAAGAGCAGGATGGAGCGCTCGTGTCATCCCGGACAAGCGGGTGGGATGCGTTCTGTCATGCACACCGGTCGGGATCACTGCTGGATCGGCGTCGATTCCTGGCCGCGTGCCTGGCTGTCGCGGGCTGGCTGCTGGTGCCTTCCCTCCCCAGCGAAGCCATCATCTATCTGACCCGGGAGGAAGCTCTAAAAAAACTGATGCCACACGCGGACACCATCGAGGAGCAGACCGTCACGCTGTCGCCCGACCAGAAACAAGCGGTCGAGCAGCTCGTGGGAGGACAGATCCGTGAAGAGCGCTATGCCTTTGGGATCGGGAAGCAGGGTGATGTGCCGATCGGCTATGCCGTGCTATTGGATATCATCGGCAAAGAGCGGCCGATCACGTTCATGGTTGCGGTAAGCGCCGGCGGCGAGGTGATGGGCATAGAGGTGCTCCTGTATCGTGAGTCCCGCGGATCGGAGATCCGCTCGGGTCGATTCATGCAACAGTTCATCGGGAAAACAGCGGCCGCCCCGCTGAAATTGGGACGGGATGTCGACGCGATCAGCGGGGCCACGCTTTCATCGCGAGCCACCGCCTATGCCGTCAAGAAGGCACTGGTCTTGGTTGAAGTCATCTACACACATGGTAAGATGGCCGCCCCATGAACGATTTTAAAAACCGAGGGCTTCGAATCGCCAATAGTGTCATTGGAATCAGGGGGAGATGCTCCTCTCCCCCTGATAACCCCCATCGCCGTACGCTATGTGCTGGTAAAAGGAGATAACCGCTTGCCATGAATGACTTTAAGAACCGCGGCTTTCGTGTTGCGAACAGCCCTCTCGAGGTCAAGCTCGTCTATACCGGCTTCCTGCTCTTCGCCTTTATCGGCTACCTGACAATGACGCTGATGGGGTTTCTACGCGTCGGCGCCAGTGCCGCGAACATCGTCATGCACTATCGCGGATCGGACAGCGAAGAGGCCTTTCCCCGGGCGGTCGGCCAGATGCTGGAAGAGGCCCACTTCCATGCTTTTATTGAGGGGATCGTGCTGTTGGTGCTGGCTCATCTTTTCGTGGCCACCAACGTCAGCCGCCGGATGAAATTCACGGTGATCGGGCTGGCCTACATCAGCACGCTGTTCGATCTGGCCTCTCCCTGGCTCGTAAAATATATCGCGCCGGGCTTGGCCTATCTACAACTCACCTGTTGGAGCGTGATGCTCGTGACGGCGGCGGCACTCATCGGCGTGCCGTTCTACGACATGTGGTTCACGAAGGAGAAACGATGACACGATGGCTCGTCTTGCTTGCAGCTCTTCTGCTGTTCGCGCCCGGCATGGCCGGCGCAGCGTTCGCCTCGGGGGACGACACGGAACCGCCCGCCGAGCCGGCGCACCGGGTCATGGTAAAGCTCTCGGAGTTTCAGTTCACCCCGTCACGGATCGAACTGAAGGCGGGAGAACTGGTCGAATTGACGTTGATCAATGAGGGAACGGTTGCGCACGAGTTCGTCACCCTGGCGCTGCACGACCTCGAAGTGGCAGTGAATATCGAGGGAATCGAAACGGAAACGGTCGGCGTTGTCGAGTTGGAAATGCCGGCCAAGAGCCGTGCGCGGCTCCTCTTCACACCCGACAAACCGGGCGAATACCCCTTCTCCTGTCAGGCCAAAAAACCGGTTGATCACGCCACGAAGGGGATGACGGGAGTATTGATTGTCCGTTAGCTCCTGTATTTCCCGGCCCCTGGCTACTGGCCCCTGCTCTCTTACACCGGTTTAAAAACCATCGCCGCCGAATTCATGCAGTAACGCAGGTGGGTGGGCGGCGGGCCATCGTCGAACACATGGCCCAAATGACCGCCGCAACGGGCGCAGTGGACTTCGGTGCGCGGGAAGATCGACTTCCAGTCGGTTTTCGTCCCAATCGCCGCGGGTGCAATCGGCTCCCAGAAACTCGGCCAGCCGGTCTTGCTGTCATATTTGTGCTGCGATGAGAAGAGGGGCAGGTTGCAGCCGGCGCAATAGTAGACTCCCTCCTTCTTATTATCATGGTAGGCGTTCTTAAAGGGCGACTCCGTCCCTGCCTCACGCAGGACATGATATTGTTCCGGCGTGAGGAGCTTCCGCCACTCGTCATTCGTTTTGGTCACTTCAAACCCTTTGCTCATCTCGCTCGCCTCCGCCGATGGCAGCGAAAACCGGCGGGCCAGCAGCCCCGCCCCGGCCGCTGCCATCGTGATCAACGCTGTTCTCCGCGTCATACCCATGCCCCTATTGTAAGCCCCATATCCATTCAGAGACAACCCCTCATACACCCCATCGATCGTCACGCCGCCGGCTTGAAGACCAGCGCGGCGGAATTGATGCAGTACCGTTTATAGGTCGGTGCCGGGCCATCATCAAAGACATGACCGAGATGGCCGCCGCAACGGGCACAGTGGACTTCTGTCCGGGGCACGCCGGCTTGGCGGTCGATCTTCGTGCCAATCGCATCGGAAAATTTTGGCTGCCAGAAACTCGGCCAACCGGTCTGGCTGTCATATTTGTGCTGCGATGAGAAGAGGGGCAGGTCGCAGCCGGCGCAGTCATAGGTGCCCTTCCCTTTATAATCGTGATATTTGTTCTTGAACGGCGGTTCGGTCCCTTCCAACCGGAGGACTCGATACTGCTCCGGCGTCAACATCGCCTGCCACTCTTTCTCTGTTTTAGTCACTTCAAAGGTTTCACCCGCTTCCGCCGATGACGCAGCAAACCGGCGGCGCAACAACCCCGAGCCTGCCGCGGCCATCAACAGAAAAAAGAGCCTCCGCGTCATCATCAGCACCATTGTAAGCCGCCTCCATCACTATTGACAACCCTGTATACAGTTGCCTAGAATCCCGTACCGTTTTGCCGGGATTCCTTTCTGCTCATCACGGAGGCATGGATGGCACAAGCGCCTGATATTGAATCGGTTTTACGCGAACGCCGCCTGTTCAAGCCGCCAAAAACCTTCAGCTCCACCGCACACATCAAGAGTCTGGCGCAGTACCGGAAACTCGCCAAGCAGGCCGAAAAAGATCCCGAGCGCTTCTGGGCTTCGATCGCCAAGGAACTCCACTGGGATTGCCCGTGGAAGAAGGTGCTCGTCTGGAAGCCACCCTTCGCCCAGTGGTTTGTCGGCGGCAAGCTCAATGTTTCGACCAATTGCCTCGATCGGCACCTGACCACCTGGCGACGCAACAAAGCCGCGCTGATCTGGGAAGGCGAGCCAGGCGATTCGCGCACGCTGACGTATCAGCAATTGCATCATGAAGTCTGTAAATTTGCCAATGTGCTGAAAGGGCTGGGCGTGCAACAGGGCGACCGGGTGGCGATCTATATGCCGATGATCCCCGAGCTGCCAATCGCCATGCTCGCCTGCGCCCGGATCGGCGCCACGCACAGCATCATCTTCGGCGGCTTCTCGGCCGAAGCGCTCAAGGACCGGATTAACGACGCGCAGGCCAAATTGGTCATCACGGCCGACGGTGGCTACCGCAAAGGCGGCGCCGTGCCGCTCAAGCCTCATGTCGATGAGGCGCTGAAGAGCTGCCCCGGCGTCAAGCATGCGATCGTTTGCAAACGCACCGGCACACCGGTGGCCATGGACGCCACGCGCGACCGCTGGTGGCACGACCTGATGGTCACCGCGTCGGCCGACTGCCCAGCCGTGCCCTTGGACGCCGAACACCCGCTCTTTATCCTCTACACCAGCGGGACGACCGGAAAACCAAAAGGTGTCGTGCATTCAACGGGCGGCTATCTGACCCAGGTCGCCATCACCACGAAATGGGTCTTCGATCTGAAAGATACCGACACCTACTGGTGCACGGCCGACATCGGCTGGGTCACCGGCCACAGCTACATCGTCTATGGGCCATTGGCGAACGGCGCGACCAGTGTCATGTACGAGGGAACGCCGCTTTATCCCAACCCCGACCGCTTCTGGTCGATCATCGAGAAATACCGCGTCAACATCTTTTATACCGCCCCGACGGCGATCCGCACCTTCGTGAAATTCGGCCGGGAGTGGCCCGACAAACACGATCTCTCCAGCCTACGGCTCCTGGGCACGGTGGGCGAGCCGATCAACCCCGAAGCCTGGATGTGGTATCACGAGGTGATCGGACGGAAACGCTGCCCGATTGTCGACACCTGGTGGCAGACGGAAACGGGCGCTATTCTCATCACGCCGTTGCCAGGCGCCACGCCGACCAAACCCGGCTCGGCCACGTTCCCCTTTCCCGGCATCGACGCCGAGGTTGTCACGAAAGAAGGCAAACCGGTCGGCCCGAATCAGGGCGGTTATCTGGTGATTAAAAAACCGTGGCCGTCGATGCTGCGGACGGTCTACGGCGATCCCGAGCGCTATACCAAACAATATTGGAGCCAGCTCCCGGGCATTTATTTCACCGGCGATGGCGGCCGCCGCGATAAAAACGGCTACTTCTGGATCATGGGACGGATCGACGATGTCATCAACGTCGCCGGCCACCGCTTGGGCACGATGGAGATCGAAAGCGCGCTGGTGAGCCACCCCGCCGTGGCCGAAGCCGCCGTGGTCGGCAAACCGGATGCGATGAAAGGAACGGCGATTGCCGCGTTTGTCACGCTGGAAGGCCATCACAAGAATCAAGCAGGCGAAGAACTCAAAAAGGCATTGCGCGCGCATGTCGACAAGGAGATCGGCCCGATCGCCCGGCCTGATGAAATTCGCTTCACCGACGCGCTGCCCAAAACGCGCAGCGGCAAGATCATGCGGCGGCTGCTCCGGGACATTGCCGCCGGCAGCGCCACGCTGGGCGACACCACCACGCTCGAAGACATTTCCGTCCTGGCCAAGCTCAGGGAAGACGAGGAATAAAGGGGACAGGCTACTTTTATCCGCCGTTAAGTCGAATGATGGAGAAAAACCAGCCTGTCCCCTTTTGCGGCGCGCCGACGGCCAACCCGACAGACCGGCTGCAATCCGCAGCGGATGCAGTGCGCCGTCACCGGTGTGATTGGGCACTCACCACTCATCCCGAAATGGCAGAGGGCGAAGTCATATTTCACCGGATCCTCCGGGCAGATCTTCCGTAAATTGGCCGTCACTTCACACGCCATCAGCCAGCCGGCGCTTTTTCGCCGTGTCAGCCCGAGATAGCGGCTGAGGCGGACGAGATGCGCATCCAGCGGAATGATCAATTTCGACGGTGAGATCGCCGGCCACAGTCCGAGATCGATCCCATCATCCGGCCGGACCATCCAGCGCAAAAACATGCAGAGCCGCTTGCTCGCCCCGCCTTGCGCGGGACCTGAAAAGAGGTGGCACAGGCCAGGCGGCTTCCGACGATGTCCATAAACCGCCCGGGTATCGACCGCCAGGGCCGTCGCCACATAACGGCTCAGGAGCGGGCCGATGTCGGGTTCATCCGGTCGCAAGCAGGAGGCAAAGAGGGCCTGGAGCGATCCGAACCGGTCGAGCAAGGTGTTCAGAATGAAGAAAAAAGCCAGAAGGTCGTCCGCCGTGCTGAACCGGTAGTAGAGCGGGTGAAAGCGTGGCCGTGCCCGCTTGAGGTCAAACTGCCGGAGATATTCGGCCGGCGAGGGGCCGGCCAGGGCAAGCAGCCGTTCGACGGCCGGCCAAAAGGCCTTAACGTGGCCATAGGCCAGCGAGGCGGCGATTAACCCTGCCACCGCCTGATCTTCGGCAGCGTGGTACCGGCGCGGGAAGGTGATCGGGTCATGGGGGAGGCGACTCGCCCGATCGCGTGTCCCGTACCAGTGCTCCAGTCGTTCCGCCATGTCATTGCGCATAGCGTTCTGTGCTAGCACAGGCGGGATGTTTATCTCAAGTCAGGGGGAGATGCTCCTCTCCCCCTGACAACCCCCATCGCCCCTACGCAACACACGATTGTCTTTTGCTCCTCCTCATTGCAACAGCAAAGCCGACTCGCTATAATGGCCTCCGATTGATATTGAGCGTGGAGAGATACTGTTATATGATACTGGACATCGAATGTTATTTCTCACTTCGTTCGGAATAAAGGAGTCCTGATGAAAGCGGTACTCTTTTACGAACACGGCGGCCCCGAAAAACTGGTCTATGAGGACGTCGCCGAGCCCACGGCCGGCGAAGGACAAGTCGTCATCCAGGTCAAAGCCTGCGCGCTCAACCATCTGGACATCTGGGTCCGGCAGGGCATCCCAGCCTACAGACTGGCCCTGCCACACATTTCGGGCTGCGACATTGCGGGCGTCGTCCATGCCACGGGACCCGGTGTCGATTCGGCGCCGCTCGGCCAGCGGGTCTTCGTGGCCCCCGGCCTCTCCTGTTGGAAATGCGACGCGTGCCTGGCCGGACGTGACAATCAGTGCGCCACCTTCCGGGTGATCGGCGCGGCGATTCATGGTGGGTACGCCGAGTATGTCGCCGTACCCGCCATCAACTGTCTGCCGATACCGGAACGACTGTCGTTCGATGAAGCCGCCGCCTTCCCGCTCGTCTACCTGACGGCCTGGCACATGCTGATCAGCCGGGCCCGCCTCGCTCCGGGAGAAGCGGTCCTGATCCACGGCGTCAGCAGCGGCATCGGCAGCGCCGCGCTGCAGATCGCCAAACTGATCGGGGCCACCACCATCGTGACGGCCAGTCAGAATGAGAATTTGGACAAAGCCCAACGGCTCGGCGCCGAGCATCTGATCAATTACACGGCGACGGACGTCGCCAAGAAAGTCCGCGAACTGACCAACGGCCGCGGCGTCGACGTCGTTTTCGAGCACATCGGCCCAGCCACCTGGGAGCAGAGCGTGCAATCGCTCGTCAAGGGCGGGCGTTTAGTCACCTGCGGCGCCACGACAGGGCCGCAGGTCACGCTCGATCTGCGGTACGTCTACTCCAGGGAACTGACCGTGTTCGGCTCCTACCTCGGCACACGCGCCGAACTGGCCACAATCTCGCGGCTGGTCGGCAGCGGGAAATTGTCGCCGGTCATCGGTGGCACCTTCCCCTTGCGGGAAGCCCGGCTGGCTCAGGAGCGGATGTTGCAGCGACAGTTCTTCGGCAAACTGGTCCTCAAACCCTGAAAAAGGGGACAGGCTGGTTTTTGTCTCCGCCCTGTTGGATAAACGGG
>JBGPIL010000032.1:0-15568 GCA_041484905.1 Nitrospiria bacterium
GCGGACGCCATCCCAGCAGGTCGTCCGCCCGGGTGCGAGGGAGAGGTCGTCAATTGAAAAGACGTCCGGTTCCGATTTCATCAGCCAGTAGCGGCGGGGCCGGCGGCTCATCTCGCGCCGCATTGTAACGCCGGGCCCGGCCCGGCGCAAGTCCGCCCGTATCACGTCGACGGCTTGACAACGAAACAAACGCTTGGGTATAGATGAAGACAGTCGATGACGCAGTGCTTGTAGACCGCGGAAAGGAGTCTTTCCATGTACCTGTTCGGACTGTTGCTGCTCCTGTTGCTCTCCTCTCCCGCCCACGCCCAGAACACGGATCTGGTCAAGGAAGCCAATAAATTCTTCAAGCCGCTGCCGATGACGATGCCGGCGCCGGCGGACAATCCCACGACACCGGAGAAGGTCGCACTCGGCAAGATGCTCTTCTTCGAGCCGCGGCTGTCCAAAAGCGATGGGATCAGCTGCAACTCCTGCCACAACCTGGCCACCGGCGGCGTCGATAATCTGCCCACGTCGCTCGGCCACCTGGCCCAGTTGGGCGGACGCAATGCGCCAACGGTCTTGAACGCCGGCCTCGAAATCGCCCAGTTTTGGGATGGCCGCGCGCCGTCATTGGAGGAACAGGCCAAAGGGCCCATTCTCAACCCGGTCGAAATGGCGCTGCCGAGCAAGGAGATGGCGATCGAACGTCTCCGCTCCATGCCGGAGTATGTCGAACGATTTCGACAGGCCTTTCCACAAGACAAAGAGCCCCTGACCTATGACAACATCGCCAAGGCGATTGCGGCGTTCGAGCGGACGCTGCTCACCCCGTCGCGCTTCGACAAATTTTTAAACGGCGACACCTCCGCCCTCTCCGCCAATGAGCAGCAGGGACTGCAACTGGTGATGGGAAAGGCCTGCATCACCTGCCACAACGGCGTCGGCGCCGGGGGCGGGATGTATCAAAAATTCGGCATCTTCGGCACGTATGAACACAGTGATGACCCCGGACGGTACACCCTCACCAAGAAGGAGCAGGACCGGTCGGTCTTCAAAGTGCCCATGTGGCGCAACGTGACCCGGACCGCCCCCTACTTTCATGACGGCGCGGTGTGGGAGCTCAAAGACGCGATCCGCACGATGGGGCAACTACAACTGAACAAACAACTGACCGATGACGAGGTCGATCGCATCGCCGACTTTCTCCACTCGCTGGAGGGAACCTTGTCCCAGGAGACGATGACGCTGCCCGTCCTGCCGGCCGCTACGTTCTCAACACCCAAGCCGGCCTTTACAAAATAGCGAGCGTTACTCCGTCAGATAGGCGGTGATCGGCGGGCGGCTGAACCGGTAGCCGAGCCGTGTTGTGAGCTTCCCGTTCGGAATCTGGCGGCCGATTGGAGCAGGCGGGGCGGGCGCGGGGCCGCGATCAACGATCGGCAGGCCGAAGCGGGCGGCGATTATCGGATAGAGCGTCTTGCGGGTGAAGGCCGAGTTATCCCGCACATTGAAGATCTCGCCCGTCACACCCTGATCGATCACCTGCTGGATGACGCCGCAGACCTCATCCTGGTGGACCAGAGAGAGCGGTTCGTCGCTCAGCTCCGAACTGAGCAACTCCTTCTTCCTGCCGATCCAGAGTAGATTCTCCCGTCCCTCTCCATACAGGCCGCCGCAGCGCAGGATGACAAACGGCCGGCCGCTTCGGATCAGGGCCTGCTCCGTCAGCAGGAGCACCTCCTGGCGGGGTGTTTCAATGGGAATCGGCCGTTCTTCAGACCAGACACCCCCTGACAATCTAGGGTAGACACCGGTCGAACCCACCAGGACGATCACGGCGGGGTGAATCGATTCCTTCTCCATGAGCGCCAGCACAGCGTCCATATTGCCAAGGTAGGTCTCCCGATAGCGCGTCGCATCCTGTTCGGTGTCCCGGCCGCCTCCCCCGCGCCCACCTTCGCGTCCGGACGCTGGGCAAAAAATCACGATATCAGCCCAGGCCAGATGCGGTCGCAACGCGTCGCTTTGAATCGGCAGGCAGACGACCTCGCACCAAGTATCGGCGGGGGGCGGCAACGGCGTTCGTTTGATCCCGCGGATCTGATAGGTCGTGTGATACAACCGGCAAAAAGTCTGGCCCAGCCGGCCGTAGCCGAGAATGAGCACCCGCCGCGGCATCATCGCCGGCCGCCCGACCCCTTCGCCCCCTGCGTCAGCGGAGGGCAGGCGTCCGGCATGAGGAATCGCTCCAGTGCGACGGCGAACGGTGTGGCATGTTGTTTGTATCCGGCAATGAGCGGCGCCAGTGATTGCAACGTTCGTTCTGCTTGATGCCGGTATCGTGCGTCTCCGGTCAGCCGGGCCAGACGAGTCAAGGCCATCGCGGCAACGGCATTGTCCACCAGCGGTTTGAGCCTAACGGCAAGCAGGCCCTGTTGGTCCGGTTCCTCAGGGACATCCCAGAAGCCGCCTGCCTCACGATCCTCCCATCGTGCATCCATCACCGATGCGACGGCACGCGCCCGTTCCAGCCACGGGTCATGCCCAACCGCTTCGGACGCATCGAGCAAGGCGGCAAGCGTCCAGGCCTGATCAGCCAGATAGCCGCCGGCGATCTGTTGCCCAGCGCCCCCGTCGACCCCGTCGCCATAATGGGCCATGCCCGCATCCACACGCCAGCAGCGGGACCAGAGACCGTGCAACAGTGCCAGGCCGGCCTCACGAGTCGCCGGTTGCTCCAGCGTCCGGCCGGCTTCGAGCAGCGCGGATACCGCCATGGCATTGCGATCGACATAGAGGGTTCGATCGATCGGTGGCGATTCAACCTCCAACCGTTCTTCCTGAGACAGGGCATAATAGTCCCGGTCGGCCGTCTGGCTGCCGGCCAGCCACGCCCCGCCCGCCGGCGCGTCGGGAGGGAACCGCCCGACCAGCAAGGTCGAAAAAAAATAGTCCACAATCCCCTGCGCCGTCGACCGGTAGGAAAGCGACGCCGTCACCCGATAGGCCCGCAGATAGATCGAGAGCAGCTGCGCGTTGACGTCCAGCAGTTTTTCCGTATGCGGCGCGCTCCAATCGTCACTCGTGGCGTACCGGAAGAAACCGCCATCGATCAGATCGCACAACTCTCCCTCACGCATCGCGTCCAGCGTCCGAGTCGCCATCGACAGCCAGGCCGCTTCGCCGGTGCGCGCATGCAGCAGAAGCAGCAACTCGACGGCCCACGGCTGGGGGAACTTGGGCACGCTGCCAAACCCGCCGAACGTGCGATCATGGGTCCGTTCCAGCCAATCCGAAACGGTCGCCACCAGCGCAGCGTCCAGCACCGGCCAGTCCACCGGTTGGTTCACCGATTGATCCCCCGGTTGATTCCCCTGTTGATCCAATGGCGGTGAAGCGGCGGCCGGCGCGCGCCGGGTCGACGGCGGCGCAACACGGCCCGCCGAGGCGAGCCAGGTCATGAATGGGCCGAGGGGGAGATAGGTCTCGCCGGTGATTACGTTCCCGTCCGGATCGAGGACGGCCACCGTCGGCCAGCCGCCCATGTTGTACCGGTTGTTGATGTCGGGCCGTTGATCGCTGTCGACCCTGACCGGCACAAACTGCGCATTGAGCTGGCGAATGACTTCCGGATGGGTGAAGCTCTCCTCATCCATGACGTGGCACCAGTGGCACCAGCTCGCCGAGATGGACAGCAGCACCCGCTTGCCCTCTGCGCGGGCCCGCGCGAAGGCGTCATCGCCCCACGGCTCCCAGTGGACGGCGCCGTCCGGCATCACGCGATCCGGATCACAAAGTGCATGGCAAAATCGAGCGCCGTGCCGATGACCGCCACAAGGTAGAGCCAGCCGAGCGGAAACAGCCCGCTCTTCCAGAAAAAGTAGGCGTTATAAATTAGCAGTCCGTCATAGACGAGGTTGACCGCCTGATGGGCCGACGGATGTTTGGGCGCCAGAAAGGCCGTGATGAAAATCAACACCAGCGGAACAATGGCCAGGATCAGGGCCGTCCGCTCTCGACGCCGCAGCAGGACGATCACCAGTGCCCAGACCAGCGCGACGAAGACGACCAGAAAAAAAAGATGGGCCAGAAAAAACCGTCCCTCCCCGCCTGCTGCCGCCGTTTCCATCATGCCTCCCCGTTCCTGCAACGGCACGTCGAACTGGACCTTCGGCGAACCGCGTTTTGCGCCATCCTACGTGATCCGGCGCACGCCGTCAATCTAATGGGGCCAACAGAGGGGAACAGGGAGTGAAGCGGTCTGCAGCCGAAGGAACAGAAAAACGGCGGAGGGTGTTATCCCGCGTCCGAGAGGGATTCGGTCCGCTTGGCCATGCGCTTGCGTTCGTTCTCGTCCAAAATCCGTTTTCGCAGCCGGATCGATACCGGCGTCACTTCCACCAGCTCATCATCGGCGATAAATTCGATCGCCCGTTCCAGCGTCATCTGGCGCGGCGGCGTGAGCGTGATGTTCTCATCGCTGCCTGAGGCTCGCATATTCGTGAGCTTTTTGGACTTCATCGGATTGACGACCAGATCATTGTCGCGGGTGTGTTGGCCGATGACCATGCCGGCGTAGACCTTCACACCGGCCCCGACAAACAGTTCGCCGCGCTCCTGCAGGTTGAAGAGTCCGTAGGCGACCGTCTCCCCCGCCTCCATGGCAATGAGCGCGCCGCGGGTACGGATCGAGATCTCTCCCTTGTAGGGGCCGTAGCCGTCGAACAAATGGTGAATGATCCCGGTGCCTTTGGTATCGGTCACAAAATCAGAATGGAAGCCGATCAGACCACGGGCGGGAATTCGATATTCCAGCCGGACACGCCCGTCGGCGCCGACCTGATGATTGAGCAATTCCGCTTTGAGCCGGCCCAGCCGCTCGATCATCACCCCTTGGTGCGCTTCCTCGAGGTCGAGCAACAGCAGCTCGTAGGGCTCCAGCGTCCGTTCACCCTCCTGTTTGAGAATGACCCGGGGCTTTGAAACGGCCAGCTCATAGCCTTCCCGCCGCATGTTCTCGATCAGGATCGCCAGATGCAGTTCGCCGCGGCCCGCCACGATGAACCGGTCACCGCCTTCCGTTTCCTCCACCTTGAGCGCCACGTTGGTGCGCAGCTCCCGGAAGAGCCGTTCGCGCAGATGGCGGCTGGTGACAAACTTGCCCTCGGTGCCGGCCAGCGGCGACGCATTGACCATGAATTCCATCGTCAGCGTCGGCTCGCCGATCTCGATCGATGGCAGGGGCGTCGGCTGTGCGGCGTCGGCAATCGTCTCGCCGATTTCCACCTCTTCCAGCCCGGCCAGGGCGACCACCTCCCCCGTGCCGGCCTCCTCCAATTCGATCCGGTTCAGGCCGTGGAATCCCAGCAGCCTGGTGACGCGACCGGTTTCGGTCGTCCCGTTGCGCTTGATCCGTGCAATGGCGTCACCCATTTTGAGCCGGCCGTTCGCGATCTTCCCGATCGCAAGCCGCCCGACGTAGGGGTCATAATCAATCGAGGTCACCAACATCTGCAGCGGCGCCGTCGGTGAGCCCTGCGGCGGCGGCACATGAGCCAGAATCGTTTCAAACAGCGGGGTGAGGTCTGTTCTGGGCTCCTCCAGCCGCCGGACGGCATAGCCCAGTTTGGCCGAAGTATAGAGAATTGGGAAATCGAGCTGACGGTCGGTGGCGCCGAGCTGCACGAAGAGGTCAAAGGTGCGGTTGACTGCGTCATCCGGCCTGGCCCCTGGCCGGTCGATCTTGTTGATCACAACAATCGGGCAATGACCAAGCCGGAGCGAACGGGAGAGAACAAATTTTGTCTGCGGCATCGGGCCATCCACCGCGTCAACCAGCAGCAGGACGCCGTCGACCATGTTGAGCGTCCGTTCCACCTCGCCACTGAAGTCGGCGTGGCCGGGCGTATCAATGATGTTGATCCTGGTGGTGCCGTAGGTCAGGGAGGTATTCTTGGCCAGAATCGTGATGCCCCGCTCCCGCTCCAGATCATTGGAATCCATCGCCCGTTCCTGAACCTGCTCGTTCGACCGGAAGGTTCCGCTCTGACGCAGCAAGCCGTCGACCAGCGTCGTCTTACCGTGGTCCACGTGGGCGATGATGGCGATATTGCGGATCGCCGTTTGGGTCAACACCGTCATAAATACCTGAACCTCCTGGTCACAAAAAACGAGCCCCGAGACGGGGCTCCGTTCACCTATCTATGATACTGCCTTTCCCCCCACTACGTCAACCGACGGAGAAGGTGCTGGATGGTTAGGTAGCTAGGTGGCTAGGAAATGCGACCAAGACGGTTTCCCTAGCGACCCAGCCACCTCATTACCTAACAACCTTCCCTGTACGGTCCATTGGTTCCCCCGTCCCACCGGCGCTATGCTGGGGGTCGATCACCCTCTGAGGCGAAGTCATCATGCGTGTCGTCCGGTTCCTCCTGGCTGTCCTGGTTGCCGCCCTGTCGCTGCCTGCCTTCGGCGGCTCCATGTATCAATGGACTGATCAAAGCGGGGTCATTCATTTTTCAGACGCTCCCATCCACGGTCAGCCGACGATCGAACTCGATCAACGTACGCCAGCCGGAAAGCCCGCCCAGCCGTCGTCGCAAGATGCCGATCCGACAGGGACAGGCACCACCGCCATGCCACCCGCCGGAGAGGAGAACCCGGCATCACCGGATCTCAAAAAATATGAGATCCCCTATATCGCACAGGAAGGCAGGGCGCAGCGCATCATCGTGCAAGTGACCTTCAACGGGACGACAACCGTCCCGATCGCCATCGACACCGGCTCTCCAGACACCGTGATTTCCTTTGATCTGGCCGGACGGCTTGGCCTGCTCAAATCGGAGGCCGGACGCCTCTGGGTGCTCGCTGGCGGTATCGGGGGGGAAGTCCCCGCCCTGTACACGATCATTGACACCATCCAACTCGGAGAGGCCCAACGAAGCTTCTTGCTGACCACCGTCACCGCGCCGCTCTCAGATGCGTTCGATGGAGTCGTTGGCATGGATTTTCTGTCGGCGTACTCCACCCAGGTCGATCCCAAGAAAAAACTGTTTGTGCTTCAAGAACTGCCGCCGGAGACGGGGCTGTACGGCGGGCATGACGAATCCTGGTGGCGAGCCCAGTTCAGGGTCTTGGGGGGATTGCGAAAATCGTGGAGGATGTTTCGCTCTCGGCTTGATGACGCCATCAGCCGTTCGAAAATCGTCGCCGGCAGGGGGATCGACGAGGCCAAACTCGCGTCCACGTTCGCCGCCCAGCAATCTCAGGAAGCCGACAAGCTCTTTGACAAGCTGAATCACTATGCCATCCAGCTGGCCGTCCCCATGCCGTGGCGGGAGTACTGAGGCGCGATCACTCCATCTGTCCGCCGTGGCGTGCGAGCAGGTCCAAGACTTCTCCCCGTTGCTGTTCAAGCCGATCGGCTGAATTCGCCTCCATCACCAGCTTGGCGACCGGCTCGGTGTTCGAAGAACGCAGGTTCATCCACCAATCGGCATAGCGGACGGTCACGCCGTCAAGTTCGCTGATCTCGGCGTCATGATAGCGCTGTTTGACGCTGTCGACCAGCCGCTGGGGATTATCGGACCGGATCCGGAGTTCGCCGCTGCCGGCGTAGCGCTCCAACGGCCGCAGCAGTGACGAAAGCGGCCGGCCGCTGCGCACAAGGCAGCGCATCAACTTCAGCGCGGCGAAGAGGGCGTCATCGATGCAGCCATGCTCCTTGTACATGATATGGCCGGAGAGCTCTCCAGCCAGGAGGCCGTCCGCATGGCGGTGGAGCGCCTCCTTATAAAAGGGATTCCCGACCCGCAGCGTCACCGGCACGCCGCCCAGCGCCTCGATCTCCTCCCGGACCGCCCGGCTGAACCGCAGATCGTAGAAAATCCGTCCTTTTTTCAGCTCCAGCTCCTGCCGGGCGAGCAGCACGAAGATCCGGTCGATCGGCGCGATGGCACCCTGTTCGTCAACGAAGACAACCCGATCGGCGTCGCCATCGAACATCACGCCCAGATCGGCCCGTTGCTGACGCACGGTCTGCTGCAGCTCCAGAAGATTTTCCGGCCGGAGGGTGTCACAACCGTGATGAGGGAAATTGCCGTCCGGGACATGGTGCAGCAGCGTGAACGTCACACCCAGCCGTTCCAGCACGCCCAGCGGCAGGCCGCCGACGCCGTTGGAGCAGTCGATGGCCACCGACAGCGCCCCGAACCCCGCCTGTTGAAACGTCTCGGCCAGGTTATCCTGATAGGCCTGGAGCATCGGTTTCACCAACACGCGGCCGCGCCGGCCAGCATCGGCAAACCGGCCGGCCACCACCAGCGCCTCCAGGGCTTCGAGACCACGGCCGTAATAGATTTGCTCCGCCGACGGATCGATGAGCTTGATCCCGTTGTACTCCTTCGGGTTATGCGAGGCGGTGATCATCATGCCGTGACGGCGATGATGTGCGACGGCAAAGTTGAGCACCGGCGTGCTGACCACCCCGATATCCCAGACGGTCACGCCGCTGACGATCAAACCATTGATCACCGCTTCCGCCAGTGCGGGCGAGGAGAGGCGGGCGTCCCGTCCGACGATCACTTCCTCGGCGCGGCTCCATTCGGCAAACGCCCGGGCCGCCCGATAGACCAGATCGGGATTGATCTGATCGGGCACCGTCCCCCGGATGTCGTAGGCTTTGAAGGAGGGTAAGCGAGTATGCATCTGACATTCAGCCGCGGTTACAGCGAGTGCCCGCCGGTTACCGCCCCGCCATCGACCGGTGCACCTTCATCATGCACTTGTCCATCACGACCTGAAGGCCGGCGGCTTTCGCCCGTTGGGCCGCTTCGTTATTGACGATTCCCTCCTGCATCCAGATCACCTTGGCGCCGATGGCGATCGCCTCCTCGACGATGGGCGGGACATCGTTGGGCGGGCGGAAAATATCGACGATCTCGACGGAAATCTTCACATCCTTCAGCGAGCCGTAGACCGTTTCCCCCAACAGTGGCTGGCCTTTCGCCGTCGGATTGACCGGCAGGATGCGGTAGCCGTGCTCTTGTAAATACTTGGGAACGTGATGGCTGGGTTTGTCCGGATTGGTCGAGCAGCCGACGACGGCGATGGTGTGAGCGCCGCGCAAAATCTTTGCGGCCTCCTCATCGGAGGTGCGGAACGCCGGCAGTTCGCACAGTTGGTCATCCATGGCGGTAACGTAACACGAATCAAACGAGGAGGGCAAGGATAAGAGAGGTCGGCACAACACGCAAATCGTCAATGGTCAATGGGGAAAATGAAAAAAGCCCAGTTCATCTGGGCTTTTTTCATTCTGGCTCCCCGGGCTGGATTCGAACCAGCGGCCAATCGGTTACAAGCCTTCCGATATTACTATCGGGCTCGGACTATCTCATCATCCACCAGCCACAAGCCGGGTCGGATGTCGGGCGCTGATGGGGCGTATTGGCTGAGGTCCTCATCCCCTAGTCTCTGCACGTTCCCGCCTACGATCTCCTCATTCGGCGGGCTTCGCTCAGGATTACCCTCGGTTGAGGGCTTCCCTGAATTCACCCGATTTTTCAATCCGCCTCTCGGCGGAAAGCTGCAACCACGTTACAGCCGATTGCTCTGCCACTGAGCTACCGGGGAACCTTGTCCTCACAAAGAACGAATTACAGGGTTACCTTAACACACAAAAACGCCCTCCGTCGAGTCCGACGCAGGGCGCGATCTCTAAGATGATTAAAACTTACTGTACCCCGAATCCCTCGAACCCGCTGCCTTCGTCAAGAAAATCCTCCTCCGCCTCTCCGCCGTCCCGGCCACCCGCTTTGCCGACTTCCTTGGCGTAGTAGTGGGCCCATTCCAGGTAGAGCCGGCTGCTGTCCTTCATGGCCCTGGCGCCTTCGGTCAGCCGTTTGATCTGGGCCCCTTCGATGCCGCGCTGCTCGAGCTCGTTGACCCTGGCCAGAAACTGTTCGCTCAAACGGTCCATCGCCTCGCGCACGCGGGTCAGCAATTGCGGCAACTCGTCATCGCTCATGTGTGCACCCCCTTCACCGGAATAAAAAACCCCGCGCGGCTGCGAGGGGTTGTTGCCGATCAACCGGAAGACGTGCTCAGCCCTGATAGGCCTGCCCCAGTGCCGCCGCCTCCGCCTTTTCCTTCCCCAATAAGAGCTTACCGGTGGCGCCATCCACCGGCGCCATGATGATCGCTTTGTGCTTGGCGGCATCGCAGACGACCACACACAATTCGCAACCTTTGCAGCGGTTCGTGACGACATAGGCCTTCATCTTTGTCGTGTCGAGCTTGATGCAGTCCGCTTCCGGGCAATACATGATGCAGAGCCGGCAGCCCTTCTCGGCGACGCAATGGTCGTCATTGACATAGGCAACGTTATACATAACCCGTTACAATCCTCTCTCTGCCCCGGCGGACGGTGCAACCGTCAGGCGGCCACCGCGGCCAGTTTGTGCTCTTCGGCCCACGCGGTCGCCAGTTCATAGGATTTGATGATCGTATCCATATTCTTCTTCAGCAAGTGCTCTTTTTTGGCGAACTTCTTTTTGATCGCCTCGTCCAGCGTGGCGGTGCCGCCCGACGCGACGTATTTTTTGCCGAACCGGTCCTGCAACGCCAGATCGAGCGCCTCCAGCGAGACAACCCTCGTGATGCCGGAGACGGCGCCGATCAGCGCCATGTTGGACGAGAGTTCGGTCCCAGCGACCTCCATGGCGACATGGGTCGCATCGAAGGTATAGACCGACACGTTCTCCTTGGCCAGCGTCTCCTTGTCTTCATCATTGAGCAGGTTCGCGTTCGAATTGATGATCAGCAGGCCGTCCTTTTTGATGCCTGAATAGAAGGGCGCGGTGTAGCTCTTCTGCATGGTGATCACCTGCGGATGGAAAATAATGATCACGTCGGGGTAGACCAGTTCGCCGCGATCATAGATCCGCTCCATCCCGATCCGGCAGTAGCTTTCCGCCGGCGCCATCCGTTTTTCCGCGCCGAAAAATGGGTTGGAGATGGAAAATTTTTTGTCTTTGTTCGCCGCCATAGCCATGACGTGCGCGGAGGTCACCACCCCCTGCCCGCCCAGGCCGGACATCCTGATGTTGAGCCGCTTTTTCTGCATGGTTCCGCTCCCCGGCTTATGACGCGGACGAAATCGCCGCGGCTTTTTGTTCAACTTTTTTTGCGGCCGCCGCCTTTTGCTTGGCGGTCAGATCGGCCAGGAACTGCTTCGCCTCGTCGGAGACAAACTCTTTATAGGCGAACCGTTCGCTCGGCCGCTCCGAATCGCGCATCTCCTGCAATCCCTCCATGCTGTTTTTGCCGATCTCCAGAATGCAGGGGGTGTAGAGTTGCAGATAGGTCGGACCGATCTCCCGCGCGATGTAGATCGCGTTTTTGATCACCCGTTCGACCAGCGCCGGCTTGCTCACCGTGCACTGCACCACGTAGTGACAGCCCGACTCACGCGCGATTTCCGGCAAGCGCACCTTGTCGAACTTTTTGCCCGTCGGCGCCATCTTGGCGACGAAGCCCTTTTGCATCAGGCCGCTTTCCTGGCCGCCCGTATTGGCGTAGAGCTCATTGTCGAAGCAGATCGTCGTGAACTTCTCCTGGCGAAACCAGGCCTGAAGCGTCATGTCCAGGCCGATGTCCACCGTCGCGCCGTCGCCCGCCAGCACCACGACATCTTTAATCTGGCCGGGGAAGCGCACGCTCAGCGCCCGTTTGAGCCCCGTGGCAATCGCATTTTGGTTGCCGAACAGGGAATGGATATTGTGGACCGCCACCATGGGAAAGACCAGGCTGGTGCAGCCGGTCGAGCCGACCATGACGGTATCTTCCGGATTGGGCAATGATGCGAGAATGTACCGGAAGGCGATCGACTCCGGGCAGCCGGCGCACAGGGAGTGCTCTTCGATCAACTCCTTATGGACACCGATGTCTTTCCAGCCCCGATCCGTGTTGCCGTAGGTCGCGTCCTCCACCAACTCCTGGTACTCCGGTGGCATGACATCATAAAACTCTTTGCAGATTTTGATTTTTTCTTTGCTCACGGTGGTCTCTCCTTCCGGCTCTGGAAATCTGTCTCAGCTGCCCCGGCCGGCCAGCGCCGACACCATCTTGCCCTTGTGGGCCAGCCGCTGCACCTCTTCCACGATCACTTCCGGCGGCATCGTCATCCCGCCCGCCACGTGGGGCCCCGCGATGACGCGGTGGTTGTCCGGAATGGTGGCGCGCACTTCGCGGGCCAGCCAGCCGACCACGTTGAACTCGGGCACGAGAATGTGTTTCGCGTGCTTGGTGGCTTCACGGATTTCCTGAAAGGGAAAGGGGCGAAGCGATTTCACTTTGATCAGACCGACGTTGATGCCTTCGTCCGCCAACAACCGGATCGCTTCGCGACTTTGCGACACGGCGGTTCCGGACGCCAACAGCAGAGTCTCGTTGTCAATATTTTCTGTCTCAATCAATCCGCCCAGCAACGGAATCGTATGCTTCCGTGCCCGCTCACAGGCCGCGCGCACTTCCAACTGCCAGGACGCATGCGTCATGTAGCTGATGTAGTTGGACTTCATGATAAAGGGATCGCGCATCATCCGCACGGGCGGCACTTCCATATCCATGCAGACCACCGGCGAGCGGTAGGGATTGTACGGCGGCAGACACTGATCGGCCGGCGTCAGCTCGACCGTATCCTTCGTGTGGGTCACGAAGAAACCGTCGCAACAGAGCGCCAGGGGCAGATGCACGTCCGGCTGTTCGGAGACAATGTAGCCCTTGAGAATCCAGTCGAAGATTTCCTGGGCGGTTTCCGCATGCCAGATCAGCATCCCCGTATCGAGCAGGAAGGCCATCTCCAGATTGTCGGGCTGAATGGTGAGGGGGGAGTTGACGCCGCGGCAGGTGACGATCACTTGAATCGGCAGCCGCGCGCCGCACCACATCGGAAAATTTTCAAAGGCCCGCAGGGTGCCAGGGCCCGCCGTCGTGGTGAAAACACGAGCGCCGCCGAACGCCGCGCCGGCGCACTGCGACATCACGGCAAATTCGCTCTCCCCGCGCATGTAGTCGCCGATGTACCCCTCGGCGTAGAGTTCACCGATCAGGGCGGCCGCTTCACTTTGGGGCGTGATCGGATAGGCAACCATCGAGTCAACACTGGCCCGCCGGACCGCCTCCTTGATCACTTCACTGCCCGTGAGGAACGATGCGATCCGCTCGCTTTCAAAAAACAACTTGTGCGAATCCGTATACGTCTGCCCTGCCTTATTCTTCTGACCAATCAAGCTTGGATGTCCTTCAACCACGGGTGCCTCCTTCACAAAACGTCGGCCGCATCACCTGGATGCGTGGCCGTCACCGGCGACAACGCCGTTGGACGACCGTTTAAAGCTAAATTGCGTGAAGGGCAATCCCTGGCTCTTCACGCCGCTGGCCTTCAATTTTTTGACCCATTCCACCAACCGCCAGAGCGTCTCGGGCGAGAGATCCCGCAACGAACACATGGCGTCTTCATGACCCGCCTGGGCGCACAGGGCGATCGTGTAGCAGCTGGTGCCTCCCCGAATAATCTTTAACGAGAGGTTGGCTTGGTGACAATGCACGCCGACAAACACGCAGACATCTTCCTTGTTATGCCAGATGGTTAGATTCGGATGGTTGGGGTTGATCTCGACTTTGGGATCGATCTTCGGATATTTGGGCCGATAGTCGGCCATCGGGATGATGCGGGCGGGAATGGCGTCAGCGAGGGCTTTGATCGCCGCCGCCTTTTTGGCCGCCGTCTCATTCCAGTGCCAGAGCACCAGCGGCCCGGGGTGGATCGTCGGCACCTTGGCATCAAGGAGCTTGCGGGCGATATGCTCGAGGGCTTCTTCCTCTGGGACCAGCCGGCCTTCGATATGACCTTGGCCGGGATCGGGCAGCACCACACCCATCATCGCTGCGGCCGGAGGCAAAAACGCCTCGGGCCCCGGCAACACTCGGTAGATCTCTTCGTTCGGCTTCTGAGACACTACGTCCCCTTTGCTTTCTTGCCGCCTAACGTCTATTCTGCTGTAATGTTGCGTAGATAGGAAGGAACATCTCTACTCTATAAATCGAGCTTCAGTATAACAACCGACTTCGCGGGCTGTCAAGAAAAAATACGGTGAAATCGAGGGAGTGCGGCACACGACATTCTTACACGGCCCGCCGACCTTGGAGCGCCCTGACCATGGTCGCCTCATCGGTAAACTCCAGATCAACCCCGACCGGCACCCCGCACGCAATCCGGCTGACCTTCACCTGCAACGGCTTGAGTTGGTTGGCCAAATAGAGTGCCGTCGCCTCCCCTTCCATGGTCGGGTTGGTAGCCAAGATCACCTCTTCCACCCCACCCTGCCTGACCCGTTCCAGCAACTCGGCGGCCTTAATCTGGGAAGGGTTCACACCATCCAGCGGTGAAATCACCCCAAGAAGCACATGATAGAGACCAGTATACTCACCTGTTTTTTCAATCACATGAATCACGCTTGGCTCTTCCACCACCATGATACGGCTCTGGTCCCGCCTCGGCTGCTGACAAATGGCGCAGGTCACGCCTGAAGCAGATTGCTCAGCAAGATTATGGCATTGCGGACAAAAACCCAACCGATCTTGCACCGCGGCAATG
Organism: Nitrospiria bacterium; assembly: GCA_041484905.1. Classification (GTDB taxonomy): domain Bacteria; phylum Nitrospirota; class Nitrospiria; order JACQCE01; family JACQCE01; genus JACQCE01. Next base: position 14,642 of record JBGPIL010000032.1, read on the forward strand.
GCATCAGCCAGCCGCCTACCGACGTTTGGGGCTTGCTTGACGAGAAAAAAGGCGTACCGTTGAGCCGTTTTGGGGCCGACGCCGGGTAATTGGCAAAACGCATCGATCAATTGGGCAAAGACCCCCTTGGCTCCGGTGCCCCAGGCCGGCTGATCGTGACCGTTCAGGCCCATGGGGTGAGCCCGGGAGGAAGCGGCAATCCGCCGGCCACCTCCTTCATCGCGTCAGCGGCCATGGCCCGGGATTGCCGTAACCCCTCATTGACGGCCGACCGGATCAGCTCTTGCACCATCACTGGATTGGGATCGGCCTCGGCTAAAATACCCGGCTCGATTCGAATCGCCGTCACTTCCTGGCGGCCGTTGACCACGACGGTCACCATCCCGCCGCCGGCCGATGCTTCCACCGTCCGTTGACCCAACTCCTCGCGCACCTTGGCCAGCCGCTCTTGGAGCGACTGGGCTTGTTTCATCACATCGGCGAGCATTTTGGGATTGAACATCAGCCCACCGCGCCCGGCTGCCCGTCTATCGATAAAGAGGGCGACTGGTGGCCAAGCGCCCGCTGCACTCCGGCGGCGGGGGCGGCCGTGGTTGGTTGAGGCGGCGAGACGACACGGCCGCCGAACAGATCGAGCGCCGACTCGACCAATGGCTCAAGCGAAGGCACGGCCCCAGATGCCGCCGGCGCCATCAAGGGCGCAACACCTTGCACCGTGATGATTTTCAGACGCAACGGCCGGCCGAATTGCTTCGCGATCGCCGCTTCCAAAAATTCCCGGTTACTGGCCGTTTGAATCCGATCCGCCATGACGACGGCGCCGGCCGGGCAGCCGATAATGAGATCCCGTCCCACAACTTCCACCAGCCGAAAATCGGCCAAATAGGTCGACAGATAGGGCTTCTGCTGCCGCACATATTCCAGGAC
>JBGPIL010000033.1:0-15179 GCA_041484905.1 Nitrospiria bacterium
CGATTTGCGTCTCACCTCTCGCATCCAATACCTCAAACGGACAGACGTACTCCAAGTGATCCACCCCAACATTGAGCTGCCTGATGCCTAAAGTAAGCGTGTAATGACCGGGAGTAAGATGGAGTGATGGCAAATGGACTTTCCCCTCAACGCATTGTCCATTTGTTAGATCAAACTTCTTGGGACTGAGCAGCGTGGCAATACGGTCTTGAGTTCTCGAATTGATCCCGACAACAAACTGCAGATCCTGGAGCGACTCCATTCCGACACAACCCAACCCGACTGAAAAAAGATCGCCAAGTTTTAGTTGTGTCACTACCGCGCCCTTTCCATCGCAGACCACACAATCATTGATTCTCGCCTTGATACCCAGTCCGGACCGCCTGGGCAGGTCATCCAACTTTTTCCCCCTTTGATCTTCTTGCAGTCTGACTAAATACTGATCGATCATCGGCTCAATATCGCCTTTCGCTATCAGCTCTCCGTGCTCCAGCAGCATACCCTTCTGGCATAACGACTGAATCGATCCCATGTTATGACTCACGAATAAGACCGTCCGACCTTCCTTCGCCACCTCATCAATTTTTCCCAGGCACTTTTTCTGGAAGGCTGCATCGCCAACAGCGAGGACTTCATCCACCAGCAAAATTTCCGGGTCCAGATGCGCCGCCACGGCAAAGGCAAGCCGGACATACATGCCGCTGGAATAATGTTTGACCGGCGTGTCGAGAAACCTCTCGATCTCGGCAAAGGCCACGATCTCATCAAATTTTCTGTCGATTTCAACTTTTTTCATTCCGAGGATTGTGCCGTTGAGATAGACGTTTTCCCTGCCGGTCAATTCCGGATGAAAACCGGTGCCCACTTCCAACAGACTGGCCAAGCGGCCGCGCAACTCGATCCGTCCTTCGGTCGGCTCGGTGATCCGGCTTAAAATTCTCAAAAGCGTGCTTTTCCCGGCACCGTTCCGTCCAATCACGCCGATCACTTCACCAGGCTGGACATCAAAGGAGACGTCCCTCAACGCCCAGATCAACTCCTCCGGAGCCGGCGCTTTCCCGATTTGCCCCAAACGCCGGACGGGCGCGGCCGCCAGATCGCCGATCGTTTCCCGCAAGGTCCGGCCGGCCCGTGTCTTTGCACCAATCCGATACCGCTTGCTGATACCTCGAACGCTGATTGCCGGTTCCATGCCGATTCCCTACCCCTGCACGGGGATAATCTGCTTCGCTTCCAGCACTTTGATGATCATCTCCGCCCCCTGTGAAGGACTGAGATCCTCTGTTTTAAGGACCAGATCGGGCTTGAGCGGTGCTTCATATGGGTCATCGATACCGGTCATGCCCTTGAGTTCGCCCGCACGGGCCTTTTTGTACAGTCCCTTGGGGTCGCGCGCTTCGCAGACCTTCAGCGGTGCGTTGATATAAATCTCGAAGAAGTCGAGATTCGCCTCCTGATGAACGGCCCGGGCCCGGTCCCGGTGAATTCGGTAGGGTGAAATAAAGCTGGTGATGGTGATAATGCCCGCATCGGCAAAGAGCTTGGCCACCTCGCCGATCCGGCGGATGTTTTCCTCCCGGCCGGCCATGCTGAAGCCGAGGTCGCGGCAGAGGCCCTGGCGGATATTATCTCCATCGAGCACATAAGCCAGTTGTCCACGCCGGATGAGGGCGCGCTCCAACTCAAACGCGGTGGTACTCTTGCCCGACGCCGGCAAGCCCGTCAGCCAGATGGTGCAGCCGCGTTGCTTGAGCACGTTGACCCGCTCGTCCCGCCGGACATGCCCGCTCACCGCGGTGATGTTCGCGGCGCGTGGATTGGTCATGGTCGACACTCCATCTATCCCCCCTCCTTTACCTCGAATCGGATCCGCCTCCGGCGGAGAGAAGATCGTCCGCTTCTCGGCACAAGTCTCCTTCCCGCAAGGGGGGAGGAATAACGAAACTCATGGTTACACCACGTCGGCGAATATCCGCTCGGTGGCTCGAAAGTAGAGCGCGCCGACCACAAATCCCGCAATCCCCATTCCCAACGAAACCCCCAAGCCTCCCCACGGGATCGGTTGGCCCAGCAGGGCCGCCCGGTAGCCGCCGATCAGCCCCGTCATGGGGTTGAGCCCCAACAACCACTGCCACCGCAGCGGCACCAGGCTGACGGGATAGATGACGGGTGTGAGAAACAGCCAGAGCTGGATCAAAAAAGGGACAATATAGCGGAAATCCCGATAGCTCACATTAAGTGCGGCAATGAGCATGCCGACGCCCAGGGCCGTCATCACGGTGCCCGCCACCAACAACGGCAGCAACAGCACACTGAGACCCGGCACAATTGCATAGTAGAACATCAAAACCAACAGGACACTGAACGCCACGGTAAAATCGACCAGCGCGGCGCCGACCGATGCAAGCGGGATGATGAGCCGGGGGAAATAGACCTTGGTGATCAAATTGGACGACCCGATCACGCTGTTGGCCGACTGGGAGACAGAGGAGGCAAAGAGCATCCAGGGGAGCAGACCCGCATAAAGGAAAATCGGATAAGGCAGGCCGTCAGACGGAATGCGGGCCAAGCGGCCGAAGAAAAGACTGAACACCAGCATATAGAGGGTGGGTTGGAGAATCGCCCAGAGCGCGCCCAGGACGGTTTGCTTGTAGCGTACGGTGACGTCCCGCCGGATGAGAAAATAGAAAAGGTCCCGATAGTGAAGCAGCTCGCGCCAGTCGATCGCCACCCAGCCTCGCTTGGCCTCGATCACGGTCACGGCCCCTGTTTCGCTCATGCCGCCAGCCCTACCACGCGAACGTCCGGGACCCCCTGTTCGCTCATGACGGCGCGCAGCTTTGTCTGCGCCTCCGGATCGATGCCGGCGGCGGCCAGGATCACCCGGTCATACTTGAGGGTGTGCAACGCGGCGAGCGGCTCGACCGTGTGACCGCAAAAGTTCGCCCCGGCCCGCGCGTCATCCACCACGGCCACGACCTGTAGCTCGCTTTCCCGCAGCGAGAGATAGGCCAATTCCGCCAACTCGCCCGTGCCGCAGAGGACAACCTGTTTGACGCCCTGGGCCTTCAACTGCCGGAACTGGTCGCGCCATTGGGTTCTCATGCCTTGAAAGAAATTCCAGGAAAATTGCATGTACTGGAGCGACAGGGTGGTTTTCTCGGCAAAGCCGGTCGGGGTCAGATAGTAGAGGTAGCGCTTGCCCGGGATGCCTTTGACTTTGATGGAGCCTTTATTAATCAACCGTTTCAGATAGAGATTGGTCAGGCCGAGCGCGACGCCGAGCCGTTCGCTGAGCGCACGCTGGCTGATCTGATGGTTTTTCGACACCTCATCCAGGATATGGAGCGTCCGGCGGGCTTCGTCATCCATTCCGTTCATATTATGAACGGTATATCAAACCTCTTGTTTTGTCAAGCCTAGCGACCTACTCGTTCATGTAATGAACTGAAGAGACCGGCTATTTAAAATCGCGCCGTTGAAAAATCATCGTGGCCACGACAAACAAAAAGATAATATAAACAAGGGCGTAACAGGAGGTAAGAAAAAAATAGGCTGGGGTGACGGGAATGCCGTGGACGATCTGCCCTTTAATATCGAACTGCCCGAGATTGGGGAGCGTGTAATAGAGTCCCTTCAAGAGATAGCCGAGCGCGTCTCCAGAGAACTTCTCGCTCATGGCCATCAAATCGCCGCTCACGTGTCCGATCACATACACCGACAGTGAAAAAATGGCGGCAAGGGTCGACGTGGTAAAGGTCGAAAACATCAACGCCACCGCCGTCAGGATCATCAGCTCCAGATAGATGAGATAGACGGCTTCGATTAATCGGGGCTCCACGCTCCAGATGCTGTGTCCCCACCGGGCCTGATTCAACATGAGCACCAGATAGAGCCCGGCGGTCATGATGACGGAATTGACCAGGAGGGTCAGCAACAGACCGGCATATTTCCCCAACAGAAACTGCGGCCGACCGATCGGCTTGGACAGGACCGTATAGACGGTTCGTTTCTCGATTTCCTTGCTCACCAATCCGATCCCGAGAAAGATGGCGATCAACACTCCAAACAGGTCGATGCTCGCCAATCCGAAATCCATGATGATTTTGGATTGCTCTCCGACGGTCAGCGTCGCGAGCAGGATCGACCCCCCGATCATGAGCAGGGCAAACATCAACAGATTGTAGAGGATCTTGTCGCGGACCGCTTCCTTGAAGGTATTGTAGGCAATGGCCGTCAGTTTCATCATGGTTGAGTGGTCGCGCCGGATTTAGCGTTCTTTCTGCGCCTCTCGGATGAAATGTTCTTCCAGGGTTTCTTTGACGGGCAGGACGGAGATGAGCTTTCCCTTCAACTCCTTGACGATCGCCAGCGCCTGTTCGACCTCTTCCTCCTGCGGGACACGAATCAGAAGGTTGTTCCCGGTCGCCGTTGTTTTGCCGGCCAGATAGTCCACGCGCCGCGCGGCGTCATGGTCGATCCTGGCGGCCACGATTTCGATATATTTCACCCGGGTCTCCAGGATCTCGCTGAGCCGGCCAATGTCATGCAACCTGCCCCGCACGAGAATGCCGACACGATCGCACAACATCTCCACATCGGGAATAATATGGGAACTGAAAAAGACGGTCTTCCCCCGCTCTTTCAACTGGAGAATGAGGTCGCGCACCTCCTTGCGCCCGATCGGGTCCAGCCCCGACATCGGCTCGTCAAGGATCACCAGTTGCGGATCATTGATCAGCGCCTGTGCAATGCCGATCCGCTGCAACATACCTTTGGAAAACTTCCTCAGTTGCAGCCGGCCGCTGGATTCCAACCCAACCTGTTTGAGGAGCAGGGCCGTCCTCTCGTTAATGACGTCCCGGCGCAATCCGAACAACCGTCCATAAAAAGCCAGAAACTCCGTCGCGGTGAGATAGTCGTAAAAGTAGGGTGATTCCGGCAGAAAACCGATCTGCTGTCTGACCCGGACCTCCCCGATCTCCTCCCCGAACAGCCAGGCCTTCCCCGATGTCGGCCTGATGAACCCCATCAGCATCTTCAAGGTGGTCGTCTTCCCCGCCCCGTTCGGCCCGAGAAAACCGAAGATCTCTCCCTCCTGCACTTCCAAATCCAATTGATCGACCGCCAGGGCTTTTGTCCGTCGAAACCCCAGCCGAAACTCCTTGGTCAACCCCGCCGCTTGAATCACCGCCATGCTCAGTCCTTTTTTCCGAATGAATCCGGACGGCTCTTCTTGGCCATCGCCAGGTCTCTTTCTGCTCGGAGCTTGTCGATCTTTTCCACAATGGCCTCTTTCGTCCGTTCGTCCGTCGTGGTTCTGTACAACGCCTCGAGCAGCAGCAGACCGGTGTCGAAATCCTCTCCGGCCTGATAGAGACGGGCCGCCAGAAATGGCAGGTAGGGTGGGTGGCCGTCCAATCGGGAGGCAATCTCCATATAGTGGGCCGCTCTCAATGGATCATGGAGATGATAGAGATAATTAAAACCGAGGTCAAATGGAATTTGCCATGAAGTCGGAACGTTCTTTAACCCCTTTTCCAGGATCGCGTTGCTCAGGTCGACATGATCCGACAGGATGGAGAGCACCACGCCGCCGAATTGATAGACATAGGCAAATCGCTCGTCCAGATCGGTCACACGATCCAGGACCCCGTAAAACCACTCATACCCCAATCCGCTGGGGTCCCTTCCGCCGACAAATTGGATCGCCCGAAACCAGAGAATATCCGCCGTCACCTCACGAAACTCGAGGGCGGCCACTCGAAGGTATCTCCCCGATGGGAGGTAGCTGAAACTCTGGACGTTCTGAAACGCCGCCCGTTGCCGATCGATCCGCTGCTGGATCAAGACCACCATCCCGATCAAACAGATGAGGAGCACACCGAGCAGCGCCGCGGAATGGTCTTTAGTTATGCACAATCCCCGTGAGCGCATCGTTGCCCTCTAGCTGTTCAAGAGAGACTTTGACTGCGGCCGCGTCAACATTGAAAAATTGTTTCTCAGGGGAGGATGCCGCGGCCTGCAGTCCCGCCATCTTGACAATCGACAGAATCTTCTTGTACTCGGTTTTTGCTTTCTTGAAATTGCCCTCTTTGACATACAGGTTGCCCAGCGACACACGGGCCGGCAGAAAATAGGGCTCAAGATCCACGGCATGCTTGAACACCAGTTTGGCCGCATCCGGATCCTCCAGTTTGACATAGATCTTCCCCATCTCCTCAAAGTTGTTGGGCTGATAGGGATTGAGATCCACGGCTCGCTGATAGTAGCGGAGCGCGTTCTGGTACAGATACTCCTGGGTATCGGACTCGGCCGTCCCGAACGCCAGGAACGAATAGATATCCCCCAACCGCCGTGGATACTCCTCATTCTGCGTGTTCAGGGAGCGTGAATAATTCAATTCAAAGGTCGCATCATTGGTCCAATCCATCTCGCCCGTGTCATGATATCGTTGAAACAGCGCGGCTGCAAGGCTTGAATGATACTGGGTCTTGCCGGGGTCCCACCAGGTGGCCCAATTATACAAACGGACGGCCCGCTCGGCCTCTCCAGCCTGAAGCGACCGGTCGCCGAACCGCGCGTAGCTGTAGGCCACCATCGGACGAGCCATCACCACCGACAAGAGCACGGCAATGACCAGAATCGATGCGCGGTAAAATCGCACATAGCGCCGATCACGATCCGGCAGCGCGATTGTCAGGCGCCGCTCCGGAAACAGGAGCATCTTCAGGCAGAGCAGCACCCCGCCATAGAACGCAAACAGCAGCGCAATTGCCGGTTCATGAAAATTGGCATCGACCAGGGCCTGCGTGAGCGTCCCGGCCAGCCCGGCGCCGAGCCCGAGCACGACGCCCGTATACACAGCCGGCGATCCTCGTGACAAGAACCGCCACACATCCAGACCGTATATGACGATGCCGAGAAGAAAGACCGCCAGCGCCGCCAGCCCCAATTCCACCGCCACGCCCAGGTATTCGTTATGGGGCGTCGTGCTCCAACGCCCGTATCGAGCCAGCGCCCCCTCCACGGGGAAATTATAGCGGGGCCAATAATATTGGAACATCCCAAGCCCGATCCCCACCGGGTGGTCCAGGATCATTCGTCCCGCGCTCTTCCAAATATCGCCGCGCGAATAGGCATACAGATCTCTGACCGGCTGATCAATGACGCGCTCGATCACCGGGTTGGGGATCACCACCATCAGGAGCAGGGCAATCACCAGCGCCAACAGGCCTCTCTTTCCAAACCGAACCACCAGCACGATCGCCGCAGCCACACCAAGAGACAACATTGCCCCTCGTGAACCTGTGACGATCAATCCCATCACCATGAGCAACAGACTGACCGCTGTCAGCGCATGGACTCCCCGGCCGGAGGACTTTCCCAGAGAGGCCGCCATCTCGTCCCACAACCGGCGATCCTCGGTAAACAGACAGGCCCCCGCCAGCGCGATCAATGGCACGAGAAAGCCGCCCAGATAATTGGGATTGAAAAAGGTCCCCGTCGCGCGCCCAGCCCCCAACCCGCCATACTGCACGATGCCCACCACCGCTTCGATGCCCCCCAATACTAACAGGATCACACAGCTTCGCATGATGAGTCTCTTCGACTGAAAGAATACGAGCGTCGCGCCAAACACCAGCAAATACATCACGAGGTTGATCGTCCATTCGACACTGATATTTTTATACGGAGAGGTCAGCGTGGTCCCAATGACCACGAGCATGAACAGAACGATAATCGGATAGAAACCGGTTCGAGGAATATCCACGGCGCCGGCCCGGAAGAACTGCAACAGCAGACCGGCGAATAAGAACACCGCGCCGAGCCGGAGGAGGGTCAACGCCGGATAGGGGCTCCCGCCCTGATCAAGAGGGGCCACGCAGAGCAGAACCAGCAGGCCATAGGCCCACAGGGACGGCGGGCGTATCTTCTGCTCATCCAGCATGAAGGAGGGCGTTATTCAGACACGTCATTGTGGCCGGCGACGTTGGTCAGCAGGCGCGTGAGCGAGAGCGTCCACTGATCGGTCGTGGCGTCATTATCCAGATTTCCCACGGCGCCGATCGTAAAATCGGTGACGGTCACCGTCGCCGTGGCAGGAAGATCGGTCTCCTGGAGTTGCGTGCCATCACTTTTGGTCATATAGGTCAAGACGGCGCCCGGGAGCACGTCCGTCGAGTTATTTCCCGCAGAAACCCCGGCGCCTTCAGGGACCAGGCGGCCGCCCGGATCGAAATTATCGACTTGAAAACCGTAATTATATCGAGGCGAGCCGGAAGGCAGCCATCCCATGACACTCAGATCGGTCGTATATGAACCAAATTCCACCCGGAAGGCTTCGATGGCCGTATAGATGGCGCCCAGGTTGGCCTTGGCCTCGGCCTGGCGCGATTTGGCCTGAAACCTCATGAAGTTCGGAATTGCAATGGCCGCCAGAATCCCGATAATCGCCACCACGATCATCAACTCGATCAGCGTAAATCCCTTCCTGTCGCGAAGAGTGATCATCGGCGCCCTTTTGAAGAGAGAAAGGGGAAGGCACTCCACACAGGAATGCCTTCCCCTCCCCGGTTAGAGAGTTACTGCGAAACGTCCTGGTTTCCAGCGACGTTTGTAAGGACGCGTGTAAAGGTCATCGTCCACCAATCGTCAGTGACATCGTTATCGATGTTCCCGACCGCACCGACCGTATATTGCGTCTGTTGCGCGGTCGTTCCGGTGGGAAGATCACCCGGGCCATACACCGTCGTCCCATCACTCTTGACGACGTTCGCGCTGTTGCAGGAACCGCCGGCCGAGCAAATCCCGGCGCCGATCACCTCTCGATTGGCTGCAGCCGTGCTGCCCGTTCCAGCCGTCGCGCCGGCTGTGGTGAACCCATAGAGATACCGGGGCGAACCCGAGGGCGCCCACCCGACCTGAATCAGGTCCGTCGTGTAGGAGTTAAACTCGGCCCGATACGACTCTTCCGACGTGAACAGCCCGCCCAGATTGGTCTTCGCTTCAGCCTGGCGGGATTTCGCCTGGAACCGAAGGAAGTTCGGGATGGCGATGGCGGCCAAGATCCCGATGATCGCGACCACGATCATCAGTTCGATCAGGGTAAAACCCTTTTTGGTGTACAGTGCCCTTATCATGACTTCTCCTCCTGGTGTGTGGTTGCCTGTCTGTTTCTTGCCTTCCGTCGCTCTACTGCCCCCTTGATCATGGCAGTTGCGGATACGTTGCCCTTAAATAATGCATGTGCCGTGCCAAAGGCCAGCCTTAACTTTATATGCCATTTCAACCGGTTCCATTCACGACGCCCTCTTTCCAGCCACAATCCGCCGATCTACGGCGGCACAGGTGACAATTCTCGTCAGCCCGCGGCGACCCGCCACGAACCCATGCGAAAAAAGAGGGCGAAAAAGAGGGAACAGACGGGGGATCAGGTGCCGGACGGCGATGGCGACACAGCGGTTTCCTTGTGTCCACTGGCTGTGGGAGATTGCGGCTTCCTGTCGGGTGTCGCAGTGGAGTCGCCGGACGATGGCACGTCCGGGGCCGAGCCAAAACCGGCCGCTTCGAATCGGCTGCGCAACTTTTGATTGCTCGGATCGAGGCGCAACGACTTGATCCAGGCGGCCTTGGCCTCCTCAAGACGCTGACTCTTCAGATACACTTCGCCCAGATGCTCCTGAATGACCGCGTCGTCCGGCATCAACTGGATGGCCCGCTGCAATTCCTTCAACGCCTCTGTGGTCCGGCCGAGTTTATAGTAAGCCCATCCCAGACTGTCGACAAATGCGCCTTCATCGGGTTTCACCGATAGGGCGCGCTTGATCAGGTCGACGGCTTCGTTGAGCCGGATCCCGCGATCCGCGTAGGTGTAGCCCAGATAGTTCAGGGCGTTGGCATGCTTTGGATCGATCCGGAGCACGGCGGCCATCTGCGCGGCGAGGTCGTCGAGCCGGTTCAGCTTGTCATAGACCGTGCCCAGGTTAAAGTGCAGATCGGCATGATCGGGGTGGATGGCGATGCCGGCGTCGAAGGCTTTGGCGGCCTCGTCATAGCGTTCAGCTTCCAGATAAATATAGCCCTTCACCAGATAGAGGTCTGCCCGCTGGGCATCAATCTTGGCCGCCCGCTCCACGTAGCTCAGCGCCTTGGCCGTTTCCTTCCGATGACCGTAGAGGGCGCCCAGACGGAAGAGTGGTTCGGGGCTGTCAGGAGCCAGCGCCGCCACCCGCTCGTACAACGCCATCGCCCGGTCAAAATCCTTCGTCTCCTCATAGAGGGCGGCCAGATACCCCAACAACCGCTGGTCGTTCGGGTGGGCGTCGGAGACCACAACAATTTCCCGGATGGCTTTGTCAAACTCCTGCAGATCGATCAGGATCAGCCCGCGCCGAAGCCTGGCCTCCATATCCTGCGGATCTTCCTCGATCGCAGCGTCGAGCACCGCCAGCGCCTTGTCGGACGCCTTTTGGCGCAGGTAGAGCTGGATCAACCGGTTGCGAACTTCCGCCGTCCGGCGGTCGCCACCCTGATCCAGATAGGACTGGTACAACGCCACCGCCTTCTCGGACTGCCCCTTCTGCTCATATAATTCACCCAGGGCCAGCGTCGAATGCACAAAGTCCATGTCCAGTTTTCGAGCGGTTTCATACGCCTTGATGGCGTTGCGATCATCGCCCGCCTCCTTCTCGACACGGCCGAGGTAGTAAAAGCCGATCGGCGATTCAGGATCGCGCTCGATGGCGCGCCGGATCATTGCCCTCGCCTTTTCGAAGCGTTTTACATTGGCGTAGAGCAGTCCGAGATTATAATAGAGGTCAAGACGGCCGGGGTCGGTCTGCACGGCCGTTTCCAGATACCCGACGGCCTCCTCGGGGCGGCCGATGCCGGCCAACGCGCTGCTGATCAGCAGCAGCGACGGCACATGGCGCGGGTCAAACGCCAGTGCGCGCTTGGCGTACCCGATCGCCTCCTGCAACTGCCCCTGACGCATGAGCAGCTCGGCCACGCGGACATGTAAAAACACCGACTGCTCGTCGATGGCCAACGCCGCGAGGTATTCCTCCATCGCGCGCTTGCCGTCGCCGTCGCGCTCGGCCAGCATGGCGGTCAGCGCATGGTGATAGGCTTCGGCCGGCGCCATGCGGATCGGCTCTTCCGGCGCACCATCAGCCGCGGCAACGGCGACCGTCGAAACCGCGGGGCGATGCGGCAGGATGCTGCAGCCCGCACCGAGGAGCGCGACACCTGACAGGATGAGCACGCAGAGGGAGGCAGGGGGAAGAAACGAAACCGGCCTCCCCGTGTTGTGACCGTCTGCCCTCTGGAGTTGCCGCATAGCCATAAGAAGATAGTAATTTTGATTAAAACACAGGGTTGGGATGAAGTCAAACCGGAACGGCGGACTTTTCAGAAAAGAAAACAGGTTACGGCGTCTGAGGGGGCTTGGGCGGCGTGTCGTTTGAATTGCGAGAGTTCGGGTCAGACTGATCCGGCCCCTCCGACATGCCCTTTTTAAATCCCCGGATGGCCTTGCCCAACCCCTCACCGATTTCCGGCAATTTCCCGACGCCAAACACAATCAACACGATCACCAGAATGATCAGCAATTCCTGCATGCCGAGACCAAACATTGTGCGCTCCTCTCATTTAGGCGGTGGAGCCCAGGACTCATCCATGGGCGGAATCCCGCTCGCACCGAGGTTCGGCACGAGGTGAGCGCAGCCCCGGCTGAGAGCGGGGCCTGCGTCGAGGGGTCAGTAACCCGCCGCATGCGGCATGAACCGCGTGTATTCCTTCAAAAAGACGACGTCAACATCGCCCGTCGGCCCGTTGCGCTGCTTGCTGACGATGATCTTGGCCATGTTGCGGTTCTCTTCGGTCGGCTTGAACACTTCCTCACGAAAGACGAACATCACCACATCCGCATCCTGTTCGATGGCGCCCGATTCCCTGAGATCCGACAGTTGCGGCCGGCGGTCCGTCCGGCTCTCGACCGCGCGCGATAACTGAGACAATGCAATCACCGGCACGCGGAGTTCCTTGGCCAGCGCTTTCAAAGAGCGGGAAATTTCGGAGATTTCCTGCTCCCGGTTGTCGGCATCACCTCGGCCGCGCATCAGCTGCAGGTAGTCCACAATGATCAGGGCCAGATCCTGGTCCCGGCTGAGCCGGCGGGCCTTGGCCCTCAACTCCAGCACGGACAGGCCGGCGCTGTCATCGATGAAGATCGGCGCCTCCGTGATGCGCCCCGCCGCCGCGGTCAGCTTTGGCCAGTCCGCGGCGCCCAGATAGCCGGAGCGCAATTTGTGGGCGTCGACCCGCGCCTCCGCGCAGAGCATTCGAATGGCCAGCTGTTCGCGGGCCATTTCCAGGCTGAAGATCGCCGCGGGCAGCCGCTTTTCAATCGCGGCAAACTGGGCGATGTTCAGCGCAAAAGCCGTCTTGCCCATGCTGGGACGGCCGGCGACAATGATCAAATCCCCCGGATGCAGCCCGGCCGTCAGATTGTCCAGCTCGGGAATGCCGGTGGGCACGCCCGTCACGCTTTCCTTCTGCTCGTACCGCCGCTCGATCATCTCGAAGCTTTCCTTGACGATTTCGCGGATCGGGTGGAACGGCGACTTCATCTTGGCATCGGAGATGCCGAAAATGCGCTGTTCGGCGTAGTCGAGCAACTCCTCGATGCGCCCGGTCGATTCGTAGCCCCGGGCGGCGATCTCGGTGGACGTCTGCACCAACTGGCGGAGCAACGACTTTTCGTGGACGATCTTGGCGTGGTGGCTGATATTGGCCGCGGTCGGGACGGCGTTGACAAGCTCGGTCAGATAGGCGGCGCCGCCGACCCCCTCCAGATCGTTCCGCCGCCTCAGCGCCTCGGTCAGCGTCACCAAATCGATCGCCTCATTGCGGTCGCTCAACTCGATGACAGCCTGGAAGATCCGGCGATGGGCCTCTTTGTAAAAATCGTCGGCGATCAGCAGTTCCATCGCGCGATTGAGCGCGTGGTTGTCCAGCAACACGGCTCCCAGCACGGATTGCTCCGCCTCAAGATTCTGGGGGGGCAGTTTCTCCAGGCCGACGGCAAACGGATTAATCGCCATGCCGGCCCGTCCTCCCCGTTGCGCCATCGCCGGAGGCCCTGTTCTCTTCGTCACGGGCCAGGAGCTGGAGCAGCGGCGTGGCGGAGAGCGCAAAGCCGGTTGAAGGCCGGTCCACGCCGAACCGGCCAATCAGCTGATCGTACCGGCCGCCGCCGCCGACCTCATAGCCGATGCCCGGCACGAACAGATCAAACACCATCCCCGTATAGTAGTCTAAACCCCTGACTTCGCCCAGATCGATCAGCACCGATGAGCCGTAGCCGGCCTTGTCGACGCACTGGTAGATGTCGCTCAATCGCTGGATCGCCCCGGCTGTTTTCCCGTCCTTGTCCGCTCTGAACCGCCGGCCGGCTTCCGTCAGCACATCGAGCTGGCCGATGCTGTCGAGCAACGACTCCATCTGTCCCGCTTGTTTGGACGACAACGCTTTTCGGGCCAGGGCCGTCAGCTCCGCCCGATCCCGACGGGCCAGGGCGTCCCGCAACTCGCGGACGACCGGCTCCGGCGCATCAGTCCCCTCCAGGAGCCCTTCGAAGACGCCGGGGTGACCCAGCGCAACCCGCACGCCGTCGATGCCCAATGCCTTCAGCGCAGAGAGGGCCAAGGTGATCATCTCGGCATCGGCTGCGGCATCGCTGGGGCCGATCAGTTCGACGCCCACCTGCATGACCTCCCGCTCCCGGCCCGCGTGCGCTTCCTCATGGCGAAAGACCGTGGCACGATAGCAAAAACGCAGGGGGCCGCGCTGGTCCGCCAGCAATTGGGCCACCATCCGGGCAATCTGAGGGGTGACATCGGGCCGCAACACCATCAGCCGGCCGGTGGCCCGATCGGCAAACGTGTAGGCGCGCTCCACGAGCCCGCCGCCCAGGACGGGTGCGATCACGTCGAGGTACTCAACCAGCGGGGGAATCACTTCTTGATAGCCCGCGCGCGTGAAGTGGTCAATCGCGCGCTGTTCGAGCTGGCGCTGCAGGCGGGCGCGCTCCGGAAGGAGCGACGCCACGCCAACGGGGCTCATCGCTCGCGGGTGCTGTTTCGCGCGCGTCATAACATGCCTGCCTGTCGGTGTAACCGGTTACAAGCGAATCTGCTTGGCGGAGAGAATCTGCGGCAGCCGGCGCAATTGCTCCAGCAACGCTGCGGGAATCGGCGCATCGATGCCGATGACGGAAATGGCCCGGCCGTTCGGCGCCTCACGCCCCAATTCCATCCGCGCGATGTTGACGCGGCTGTCGCCCAGCAACGTCCCGATCTTGCCGATGACGCCGGGCTGGTCGTTGTTGACCAGCACGAGCATCGAGCCGGACGGCGTCACTTCCAGCGGGATGCCGTTCACGGTGATAATGCGCGGCTCGCTCTTCTTGTACAGCGTGCCGCCCACCTGTTCCGTCCCGCGGTCGGTCTTGATCTTGAGCACCAGCTGGCTGGTGAAATTGCCGGCCTCATCGCTGCGCACCTCCCGGACCTCAATGCCGCGCTCCCTGGCGACCACCGGTGCGTTGACATAATTGACGTTGTTCTCCAGAATCGGGTTGAGCAGTCCGCGCAGCACGGCAATGGTCAGGGGCGCCGTGTTCAGCTCCGCCACCTCGCCCCGATATTCGATCGTGACCTGCTGCAGCGCCCCCTCATATAATTGCGCCAGAAATGCGCCCATTTTTTCCGCCAGCACCAGATAGGGCTGCAGCTTGGGCAGCAGATCGGCCGGCACCGAGGGCAGATTGGCCGCATGGCGGATGATCCCTTTGACCAGGTAATCGCCGATCTGC
The DNA here is from genome assembly GCA_041484905.1 of Nitrospiria bacterium. Lineage (GTDB taxonomy): Bacteria > Nitrospirota > Nitrospiria > JACQCE01 > JACQCE01 > JACQCE01. The sequence goes on from JBGPIL010000033.1 coordinate 14,879, forward strand.
TCCGCGATGGCCACCGCCACCTGTTCCTGGGCTTCCGTGGTGGCCGCGCCGACGTGCGGCGTGCAGACCACGGCATCCAGCTTCAGCAGCGGATTGCTCGGATCGACCGGTTCTTTCTCGAAGACATCCATCGCCGCGCCGGCGACCTTCCCGCTGACGAGCGCGTCGTACAGCGCGGTCTCGTCCACGATGCCGCCGCGGGCGCAGTTGACCAAGCGGACACCGTCCTTCATCAACTTGAAGCTGTCGGCATTGATCAACTTGGTCGTCTCGGGCGTGAGCGGCACGTGCACGGTGATGA
>JBGPIL010000034.1:0-15040 GCA_041484905.1 Nitrospiria bacterium
ATCATTGCCACCGATGTGGGGCAGCACCAGATGTGGACCGCGCAGTTCTACAAATTTCTTCAGCCCCGGACCTTTCTCAACTCCGGCGGGTTGGGCACGATGGGCTACGGGTTTCCCGCCGCCATCGGCGCACAGAAGGCCTTCCCCGATCAGCTGGTGGTGGCCATCGTCGGCGACGGCAGTTTTCAGATGAATCTGCAGGAATTGGCGACGGCCGCGGCCTATCATTTGCCCGTCAAGGTGGTGATTATCAACAACCGGCACCACGGGATGGTGCGCCAGTGGCAGCAGAGCTTCTATGGCGGCCGCTATTCCGCGAGCCGGCTGGATCACTCGCCCGATTTTGTGAAATTGGCGGAAGCCTACGGGCTGAAGGGCTTGCGGGCATCGCGACCCGACGAGGTGGAGCCGGTGTTGCGGGAGGCGTTCGAAGACCGGCAGCCGATGATCATCGATATGATCGTCAATCCGTACGAGAACTGCTATCCCATGGTGCCGGCCGGCGCCGCGATTAACGAAATGATCCTGGGCGATCCCAGCCCGGAGCAGGCCCAGTCGTCGCGGGAATCGGATAAGGAATCGGCCCTGCCGGCCTAGCGGCGCGTTGGCTGCGGCGCCCCTTGGGGGCCGCCGTCTCGGGCGCCCACGGACTCAGCGATGGAACACATTATCTCGCTCATGGTGGAAAATAAATTCGGGGTGCTGTCCCGCGTGGCCGGCCTCTTCAGCGGGCGCGGTTTCAACATCGACAGTCTGTCGGTCGCGCCGACGGTCGATCCGTCCGTCTCCATGATGACCATCGTGACCCACGGCGATGACCGGATCATCGAGCAGATCACCAAACAGCTCAACAAGGTCATCGACGTGATCAAGGTGGTGGACCTGACCGAGCACCGGCACGTCGACCGGGAAACGGCTCTAGTGAAGGTGCACACCCGGCCGGAAGACCGGGCCGAGGCGCTGCGAATCAGCGATATTTTCCGCGCACGGGTGATCGATTCGTCGCCGACGACCTATACGATCGAGGTGACGGGCGATACGGAGAAGGTGGAGGCGATGATCAACCTACTGCGCCCGCTTGGATTGAAGGAGCTGGTGCGGACGGGGCGCATCGCCATCGGCCGGGAAGAGTTTCGGGCCGGCGTCCAGCAGGAAAAACGTAAAATCGAGCAGGCGACCTGAAGCGGAGAGGCAGGCCATGAAGATTTTTTATGACAAGGACACGGACAAGGCGCTTCTGTCGGGCAAGACGGTGGCCGTGGTCGGTTACGGCAGCCAGGGCCACGCGCATGCGAGCAACCTGAAGGACAGCGGCGTCACTGTGGTGATCGGCGCGCGGCCAGGATCGTCCTGGCAGAAGGCCGAGAAGGCCGGCTTCAAAGTGATGCCCGTGGCCGACGCCGCGAAGCAGGCCGACATCGTGATGCTGCTGGCACCCGATCCGGAGCAGCCGATGCTCTACGAGCAGGAACTGGCCGCGCAACTGCGTGAAGGCCGCTACCTGGCGTTTGCCCACGGCTTCAACATCCATTTTGGACAAATCCGGCCCCGGCCGGACCTGAACGTCTTCATGGTGGCGCCCAAGGGGCCCGGCCATCTCGTCCGGTCGGAATATCAAAAGGGCAGCGGCGTGCCGGCGTTGCTGGCGATTCATCAGGATCCGTCGAGGAACACGCGGGCGATCGGCCTGGCCTACGCCTCCGCCATTGGTGGTGCACGGGCGGGGGTGATCGAGACCACGTTCCGCGAGGAGACGGAGACCGATCTGTTCGGCGAACAGGTGGTGCTGTGCGGCGGGTTGACGGCGCTGATCATGGCGGGTTTCGAAACGCTGGTCGAGGCCGGCTATTCGCCCGAGATGGCCTATTTCGAATGTCTGCACGAGGTGAAACTGATCGTCGACTTGATCTATGAGGGCGGCATCTCCAACATGCGCTACTCGATCAGCACCACCGCCAAGTACGGCGACTTGACCCGTGGGCCGCGTATGGTGACGCCGGAGGTCCGGGCGGAGATGAAGAAGATTCTGTCGGAGATCCAGAGCGGCCAGTTCGCCAAGGAATGGATTTTGGAAAACCGGGCCAATCGCCCCGTCTTCAACGCGCTGGCCAAACAGGGTGAGTCTCATCAGATCGAAGAAATCGGCAAGAAGTTGCGTGACATGATGCCGTGGCTGGCCAAAGGGAAGCTGGTTGACCGCAGCAAGAACTGAATCGCCCGCGCCGGTCAGCCGGGTTGGGTCGGACTGGCCCATTGTGCGAGCCGGCTGGCCGATGATCGGCGCGGTGGCCGCTGTCGGCTTGGTCGGCTGGCTGGTCGGCCTGCTGATCGTGCCCACGGCGGCTCTGATCGGTGCCCTTTTCCTGTTGTGGTTTTTTAGGAATCCGCATCGGGTTCCGCCGGAGGGTGAGCAGCTCCTGGTGTCACCCGCCGACGGCAAGGTGGTGGAGATCGACCCCTGCCGGGAGGAACGGTTCCTCCAGGCGGAGATGATCCGGGTGGGGATCTTCATGAGTCCGGTGGATGTGCACGTCAACCGGATGCCTTGCGCGGGGAAGGTTGGGGCGATACACTATTTTCCTGGGCGGTATTTGATGGCGTATCATCCGAAGGCGTCATTGGAGAATGAGCATCAGGTGATGGTGATCGAGTCGGATCGGGGGATGAAGCTGCTGGTGGTGCAGATTGCCGGGTTTCTGGCCCGCCGGATCGAAACGTGGGTCGGGACGGGCGAGCATTTGAACCGGGGCGAGCGGTTCGGCCTGATTCGGCTTGGCTCGAAGGTTGACCTCTATCTGCCGCCGTCGGTGAACGTGAGGGTCAGGGTGGGCGACCGGGTGCGGGCTGGTGAGAGCGTGATTGGAGTGATGGCATGAGCGAGCTGGTGCATCGACGACGCGGCGTCTATCTGCTGCCCAATCTGCTGACCACGGGCAACCTGTTCAGCGGTTTTTATGCGATTGTCTCGGTCATGTCGGCCAACTATGTCCGCGCGGCCGTGGCGATTTTCGTTGCCGTCGTGTTCGACATCCTGGACGGTCAGATCGCCCGGTTGACCAAGACGTCGAGCCGGTTTGGTCTGGAGTATGATTCGCTGGCTGATCTGGTCTCGTTCGGGATCGCGCCGGGGTTGCTGATTTATACCTGGGCGTTGACCGGCTACGGCCGGCTGGGCTGGGTGGCCGCCTTTTTGTTCGTCGCCTGCGGCGCGTTGCGACTGGCCCGCTACAATGTTCAGGCGGCCGGCGGGGACGGCCGCTACTTTACGGGCCTGCCGATTCCTGCGGCCGCCGGCCTGATTGCCGCGACCGTGCTCCTGGATGATCACATTCTTCGATTGGGCAAGGAGCTGCGCCCCATCATCATCCTGCTGATGACCTATCTGCTGGCCTTCCTGATGGTCAGCCGTGTGCGCTATCGCGCTTTTAAATCACTGCACCTGCCCCAGCGGCGGCCGTTTGAATTGCTGGTAGGGTCGGTGTTAACATTAATCATGTTTACGCTGGCGCCGCAGGTGATGTTCTTCGCCGTGTTCGCCCTCTATGCACTCTCCGGCCTGGTGGAGTCGCCGCTACGCCTGCTGACTAGAAAAGTCCGTCGGCCGCCGCTCACGGAAAGCGGGGAACATCGGGCCCGGTGATCGGTCCATCAGGACGATTCAAGGGGCCCTCTGCCGGCGGGAAGAGGGCTTTTTTGTCAACGCATCAATAGAACAGGAGAGCAGGGGAACAGGATACGGCCATGACACGGATGATCAAAATCTTCGACACGACACTGCGCGACGGCGAGCAATGCCCGGGCGCCAGCATGAACACCGATGAGAAGCTGGCCATCGCCACGCAACTGGCCCGGCTCGGCGTCGATGTGATCGAGGCGGGCTTTGCCTACAGCTCCCCGGGTGATTTTGAAGCGATCAAACGCATTGCCAATGAAGTGCAGGGGCCGACGATTTGCAGCCTGGCCCGTGCCAAGCCGGAAGACGTCGACCGGGCCTGGGAGGCGCTGCGCGGCGGCGCCAACGTGCGGATTCACACCTTTCTCTCCACGTCGGACATTCATCTGAAACACCAATTCCGCATGACACGGGCCGAGGCGCTGGCGCGCGCGGTCGAGATGGTGCAGCGGGCCAAAGGCCACGTGAGCGACGTCGAGTTTTCGCCCATGGACGCCACCCGCTCCGAAGCGTCGTATCTGTATGAAGTCCTGGAGGCGGTGATCGCCGCGGGCGCCACGACCGTCAACATCCCGGATACCGTCGGCTATACGACGCCGCAGGAATTCGGCGCGCTGATCGCGGGCTTGCGCCGGCACGTGCCGAACATCGACCGGGCGGTCATTTCCGTCCATTGCCACAACGACCTCGGCCTGGCGGTGGCCAATTCGCTGGCGGCCGTTCTTGAGGGGGCCGGCCAGGTGGAATGCACCATCAATGGTATTGGTGAACGGGCCGGCAACGCCTCGTTGGAAGAGATCGTCATGGGCCTGCGGACGCGCCGGGATTATTACCAGGCCGACACCAAGATCGTCACGGAGGAGATTGCCAGGGCCAGCCGACTGGTCAGCAAAATTACGGGGATTGTCGTCCAGCCGAACAAGGCGATCGTGGGCGACAACGCCTTCGCGCACGAGTCGGGCATCCATCAGGACGGCCTGCTGAAGGACAAGACGACCTACGAGATCATGCGGCCCGAGTCTGTTGGGATTGTCCAGAGCAAGCTGGTGATGGGCAAACATTCGGGCCGCCACGCCTTCCGCACCCAACTGGAGTCGATGGGCTATAAATTGTCCGATGACGAGATGAACAAGGCCTTTGAGCGGTTCAAGCATCTGGCCGATCAGAAAAAGGAGTTGTTCGAGGAGGATTTGGACGCCATTGTCGCCGAGGAGATTTTCCGGATCCCGGAACGCTACAAACTGGTCGCCATGCAGGTGGCCAGCGGCACGGGCGAACGGCCGACGGCGACCGTGGAGTTGGAGATCGACGGGCATCGGAGCCGGCAGACCGGCCATGGCGACGGGCCGGTTGACGCCGCCTACCGGACAATCGCCGCGATGATCGCGACGAAGAGCCGGTTGCACGCCTATATCGTCAAGGCGATCACGGGCGGGACCGACGCGCAGGGGGAAGTGACCGTGCGCGTTGAGGAGGACGGCCGCACCGCGATCGGTCAGGGCGCCGATACCGACATCATCATCGCATCGGCCAGGGCCTATTTGAACGCGCTGAACAAACTCGCCTACTGGCAGCAACGGGGCAAGATCGGCGTCATGCCCAGCAACGACAAACGCAATCCCTGATCTCCCACGGTGAGCGTTCAATGACCACGATCGCTGTTTTGCCCGGCGACGGAATCGGCCGGGAAATCATGCCGCCGACCGTGCAGGTCCTGCACGCCGTCGGCCGACGATTTGGTCTTGCTTTCCAGTTCAAGGAAGTACTTGTCGGCGGCGCGGCGATCGATGCCACCGGTCGGCCGTTGCCGCCGGAGACGCTGGCCGTGGCGAAAGAGAGCGATGCCGTGCTCCTTGGCGCGGTCGGCGGGCCGAAATGGGAAGGGCTGGATTATGCGATTCGACCGGAACGGGCGTTGCTCGGCCTGCGGGAGGCGCTGGGGCTCTATGCCAATCTGCGGCCCGCCGTGCTCTCTGCCGAACTAGTCGATGCCTCTCCGCTGCGGCGTGAGCTGGTCGAGGGAACGGACATTATGGTCGTGCGCGAGTTGACCGGAGGAATCTACTTCGGCCGTCCCAAGGGGATTGAGAAGCTTGATGGACAACCGGGTCAGGAACGGGGCATCAACACCGAGGTCTATACGACACATGAAATCGAACGGATTGCCCGGGTGGCGTTTGAAATCGCCAGGCGCCGGCGCAAACGGGTCACATCGATCGACAAGGCGAACGTGCTCGAATCATCCGAGCTGTGGCGCCGGGTCGTGATCGCCGTGCACAAGGACTTTCAGGATGTGGAGTTGCGTCACATGTACGTGGACAACTGTGCGATGCAACTGATCAAGGATCCCAGGCAGTTCGATGTCATCGTGACGACCAACCTGTTCGGGGATATTTTAAGCGACGAGGCCGCGCAGGTCGTCGGCTCGATCGGTTTGTTGCCGTCGGCCAGCCTGGGTGATGCGACGGTTGATCGGAAAGATGGGCGGAACGACGGCAGGCGCAAGGGGCTCTACGAACCGATTCACGGCAGCGCGCCCGACATCGCCGGCAAGGACAAGGCCAACCCGCTGGCGACGATTCTCTCGGCCGCCATGTTGCTGCGCTACACGCTCGACCATGAGGCGGCGGCCGTCGCCGTTGAACAGGCGGTGATGGCGGTCCTGCGGGCCGGATATCGGACAGCCGACATCGCCAGGCCGGGCATAACGCCGATCGGCACGGCTGAAATGGGGCGGTTGGTCGTCGCGCAGGTGGAGCAGACGGGAGCGATTCGTGTTGCGTAAGCGCAAAGAGGGCTACCGCGTCGCCGTGGTCGGCGCCACCGGCGCGGTCGGCCTCGAGATGATTGAAATCTTGGAGGAGCGAAAGTTTCCGGTCAAGGAGCTGCGGTTGCTGGCCTCGGTGCGGTCTGCGGGATCGTATATTGATCCCGAAGGGTTGAAGGGTACTGTTGCCGAGTTGACCGACGACACATTGAAAGGACTTGATTTTGCTTTTTTCTCGGCCGGCGCCGACGTGAGCCGGCGGTTTGCCCCCGTGGCGGTCAAGCAGGGCGCGATTGTGATCGACAACAGCAGTGCGTTTCGGATGGAACCGGCGGTGCCGCTGGTCGTGCCGGAGGTGAACCCTGACGCGCTTGAGCATCATCAAGGGCTAATCGCTAACCCCAACTGCTCGACCATTCAAATGGTTGTGGCGCTCAAACCCCTGCACGACGCCGCGCGCATCCGCCGGATCGTGGTGACGACCTTCCAGTCGGTCTCCGGCACCGGCAAGGAGGCCATGGACGAACTGTTGGCGCAGTCGAGGGCGGTCTTGGGTTTCCAGGAGGTGGAGCAGAAGGTCTATCCGCATCAGATTGCGTTTAACTGCCTGCCCCACATCGATGATTTCACCGATGACGGCTCCAGCAAGGAAGAGCTGAAGATGGTCAACGAGACGCGGAAAATCCTTGACGATCAGACCATCCGGATTACCGCCACGACCGTCCGGGTGCCGGTCTTCCGCGGCCATTCCGAATCGGTGAACATCGAATTGGAACGGCCGTTGAGCGCCAACGAGGCGCGGGCGCTTCTTTCCGAGGCGCCGGGCGTGATCGTGATGGACGATCCCAAGCGGGCCGTCTATCCGTTGCCGTTGGATGCTGCCGGTCAGGATGCCGTCTACGTCGGGCGCATCCGGGAGGACCGATCGGTTGAGCATGGCCTGAACCTCTGGATCGTCTCGGACAATCTGCGCAAAGGCGCCGCGCTCAATGCGATTCAAATAGCTGAGGAGTTAATTAAAGGGGCTAGTAGGCAGTAGGCAGGGTCCAGTAGGCTGGACCGCCGTCATGTTCTCCTGGCTACCGGCTACTGTCTACTGGCTACAAAGGACGCGGATTGAGGCAAAGTGATTACATCAACTGAACAAGAACTGACCGAGAAGATCCTTAAGCTTAAGGCCGAGCGGAAGGCGGTCATCCTCTCGCACAATTATCAAGTCAGCGAGATTCAGGACCTGGCTGATTTTGTCGGTGACTCGCTGGAACTCTCCCAGCAGGCGGCTAAAACCGACGCCGAGGTGATTGTCTTCTGCGGTGTTCATTTTATGGCCGAGACGGCGGCGATCATCTGTCCGGATAAAACGGTCCTGATTCCAGATCTGGAAGCCGGCTGTTCGATGTCCGACATGATCACGGTCGAGCAGTTGCACGCGTTCAAAGCCCAACATCCCGGCGCTGTAGTTGTCTGTTATGTCAACTCCACGGCGGCGGTCAAGGCCGAAAGCGACATCTGCTGCACCTCATCCAACGCGGTGCGGGTGGTGGAGTCGATCCCGAAGGACCGCGAGATCCTGTTCATTCCTGATCAGTTCCTTGGCGAGCATGTGATGAAGCAGACGGGCCGAAAGATGATTCTCTACAACGGCTACTGCCCAACCCATTTTCGGATCATGGCGGCCGATCTGCTTCAGGCGAAGGCGGAGCATCCCAACGCCGAGATTTTCGCCCATCCGGAATGCACGTCAGAAGTGACCGCGCTGGCCGATCAGGTCGCGAGCACCAGCGGCATCAGCCGGGCCGTGAAAGCCTCGTCCGCCAGGGAAGTGATCATTGCGACCGAAACGGGCATGCTGCACCGGATCGAGAAGGAGAATCCCACCAAGAAAGTGTTTGCCGCCTGCCAGTGGTGCGATTGCGCGCATATGAAGGTCAACACGCTGGAAAAACTCCTCTGGTCGCTGGAAGATATGCAGTATGTCGTGACCGTGCCGGAGGACATCCGCGTGAAGGCGAAGCGGGCGATTGATCGAATGTTAGCATTAGGTTAGGCGAACAATTGCAACAATTGGGGTCGGAGTACATTTTTTGGTTAGGTAAGAGCATATGTTTTTAGCTTGGTGCAGGCGGCAATTTTGTCGAAATCACGATCGTTGTGAAAGAGGGTGAGGCCGTTTTCGACGGCCACGGCGGCGATGAGGCAGTCCATGGTTTTTCTGACGGTTTTACCGCTTTGCCGGCAAGCCCGATAGATTTTGGCGGCTCGGATGTGGGTGTTGGTGTTTTTGAGCAGAAAGACCGGGAACGAAAGCAGGTGCCGTTTGGTCCGCTCGAATTCAGTGCCACTCTTGATTCCCTGCAATATCTCAGTCAGATGGATGGCTGACAGGCAGAGTTCTTCTTCCTCTTCTTCAATGAGTTGGTGGAGTTTTTTCCTAAAGACGGAATCGGTTCCGTTGAAGAAGTCGATCCAGACCGAGCTGTCTACCAGGATCATGCCCGGCTCTTTCTCATCTCATGGAGATTCCCTGCCCAGTGGATTTTCCCTTCAAGTTTGAGAATCTTTTTCCGATCTTTCTTGGCGATGAATTCCTTCAGCGCCAGGTGGACGAGCTCCTTTTTCGTTTTGCAGCCGGCCATCTTCATGCCGGTCGAGATCAGTCGGTCGTCCAGGTCAATGTTGGTTCTCGCCATGTGCGCAGTTCCTTTCTTCTCCAGTGTGTATAGATTACCATATTTAGGTGTATGAAACAATATGCTCATCAAGCGTGGTCTGCGCTTGTGCGCCGTCGACCTTTACGATACAATGGTCCCGTGTTTCTCCGAGATTTTGTGAAGGACCGATCCAAGGTTATTGAACGAAAGGAAGCAACGATGACTCGATTCTGGTTGGCGATGGTGAGTGTCCTCATAGCTGTTCCAAGTTTTGCTGCGGAGTTTCAGGTTACCAGCCCGGTGGTGAAAGAAAAGGGGACGGTGGGGATGGAACAGGTTTTCTCCGGGTTCGGCTGCACCGGCGGCAACGTCTCGCCGGAACTGCAATGGCAGCATGCGCCAAAGGAAACCAAGGGCTTCGCCGTGACGGTCTATGATCCCGATGCGCCGACGGGCAGCGGCTGGTGGCATTGGCTCATTTTCAACATTCCTCCCTCTGTCAATAAACTGCCCGCCAATGCCGGCAAGCCCGACAGCGGGCTCGCTCCTCAGGGGGCGGTCCAAAGCATGTCCGATTTTGGCCAGCAGGGCTACGGCGGTCCCTGCCCGCCGGTGGGAAACAAACCGCACCGGTATATCTTTACCGTTTATGCGTTGAAGGTCGATCAGTTACCGCTCAAAGCGGACGCCAGCGGCGCCATGGTGGGTTTTTATCTGAATCAGAACGCCCTGGCGAAGGCGACGCTCACTGCCACGTACGGCCGTTGACGGAATGGTATGGCGCAGGAGCTGGGACGGGGGCTGATTGTTCTTGGTGTTCTGCTGGTTGGCATCGGCGGATTGTTTTTGTTCGCTAGCAGAATCCCCTGGTTGGGACTGCTGCCTGGCGATATTCTGATTGAGCGAAAGCACTTCTCGTTCTATTTCCCGCTGGCGACCAGCCTGATCCTGAGTCTCATCCTGTCGTTGTTCTTCTGGTTCTTCACGCGCCGTTAACCGACCCGATCGTCGCGGGTTGATCGATCACATCTCGGGGCGTATAATGGCTGGGAGCCGACGATGAAGCTGACCGATTTCGACTATCCGCTCGATCGCGCGCTGATCGCCCAGCGGCCTCCGGCCCGCCGGGGCGCGGCCCGCCTGATGCTCCTCGACCAATCGACTGGCGAGTTTCAGCACAGCCGTTTTCAGGGTTTTCTCGATGAACTAACGCCCGATGACCTTCTTGTGCTGAATCAAACCAAGGTCATTCCGGCCCGCGTGATTGGGGAAAAAACCGACACGGGCGGTCGCGTGGAGCTGCTCTTTCTGCACCCGACGGAGGCCACGCGCTGGAGCGTGCTGGCCAAAGGGCGGCTGCGCGAGGGACAACAAGTGCGCTGTTCGGACGGCCACGGCGTGACGGTCGTGGGCGATGAGGGTGGTGGCCGCTGGACGGTCCAATCAAACGGCCAGGGCGATGTGGTGAAATGGCTGACTCGAATCGGCCGCGTGCCGGTGCCGCCCTATATTGAACGGTCGGACACAGCGGTCGAGCAGCGTTTCGATCGCCGCCGCTATCAGACGGTGTATGCCGCCGTGCCGGGGTCGGTCGCCGCGCCGACGGCTGGCCTCCATTTTTCCGCTGCACAGCTCCGGCAGCTGGCGCAGCGCAGGATTCCCGTGGCCAGGTTGACGCTGCACATCGGCGTCGGCACGTTTCAGCCGATTCGCTGCGAGAAAATTGATGAGCACCGGATGGCGGCGGAGTCGGTCGAGATCGATGCCTCGGTCGGCCGGGCGGTGGCCGCGGCCCGCCAACGGAGCGGCCGGGTCATCGCGGTGGGTACGAGCACCGTGCGCGCGCTGGAAAGTGCGGCGGCGACTGATGGCACGGTGAAGCCCTGGCGTGGTCGGACCGAACTCTTTATCACACCCGGGTATCGTTTCCGCGTGGTCGATGCGCTGCTGACCAATTTTCATCTGCCCAAATCGTCGCTGCTCTGTCTGGTCAGCGCGTTTGCCGGTCGCGAACGGGTGTTGGCCGCCTACCGGGCGGCGATGGCGGCGCGCTATCGCTTCTACAGTTACGGAGATGCCATGTTTATTCGAACAGAACACAGAGGGCGCGCGGGGAGGTCTGTATGACCACGGAGCCACGGAACGAAGGGCACGCGCCCACACGGATCTCCAGCGGCCATGCCAAACGGCCTCAGTCATCGCTGGCAGGCCTGAAACCCTTTCTCCTGGCCGGCCTGCTGGTGGTGATCGGTCTGCTGGTGGGGTTGAATTTCCTCCTTGGCGGCGCCGGCGTATCATCGGCGCCAAACGCGGAGCCGGTGCCGGGTGCCATGACGATTGGTCCCCCACCGGGTGGCTTTTCATTGAAGCGGGGGGAGCAGGCGGAGCGGAAGGCAATGCGGTCGGCTCCCTCGCCCGGTCCGTCGACGGCCGGGGGCGCGCCGGTGGCGCCGTCCGAGTTCACCTTTTATGAAACGTTGAAAAAACAGTCACATGATCCGGTGGGTACGGTCGGCCTGACCCCCTCGAATGCCCCGTCACCCGCGCCGGTCCCGTCGAAATCAACCACTGCGGCCGCGCCGCCGAAATCGGCCGCGCCGTCCCAAGCCGGGCCGCCTCCGTTACATACCGCGGCGCCGAAACCGACGCCCGCCAAGAACCCTGTCATCGATACAACGACGGCCAAGAACAGCGGGCTCCGCTACACCATTCAGGTGGCTGCCTTTGGTCAGCAGTCGATGGCGGAACAGATGATCAAGGAGTTGAGCAAAAAGGGTCACGACGCCTACCTTGCGACGGGGTCGTCATCGAATGGCGTGACCTACCGGGTGAGGATCGGCCGGTTCGCGACGCGGGAGGAAGCCGACCGGACGGCCAAGCAACTGGCTACCAAGGAACGGCTCCATCCCTTTATTGCGACGGTCGAACCGGGCTCGTTACAGAGGGGTTAGGAACGAACGGCGGAGAGCCGTCAGGCTAGCGAGAGGCGACGCTCCCTCGCTTCGTGTTCCACGATGTTGATCGCCTGGTGCAGACGCTGAAGCCGCATATTCCGCTTCCGAATTCCGTCGATATCATGGAGGGGGAACTTCGCCGCCCGTGCGGTGATCTGGGCTCTTTTCAGTTGCTGGAGCAGCTCTCTGAAGGCCAGAGGATCCAGGTGTTTGAGGACCAGGGGATTGAACACGATGAAGCCGTCGGCCACGTCTTTGGCGATGGCGGAAAGACTCTTGCCTCGAAGTTGCTGCTCAGCCATTCCGCTCCCGCTCCGTTATTGAAATCAAGGGGAGATTCCGACTCTCCCCTTGATCATCCCCATCGGATTTACACTTGATTCATCTGCGTGTATACAAATAAATCTAGCACCGGTGAGAGGACTGTCAAGGCGGTTTGGGTTGCTTACCGTTCCTTTTCCATCTGCCGATAGGCGTGTTCGAGGTTCAGCGGGAGCCACTCCCGGTACTTCAAATCATGGCTGTACTCAGGGAATGACGTGGTCCGCTTCAGTTGCTCCAGGGGCTGACGCTTGAGAAAGGCTTCGATGACGACACGGCGCACGGCCGACAGGTAGCGCTCGAATCGCTCGACACTCCGCCGGTCGCCGACCGGTCCGGACCCGGGCACGATGCGTTCATATGGCAGTGCTTTCATCCGGGCGAGTGTTTTCAGCCATTCCCGCGTTTCCCCTTCGCCCAGCCACGGGAGCTGGTTGACGACGACCAGGTCCCCGGTAAACAGCACGCGCTCGCCGGGCAGCCAGACGACAAGATCGCCCACGGTGTGGCCGATGCCCAGATAGCGGAGAATGATCGTCCGATCGGGGATCGGCAGCGTCATCTGGTCCGTCAACGTGATGGTCGGCAGGGTGACCTGTGCGCCTTCGGCGTTCTTGGCGCCGACGACGTTCGGATAGTCTTTGAGCATCTGCGCGCCCCGGGTCGCCAGCGCGACCTTGGTGCGTTCGTGGGCGATGATGCCCCTGGTCGGATGCATGACGTGATCGGCGAAGGTGTGGTCGCCGTGCGCGTGGGTGTTGATCAGGTAGAGAATCGGTCGGGCGGTCAGTTTGCGGATCGACCGCACCATCGCCTCGGCCGCGCGGGGATTGATCTCGGAATCGATCACGACGACCCCGTCCCGGGTCAGAATAAAGCCGGCGTTGGCGTGGCCCTCATCGCCGATGACCGCCCAGACGCCCGGCGCGACCGACTGAATCGAAAGCGCGCCGGCCTCTGCGACGGCAGACAGCGCCAGCCAGCCGGCCGCCATGAGGCCTGCGAGGATCAGGCGCCGCACCGAACTCATGTGGCTAGAATGCAGGCGGCCTCGTGGCCCGGCGCCAGCGTGATCAACGGCGGGTCGATCTTCTGACAATCGGGTATTCGTTTCGGGCAGCGGGAGTAAAACCGGCAGCCGGTCGGCAAATCGATCGGGCTGGGCGGATCCCCCTCCAGCAGAAATGGCTCGTGCAGGGCCGTTCCATCCGTTGGATGCTTGGGGGACGGTTCCAGCGCGGGCGCGGCGGCCAGCAGTGCCTGGGTATAGGGATGAGCGGGGCGGGTGAAGAGCGTTTCCGTATCGGCCAGTTCGACAATCCGGCCCAGATACATCACCGCGACGCGGTCGCTGACGTGGCGCACCATGTGCAGATCGTGCGCGATAAAGAGCAGCGACAGGTGATAGGCCGCCTGCAGCTCCTCCAGCAGATTGATGATCTGGGCCTGGATTGAGACGTCCAGCGAGGAGACCGGCTCATCGGCCACGATCAACTTGGGCTGCAACGCGAGCGCCCGCGCGATGCCGATCCGTTGCCGCTGGCCGCCGCTGAACTCATGCGGATACTTGAAGACGACCGATTCGTCCAATCCGACCTGCCCGAGCAGTTCGACCACGCGCCGCTGTCGTTCCAACTTCGACGCCCCGATGCCGTGAATCACGAGCGGTTCTTCAAGGACGTCGCCGATCCGCATCCGGGGATTGAGCGACGAGTAGGGATCCTGAAAAATCACCTGCATCCGGCGGCGGATGGCGAACAACTCCCGGCGGTTGGCTGTCAGCAGATTGCTCCCTTCGAACCAGATCTCGCCCGACGTCGGTTCCAGCAGTCGGAGGATCAGCCGGCCCACGGTCGATTTGCCGCAGCCCGATTCGCCCACCAGCCCCAGGACTTCGCCGGGCCGGATCGAGAACGAGACGCCGTCGACTGCATGGACGGCGGCGGGGTTCTTGGAACTGGGGGGGGCGCTGGGAGAGCTGGGCGGCCGGCCCAAGCGGGAACGCTCCACGGGAAAATATTTCGTCAGCGCCTTGATCTCAAGAAGCCATGGATTGGCTGGGCGGCCTGCCTGCGTCGGGTCCATGATCGAAGAGGGCAGCATCTTAAACGGGCTGGGAGCGTGCCGCTTCGGCCACCCAGCAGCGGGCCTCATGCTCGGGGGCCAGCAGTTTTAAGAGCGGTTCTTCCGTCACGCAGCGGTTAATGGCCACGGAGCAGCGCGGGTGAAAGGTGCAGCCGGAGGGCAGTTGCTGCAGCCGGGGCACCGAGCCGGGGATGGCCGTCAACCGTTGCCCGCGATCCCTGGGCGCATGACGCGGCAGCGACTGGATCAATCCCTGGGTATAGGGATGCAGCGGTTCGGAAAACAGCCGGGCGGTTGGGGCCTGTTCCACAATGCGCCCCGCATACATCACGGCCACCTCGTCCGCCATCTGGGCGATGACGCCCAGATCGTGTGAAATGAGCACGAGAGACAGCTGCAGCTCGCGCTGCAAGCGCCGCAACAGATCGAGAATCTGCGCCTGAATGGTGACGTCGAGCGCCGTCGTCGGCTCATCGGCGAAGATCAGCGCCGGCTCGCAGGAGATGGCCATGGCGATCATGACCCGCTGCCGGAGGCCGCCACTGAGCTGGTGCGGATAGGCGCGGTACCGCTCCTCGGGCGAGGGGAT
>JBGPIL010000035.1:0-14805 GCA_041484905.1 Nitrospiria bacterium
CCCGATGAGACGGCCGAACCGTATCGGTCGCTTCGCCCGATGCTGCAGCTTGCGGCGGAAGTGGCCGACCGGTTGCGCCGCCGTCGGATGGCGCGGGGCAGCCTCGATTTCGACCTGCCGGAGCCCGAGATTCTGCTCGACTTGCAGGGCCGGCCGACCGACATTCTCCGTGAAGAGCGGACCGTGGCCCACCGGCTGATCGAAGAGTGCATGCTCGCCGCCAACGAGGCCGTCGCCGTCCATTTGACCCGGTTGGATGTGCCGATGCTCTATCGGATCCACGAACCGCCTGATCCGAAGAAATTGGCCGCTTTCAGCCATTTTGCCAAGGGATTCGGGCACGTTCCTCCGTCGGCAACCGAGGCGTTGAAATCGCCCATCACTTTGCAGGCGCTGCTGGAGACCGCCAAAGGGCGGCCGGAGGAACGACTGCTCAACCATCTGTTGCTGCGTTCGATGAAGCGCGCCCGGTACGGTCCGGAAGCCCAGGGCCACTTCGGTCTGGGATCGGATTGCTATACCCATTTCACGTCGCCGATCCGCCGGTATCCCGATCTGGTGGTGCACCGGATTCTGAAGCAGGTGCTTCGCCAGGGCCCGCCGTCAAGCGCCGAGCGGGAACGACTGGTCGGCTTGCTGCCGGAACTCGGACAGCGCAGCTCCGAGCGGGAACGGCTGTCCATGGAGGCGGAATGGGCCGTCGTCAACGTGAAAAAAGCCCGCTTCATGCTGGGGCGAATCGGCGAGGTCTTTCAGGGTTTTATCACCGGCGTGGCCCGCTTCGGCCTTTTTGTGGAGCTGGAAAATATTTTTGTCGAGGGATTGGTTTCCGCCCGCACGCTGCCACAGGATCAGTACCGCTACGATGAAGCTCACCACACCCTGATGGGGGTGCGCCACCGCTATCGTCTGGCCGATCCCGTCACGATCAAGGTGACCGGGGTCGATCTTGACCGGCGACGGGTCAATTTTACGCTGCAAGTTCCCCCATCGCCTGACCGCTTACCCACTAGATAGCAGACAGTGTATTACATCGACCACCGTACGTTGTGGTTTTGTCTTTACATATCAACCTGATTATGCTATAGAAAGGCGCGTGGGAAGTCCCGCCCTGAGGGCACCGCATCGCAATCCCAGACCTGTCTGGGCACATGGTGGTTCATGCGCTTAAAACAAATCACTCTTTTCGGATTTAAATCCTTCGCCGACCGGACCGTTATCACCGTGCCCCACGGCATTGTCTCCATCGTGGGGCCGAACGGCTGCGGCAAAAGCAACATTTCGGATGCGGTCCTCTGGGCGATCGGCGAGCAAAGCGCGAAAACGTTGCGGGCCGATCGCATGGAAGACGTCCTCTTCAACGGCACCGAACGGCGCAAGCCGCTGGGCATGGCGGAAGTGTCTCTGACCTTCGAGGAGCTGGATGGTTCCTTGACGTCGCGCTTCGGCGAGTTCAGCGAATTGACCGTGACCCGCCGGCTGTTTCGCTCGGGTGAGAGCGAATATCTGATCAACAAGGTCCCGTGCCGGCTCAAGGACATCCGGGATCTGCTGCTCGAGGCGGGCGGCAGCTTCAAAGGCCACACGATCATCGAACAGGGAAAGGTCGACGGCCTGATCAACGCCTCGCCGGTGGAGCGGCGCGGCCTGATCGAAGAAGCGGCCGGCATTGCCAAGTACAAATTGCGAAAAGCTGAAGCCGTCAGAAAATTGGAGGCGACCGAACAGAATCTGCTGCGCGTCAAGGATATTATCGGCGAGGTGAAGCGGCAGATCAACGCGTTGGACCGTCAGGCCAAGAAAGCGCACGCCGCGCAGCAACTGGCGGGGCGGATCCGCACGCTGGAGCTCTCGCTCTCTGTGCACCGGTTGCAGGCGCTGCGCGCGCGGCAGTCTGACGCCGCCCGGCAACAGAGTGAACGACAGCAGGCCGAGGCGCAGCAATTGGCCGCCGTCGGCGCGTTGGCGGCCGAGATCGAGCAGTTGCAAATCGCGCAGGTGGAGGCGCACCAGGCGATTCGTGCCGTGGAACAGGAACTCTTCAGCCGCGAGGCGGAACAGCAGCAGGCGGCCGGCCGGCTGGAGCATCTGAGGGAACAACAGGCGGCGTGGGCCGCGGAAACCGGGCAACTGACCGACGAGGCGGCCCGGCTGGATGAGGCGATTGCCCGTCAGCATGCGGAGGTGGCCGAGCGGCAGGCGGCCTTGAGCGACCTGCAGCGGGAACAGCAGCAGCGGGAAGCGGCACTCCAGGAATACCAGGCGCAGGCCGAAGCCCGGGAGCGTGCCGCCGACGAAGCGGTCCAGGCCCAGGAGCTGTTGAACCGGCAACTCTTTGCCGCGCTCGCCGCGGTCAGCGAGGCGCAAAACCGGCTGACCCTCTTGCAGGCCAGAAGCGTCTCGCTCCAGCGCGAGCGGGAGCGCTCGTCGAATGAACGGCGACGGTTGGAGGAGGAACTGGCCCAGACGACCGTGCAGCGGGTAGCGGCCCTGGGGCACCGGCAGGTCTTGACGGAACAGATGAACCATGGCCAGACGGCTCATCATGAGGCGCTGGCCGCCATTGAGCAGAGCCGGCAGGCGCTGGCCGCCGTCGAGCTGGCCAAGGACCAGCGGCAGGCGTCGTTGACCGAAGCGACGGTTCGCCTTGCCTCGCTGCAGGAGCTGGAGGCGGGGTTGCTGCGCCAGCAAACCGAACTGCGTGAGACCTTGACCACCTACGGCCCGTTGGCCGCTTCCGACTTGCACGGCCTGGTGGCCGATCTGATCGACGTACAACCATCCTACGAGCGGGCGATTGAAGCGGCTTTGTCGGAACAATTGCAGGCGTTTGTCGTGGAGGACGTGCAGACTGTTCGAGCGGCCGTGGTGTTTCTCAAGCAGCATACGATCGGACGAGCCCACTTCTTCCCCGCGCGGCAGCTGACGGCACAGACCGTCATAGCGGATCAGCCTCCGGCCTTCTCCGATCCACACCTGATCCCGGCGACCCGATTGGTCACACCTCGGCCCGGGGCGGCTCTTGAGGTGATCGAACCGCTGATCACCCGCCTGCTGGGACGGGTTTGGGTTGTGGCCGACCTGGACGAGGCCGTGCGGCTGCAACCGGCGTTGCCGGCCGGCGGCCTGATGGCCACCATTGATGGCGATCTTTTCCTGTCCAGCGGCGTGATTGCCGGCGGCCATCCGCCGGAAGCCGGCTCGGGCCAGGGCCATGGTCTCCTCCAGCAGCGGCGTCTCCGTCAGCAGTTGGAGACGGAGTTGCCGCAACTGGGCGCTGCTGTGGCGGACTGCTCCCGCCAGGGCGAGGCGTTGCAGGCACGGCTGGAGGCGGCATCGACGCAGGAGCGACTCCAACGCGATGCCATCCAGGCGCTGCAGATGGAGGCGATGAGCCAGCAGAAGGAAGTGGATCAGCTGGGACAGACCGAAGAACGGCTCCGGATGCAACTGGCGCTGCTTGATCAGGAGATGACGTCGATCGCGCAGGAGGAGGCGGAGGTCGGTCGACGGCACCACGAGGTCGAGCTTGAACTGGCGCAACTGGCGCAACGGCGGCAGCGGCTGGAAACCGATTTGACCGAACAGAGCGCCGCCGTCGCCGGGGCGGCGCAGGGACGGGACGCGGCCCAGGAGCGGTTGACGCAATTAAAAGTCGGCGTGGCGAGTGGTGGCGAACGGGTGGAACAATGTGCTGCAACCGTTGAGCACCTGCGTCAACTGGCCGGGCAGGTGACGCGGCAGCTCGATGAAAAACGCGCCCGCCTGCAGTGGCTGGCGGCCCAGCGGGAACGCGCGGAAGCAGAATCCGGCCGGCTGCGGGAGCAGCAGCAAAGCGCCGCCGCCTCGGTCGGTGTGCTTCGGGCTCGCCGGCAGACGTCGGTCGATGACGTGGCGCAACAGGAAACGCTGTTGCGGGTGCGACAGGCTGAAGAGAAAGACCAGCGGCGGCGGCTCGAGCAACTGCAGGAGCTTGTCGTCAAGGGCCAGCAGCAGTGGTTGGAGGCGGGCTACGAGGTCAACCGGGTGGCCGATTTTCTGGCGACGGTCTATCATCTGACGCCGGAGGCCGCCGTGGCGGAAGCGGCGCCGTTGCTGACCGTTCCAGATGTCGGTGGTCAGCCGGATGAAGAGGCCGACCTGCCATCTGAAGAGACGGTCATCGCCTCGGCCGAGCAGGAATTGACCGCGCTGAAGGCCAAGCGGGAGCAGCTCGGCCCCGTTAATCCGGCCGCGATTGAGGAATACGAGGAGCTGCAGCAGCGGTATGAATTTCTCACGAAGCAGGACACCGACCTGGCCCGCTCCATGGAGGATCTGCGCGAAGCGATCGCCAAGATCAATCGCACGACGAAGAGTCTCTTTCTGGAGACCTTCGCCGAATTGAACCGCCGCTTCGGCGAGCTGTTCGGCCGGTTTTTCCCGGGCGGCCACGCGGCGCTGGCCCTGCTCGACGAGCAAAATCCGCTGGAGTCCGGCATTGAAATCATGGCCCAGCCTCCGGGCAAGCGGCTGCGCACGATTCATCTGCTGTCAGGCGGCGAGAAGGCGCTGACCGCGATCGCGCTCCTGATGGCGAGTTTTCTGATCGCCCCCAGCCCCTTTTGCCTGCTGGACGAGATCGACGCGCCGCTGGACGAGGAGAACGTCCGACGGTTCACCACCGTGCTCAAGACCATGGTGCAGCAGACGCAATTTCTGATTGTGACCCACAACAAACGAACGATGGAGATTGCCGATCAGCTCTACGGCGTGACGATGGAAGAGCCCGGCGTCTCCAAAATTATCGGCGTCCGTTTGGATGTGGCGGAACAACTTGCCGTCAGCGCCTAGCAGGCCGCTGAAAAAATCTATTGCAGGGGCTCGCGCCTGCCTGCCGGCAGGGCTGGGTAGCTGCCCCCGGGCTTGCCCAAGGGCATCTATCTGCGGCGTTTTCCCGGTCTCTTGTCATAACGGCGAGGCAATGGCGGCGCCGCAATGGGTGCCTCGTCGGGAATCCTCATCCGACCACCGCTCTGCGAGATGGCCGGACTCCGGTTCCCTCGGAGCCTGCGGCCTTCGGGTACCCGCCAGAGCGGGGGTTGAGACTTTTTGATCGGCCTGTGCAGGAAACGAATGTTTTGGTGAGCGACTAAACCGGCGGAGGCAATGGTCCCGTCTGCCCCTTGACCCGTCCGGCCAAGGAGGCCGAACGTTTCGTCGCCCGTTGCTCGGCCAGCCGTCGGCGCCGTGCCAATCGGTAGAGCAGCCACCGGTAGACCAGCCAATAGCAGCAGATGGACGCGATGGTCCCGACGACCAGCGTCCCCACGAGAAAGGGGACCACCAGCGGCCGCAGTTGCTTGATCAAGGACCACGAAAGCTCCCAATCGATCGGCTTGCGAGGCTCTCTGCCCCCGACCAGCAACAGGCCGATCCAGAGGCAGAAGCTGTAGATCGGGGCGATCGTCAGGGGATTGTTCACCGTTGTGCCCGTGAGCAGTGCCGGCAGGTTCAGTCGAAGGAGCCAGAAGATCACGAGGGCCGTGACGTAGTGAAACCCAAACGTCGGTGTAAATGCGATGAAGACGCCGAGCGCAAAGGCGAAGGCGGTGCGCTCCGGCGACTCGCCGAGATGGATCATCCGGTTCAGCCGCAGGATCAGGCGAGACAGCCCACGCCTGAATACCATCTGCCAGCGCTTCACGCCGCGTCCCCTCGGGCCGACGCTCCAAAATGTTCGAAGCCGCGAATGCGCTGCGCGGCGGCGTATGAGCGGAGCGGTTGCGACCGTCCGCCCGACATGACCTTGACCGCCGGGCCGGTCGTCGGGCGATCGATTGTCCCGATCCTCCGGCAGGACAGCCGCAGACGACGTAGGAGCCGAATGCACCGGGCCGCTGCCACGGGCCGGACGGTAAACAACAGTTCATAATCTTCTCCGCCGGCCAGTGCAAAGTGGAGCGGATTTTGCCTGGTGTGACGACCATAGGCGGCGAGCGACGGCGAAATCGGCAGTTGATCAGCCACCAGCGTGGCGCCGACGCCGCTGGCCCGGCAGAGCCGGCCCAGGTCGATCATCAGTCCGTCGGAGAGATCCAGCATGGCGGTGGCAATCCGATGCCTGGCCAGGGCATGACCGGCCTCAAGGCGCGGCGTGGGAGCGAGGTGCCGACGGATGAGCGCGCGCGCTGACGCCGAGCGGGGCGCGCGGCGGGCCTTGCGGCGGAGCAGTTGCAACCCCGCGGCGGCGTCGCCCAGCGTGCCCGTGACCATGAGGCAGTCGCCGGGCCTGGCGCCCGATCGAGTGACCGCCAGCCGGGGTTCCACTTCGCCAATGGCCACCATGACGGCGTGAAAGCGACGGGCCGCCGCCGTATCGCCGCCGATCAACTGCACCTTGTAGCGGGAGAGCAGCCGCCGTAGTCCCCCGTAAAAACGGGTGACCGTGGCCACGCTCGTGCGACGCGGCAGGCCGAGGCTGACCAGCAGGTAGCGGGGAACACCGCCCATGGCGGCGATGTCACTGAGCGTGACCGCGCCCGCCCGCCGGCCCAGTTGCGCGGCCGTGCTCCACGACCATTTGAAATGAGTGCCTTCGATCAACTGGTCGGTGGTCACCAGCCAGGCGGAGCCGGCGCGGCGTCTGACCATAGCGCAGTCGTCGCCCGGCCCCACCGGCACGTCCGATCCTGGGGTGGGCCACGGCCGCAGTAGCGCCTCGATGACTTGCTGTTCACCCAGTTGGCCGACCTGCATGGCTGTGGTTAAGGGGCGATCCTGGCGGAGGGTTTGGTCGTCACGACACGAGACGGTCGACGGAGGGAAGGCTTGACGGGCGGTTTGGGCCGACCATTGGCCTGTGGTCGCTGGGACGGCTTGAGCGCGGTGCGCAGCACGTCATCCATCGTTTCGGCAAAGACCAGATGCAGCCCTTTCCTAACGTGCTTGGGCACATCGTCGATATCCTTGCGGTTCCGCGCCGGCAGGATGACGGTTTTAAGCCCGGCCCGTTTGGCGGCCAGCAGTTTTTCTTTCAACCCGCCGATCGGCAGGACGCGCCCGCGCAGCGTCACTTCCCCCGTCATGGCGACTTCCTTGGAAATCGGCACATTGGTCAACGCGGAGGCGAGCGCGGTGGCCATCGTGATCCCCGCGGAGGGGCCGTCTTTGGGGATGGCGCCGGCCGGGACGTGAATGTGCAGATCATGCTTCGCAAAGGTGTCCGGTTTGATCCCCAGTTTTTTCTCACGCGACCGGATATAACTGAGCGCGGCCTGGGCCGACTCCTTCATCACGTCGCCCAGATGGCCCGTCAGGGTCAGATGGCCCTTGCCTTTGACCACGGAGGCTTCCACATAGATCAGGTCCCCGCCCGACTCGGTCCAGGCCAGGCCGGTGGCGACACCGACTTCGTCCCGCTCCTGCTCCGATTCCGGCAGAAACTTCGTCGTGCCGAGGAAGCGATGGACATTCGCCGGGACGATCTGGGCGCCGCTCTCCTTGCCCTCGGCGATTTTTCTGGCCACTTTCCGGATGACGCTGGCGATTTCTCGCTCCAGATTGCGGACGCCCGCTTCCCGCGTGTACTCCCCGATGATGGTCTCCAGCGCCGCATCGGTAAAGCTCACCTGCGAGGGCTTGACCCCGTGCTCGGTCAGCTGGCGAGGAACGATGAAGCTCTTGGCGATGCCGACTTTTTCTTCCGTCGTATAGCCGGAGATGTAGATCACTTCCATCCGGTCCCGCAGCGGGGACGGGATGGGATCTATCAAATTGGCGGTGGTGATGAACATGACGTTGGACAGATCGAACGGCACGCCCAGATAATGATCGGAGAACGAATTATTCTGCTCCGGGTCGAGCACCTCGAGCAGTGCGGCGGACGGATCGCCGCGAAAATCCATGCCAATCTTGTCGATCTCGTCCATCATGAAGACGGGGTTGTTGGAACCCGCCTGCTTGATCCCCTGGATGATCCGGCCGGGCATCGCCCCGACGTAGGTGCGCCGGTGGCCGCGGATCTCCGCTTCATCCCGGATGCCGCCCAGCGAGACGCGGACAAATTCCCGCCCCAGGGCGCGGGCGATGGACCGCCCCAGCGACGTTTTGCCGACCCCAGGCGGACCGACGAAGCAGAGGATCGGCCCCTTCATCTTCTCCTTGAGTTTGCGCACGGCCAGATATTCCAGGATGCGCTCCTTGACCTTTTCCAGATCATAGTGGTCGGCATCCAGAATCTTCTGGGCCGCCTTCAGATCAAGGATGTCCTTGGTCTTTTTGCTCCAGGGCAGTTCAACAAGCCATTCCAGATAGGTGCGGACGGTGGTCGCCTCGGCGCTGTCGGGATGCATCTTTTCCAGCCGGGTCAGCTGCTTGTCCGCCTCCTTGAGCACTTTCTCGCCCATCTTGGCGTCCTTGATCCGCTTGCGGAACTCGTTGATCTCCTCGGCCCGTTCGTCCGACTCGCCCAGCTCCTTCTGGATCGCCTTGAGCTGCTCGCGCAGAAAGTATTCCCGCTGGATCTTGTCCATCTCCCCCTTGGCCTCGGCCTGGATCTTCTGCTGCATCGAGAGCACTTCCAGCTCCTTGGCCAGCAGATCGTTGACCTTGCGGAGGCGGGCCAGCGGATCGACGATCTCCAGCGCCTCCTGGGCGGCCTCCACCTTCAGCCCGAGATTCGAGACGACCATGTCGGCTAAACGGCCGGGATCGTCAAGATTTTCGACCAGGGCGAGCACGTCGGGCAGCAGCACGCGGCCGAACCCGACGATTTTGTCGAGCTGTTCGCGAACCGCCCGGATCAGCGCCTCGATTTCCAGCGTCAATTCGGTGATCTTGGTCTCTTTGATCCGTTCGATCTTCACCCGGTAGAAGGGGCTGGTTTGTAGATATTCGACGACTTTGGCCCGCGCGAGCCCCTGGACCAGGATCTTGGTGCGCCCGTCGGGCAACTTCAGCATCCGCATGATCATGCCGACGGTGCCGATGGTATGAATGTCGTCCGGTTTCGGCTGTTCGACGTCCAGCGTGCGTTGCGTGGCCAGCACCACCATGCGATTGGTGGCCAGCGCCTCGTCGATCGCCTTGATCGACAGATCGCGGCCGACGAAGAGCGGCAGCACCATGGCCGGGAAGACGACAATGTCCCGGATCGGGAGCAGCGGCATGGTCTGCGGAATTTCGATGGGCGGTTGTTCTGGTTCAGCGGGTGTGGCCACGTGTTGTTCTCCTGTCCCCTGTCATATTCCCTGTCAGATTCCCCGTCAGATCCCAATGACCGGGATCGCGATGGTCGTATTGCGCCGGTCCCGGATCTTCGGCAGCATCAGGACCAGCACGCCCCGTTCATAGCGCGCGACGGCCCGATGGGGATCGACCGCCACCGGCAGCATCAGCGGCCGGGCAAACTCGTCGTGGCAGCGTTCCATCTGAAGATAGCGGCCCTGGACCATATGCGGCCGGCACCCTCCTTCGATGCGCACCTGGCGATCGTTGGCGCTGACGCGGAGCCGCGCGGGATCGATGCCCGGCAGATCGACGGCCAGCATCACGGCCTCATCCGTTTCATACAGGTCGATCGGCGGGGCCGCCTGCCCCCCTTTCATGACGCCGGATGCGAGTCGAGGGATGTCCATGCGCGCGGCCTCAGCCCGCCCGGTCCATTGTAGGGGCTCGCGTCGCCCCCTCCCTGCTGGGGACAGATTTCAAATCTGTCCCCGCCTTGGGAGCCTCCCCCTCACGCGCGCGTTGCGCGCTGGGTAACTGCCACCGGGTTTGCCCGGGGGCATCGATGCCGATGAAGCCGCGGTCCATCATGACGACCGTTGATGCAGATAGCGGCGAAACGCCGGGCCGAGTTCCGCATGCTTGAGGCCGAGTTCCACCGTCGCCTTCAGAAAACCCAGCTTGTCTCCGGCATCGTACCGTTGACCGATGAGTTTCCAACCATACAGTCCTTCCGTCGCCGCGCAACCGGCCAGCGCGTCGGTCAATTGGATCTCGCCGCCCCGCCCCGGTTTGATCCGGCGGAGCCAGGTAAAAATTGTCGGCGTCAGGATGTACCGGCCGACGATGCCCAAGCGCGACGGCGCCTGCCTGGGCGTCGGCTTCTCGACGAGCGTGGTGACATCGTACAGGTTGCGTCCGGCCTGCCGGCCTTTAATGATGCCGTAGCGATGTACCTCGCTGGTCGGCACCTGTTGCACGGCCACGACAGGCCGATGGAACTGCTCATACACGGCGATCAGTTGGGCGATGGCCGGCACCTTCGCATCGATAATATCATCGCCCAGCAGCACGGCGAACGGCTCGCCGCTCAAAAACGGTTCGGCGCAGAGAATCGCATCACCGAGTCCTTTGGGGCTGGGCTGGCGGACGTAGCAGATATTGGCCAGGCGGTTGAGTCGCTGCAGTCCCTGTAACAGCTCGACCTTGCCGTTGGCTTTGAGCGATTGCTCCAGTTCCACCGCGGCGTCAAAATGGTCCTCGATGGCCCGCTTGCCGCGTCCCGTCACGATGATAATTTCCGTGATCCCCGAAGCCACCGCCTCTTCCACGACATATTGGATGATGGGCTTGTCGACCAGCGGGAGCATCTCTTTTGGCGAGGCTTTGGTCGCCGGCAGAAAGCGCGTGCCCAAACCGGCCGCGGGAATCACCGCTTTAGTAATGAGGCGTGATGCAGCTCGATCGTGGCGGGACATAAGGCGATTCTATGGGCAGTTCGAGAGGAAAGTCAATTGTGAGAAAACAATCAAACAAGGTGGCTAGGTAGCTGGGTAGTAAGGTCGCTAGGGTAGAACCTTGATGCATTGCCTAGCTACCCAGCAACCCTACCACCTAGCCACCTGTCAGCTTCTTATACAATTTGGTGACTTGGCGGCGGACCTCATCCTGAGGGCGGGCGCCGTCGATCGTGTCATCGGCCCGGCGTTGTTTCTCCGCGACGGGCCATTGCGCGCGAATCCGTTGCAGCGCCTCCTCCCGGCTCAGCCCGTCCCTTGCCATCAGGCGGCTGGCCTGCGTGACCTCATCGGCCACAACGGCGATGGTGTGGTCGACACGCCGGTCGGCGCCCGTCTCAAAGAGGAGCGGCGCGACGAAGATGAGCAAGGCCTTGGGATGCGCGGCTTCCAGCGTAGCCCGCTGCCGGTCGGCCTCAGCGAAGATCAACGGATGCAGAATGGCTTCGAGCTGCTTGCGTTGGGCCGGATCGGCGAAGATGATGCCGCCCAGTCGGCGGCGATTGATGGGGGTGCCATCACCACCATCAAGAAGAGCAGGCCCGAATGTTGCCAGCACGGCGGTGTAGCCGGGTTGGCCGGGTTCGAGCAACCGGTGGGCCAGTTCATCGGCGTCAATAATGAAGGCGCCAAGGGTATGAAAACATTGGGCCACCAGGCTTTTTCCACAGGCAATGCCTCCCGTTAAGCCGATGAACATATCTCCTCCTTTCCGACATCTTAACACGGAGTGGGTGGCTGGGTGACTAGGTTGCTGGGTCGCTAGGAAAACCATCTTGATCGGATTGTCTAGCCACCTAGCGACCTTCTTACCCAGCGACCTCCCTTTGACGCTTCCCAACCCCTCTGCTAGACTCAACCAAAGGGAGTCAATTCAGGGGGCGGCGGCCGCATCGATGTCATCATTTTCATTAATTAAAACCCTTCAGACCAACATCGGCCAGGTCATCAAGGGCAAGGACGAAGTCATCGAGCTGGCTGTGACGGCGCTGTTGGCCCGCGGCCACCTGTTGATCGAAGATGTGCCGGGTGTCGGCAAGACCACCCTGGCGCAGGCGCTGGCCCGGTCGCTCTCCTGCACGTTTCGCCGGGTCCAGTTCACGAGTGATCTCCTGCCCTCCGATGTCATCG
Source organism: Nitrospiria bacterium (assembly GCA_041484905.1). Taxonomy (GTDB): domain Bacteria; phylum Nitrospirota; class Nitrospiria; order JACQCE01; family JACQCE01; genus JACQCE01. The sequence continues at coordinate 11,856 of JBGPIL010000035.1, forward strand.
GCGTGACGATCTTCAACCAGCAGCGCCAGGCGTTTGAATTCAAGGAGGGGCCGCTCTTTGCGAATATCGTGCTGGCGGACGAGATTAATCGGACGACGCCGAAGACCCAGAGCAGCCTGCTCGAGGCGATGAACGAAATGCAGGTGTCGGTCGATAACCACACCTATCCGCTGCCGCGGCCCTTCATGGTGGTTGCCACGCAGAATCCGATGGAGCATCATGGCACCTATCCGCTGCCGGAGTCCCAGCTCGATCGCTTCATGATGCGGATTCGACTCGGCTATCCGGATGCGCCGCACGAACGGGAAGTAGTCACCCGCTCGCATCTGAACCACCCGGTCTCGGCGCTGAACCCCGTGCTGACCATCGAGCAGTTGCTCGAGCTGCAGCAGCATATCGACGGGGTGCGGATGGACGAGAGTCTGGTGGACTATCTGCTGGCGATCGTCAGGGCCACCCGGCAGACCGATCAGTTTTTGCTGGGCGCCAGCCCCCGGGGCGCGATTTCCCTCCATCAGGCCGCCCAGGCTCACGCGCTCGTCCAGGGGCGCGACTACTGTCTGCCGGACGACATCAAAACCCTGGCGATTCCTGTCCTGGCCCACCGATTGATCGTCTCGCATCGGATGGACCTGGGCCCCTCGCACGACCGCGAAGCCGAGCGAGTCCTGGCCGAACTACTCACCTCGATTCCCGTGCCGCTCTAAGCGGCTCGCTCCGCCATGAAATGGATCGAGCGACTGCTGCGGTACCGGCGCCGGTCGTTGACCTTCACCCCGCTGGGCACCCGCTTCGTGCTCGTCACGCTGGCCGTCGGGCTGGCGGCGATCAACACCGGCAATAATCTGCTCTATCTGGTCCTGGCGCTGCTCCTCAGCCTCATCACGCTGTCGGGCGTGCTCTCCGAGCAATGTCTGCGCCGGCTTGAAGTCAGCCGACGGACGCCATCGACCATTTTTGCCGGCGCCTCCACCCCGATTGCCGTGGTGGTGACCAACCACAACCGGTTGTTCCCGTCGTTTCTCCTGCACGTGCAGGAAGCTTCGTCGGACGCGGTGCGGCCGTCGGCTCCGATCGGACATGCCGCCGGGCAGTCGGCGGCGGGGGAGCCGTCCATTTTCGTCCTGCCGCCGGGCGACAGCCGCTCGGTCACCTATCGGACGCGTTTTGAGCGCCGGGGACGGTATCAACTCCGCGGCGTGGAAGTGAGCACCCGCTTCCCCTTCGGTCTCTTTACCAAACGATTGCTGATTCCGATTGCCGAGGAGGTGCTGGTGCTGCCCGCGTTGCTCTCCGGCGACCAAGCGGTCGGGCTGGTCAATCCGGTGGGGCAGGCGCTGGAGCGCGCCCGGCGGGGACAGGGCAGCGGCTTTTTTGTCCTGCGGGATTATCAGGACAGCGACGACGCCAGGATGATCCACTGGAAGAGTTCGGCGCGACAGGCCAAATTGCTGGTGCGGGAAGCGGATGAGGAAGAGCACCGCGAAGTGACGCTCGCGCTCGATCTGCGCTGGCCGTCGGAATCGGCCACGGAACGCGGGGCGGCGCTCTATGATGCCCGATGCGAGCGCGCGGTAAGTCTGGCGGCGACCCTGGCTGTCGAATGGAGCCGAAAAGGCTGGCGGTTGGGCCTCTTCGCCGCCGGCGCGTATCTGCCGCCCAGGCAGGGGCGGGTCCACATCGGGCAATTGTTGCGAACGCTGGCGCTGCTGCCCCCGCTTCGTCACGCGGGGCCGTCTCCCCTGCTGGCCGATCTGTCGGCGTGGCTCGCGGCGGCCGGGCTGTCTGAGCGTGAGCAACCGGTCGCGCCGCCGCTCCATCCACAGACCATCCGGCCCCAGACCATCCGGGCGTGGCGGGCCGGCTCGCCGGATGATCTGTGGGTGGCGCTGACGATCTGGGAGCAGACCGCCGCCGGGAATCGTTCCGGACAGGGGGCCGGCACGGTGCCCGGCGCATGGCCCGAACCGTCCCGGACAATCCGGACGCTGGTCACCTGTCCCAACGAGCCGGCCAGCACCGAGCCGGTCGAGGAGTAGCGGGGATGCCGATTACGCCGGCCCTGCAGGTTGTGACCTGGTGCGTGCTCCTCTCCTCCCTGTCCATTCTCTGGGTGTCGGGGCTGCTCTGGCCGGTGTTGGTCGCGATGGGATATGCCGCGGTCGCCGTCAGCGCCGTGCGCGTGCGGCTGGGGGCGAAGCCCTGGTTCTCGCCGGTCCTGTGGCGGTGGCTGACGCTGGGAGCGTTGGCCCTGTTCGTCGTTGAATGGGTGGCGCTGGAGTACGATCTTCTGACGGCGAGCCTGCACCTGCTGCTCTATCTGATGGTCTACAAGCTGCTCACGCTGGAGCGGAGCCGGGATTATCTGCATCTCTACCTGATCGGTTTTTTCCAGCTGCTCGCCTCCACCTCGACCACGGCGGAGCTGCCCTATGGCGTCGTCTTCTTTTGCTATGTCGTCCTGACTCCCTGGACGCTGATGCTCTACACCCTGCAGCTCGAAGCGGAGCAGCAGACCACGCCCGGCCACCTGGCCGTGATTCGCTGGCCCTTTTTCGTGATGACGACAATCACCGCGGTCGGAACGTTCCTGCTGACGCTGGTGATCTTTTTCCTGATTCCGCGAATGAGCTCCGGCTATATGCAATCGGGCGGGTCGTCGACGGCCAACCGGATCGGGTTTTCCGAACGGGTCGAACTGGGCATGATCGGGGCGGTCAAGCAGGACCCGACCGTCGTGATGCGGGTGGGCGTGACCTCGAGAACGATCCTGTCCAAGGCTGCCATCTACTGGCGCGGCACGGCCTACGATGTCTATGACGGCGCCAGTTGGCAAAAACAAACCACGACCCGGTTGAGTGTGCCGCGCGGGGGCGACGGCTGGTTTCATGTGCCCTCCCGGCAGACGGCGCAATCGGTTTCCCAGTCCGCCGTCCGGCAGGACGTGATC
>JBGPIL010000036.1:0-14683 GCA_041484905.1 Nitrospiria bacterium
CATCCGTTTTCCGCGCACGGAACCCTGTTCGGAATGTCAGGGCAGCGGCGCCCGGAACAAGGAAGCCGTTAAAAGCTGCCCAAACTGTCACGGCTCCGGCCAGCTCCGGTTTCAACAGGGCTTCTTTACCGTCAGCCGCACCTGTCACCGCTGCCACGGCGAGGGACGGGTGGTGACCGAACGGTGCCTGGCCTGCAACGGCGACCGGTTCATCAAACAGGAACGGAACCTGACGCTGAAAATTCCACCCGGCGTCGACAACGGCTCGCGGCTGCGCCTGACCGGCGAAGGCGGGCCCGGCGAACATGGCGGGCATGCTGGTGACCTGTACGTCATCCTCACGGTCCAGGAGCACCCCACGTTCAGCCGTCACGAGGACGACCTGGTTCATGAGCTGCCGCTGCACTTCGTCACCGCGATCCTCGGCGGAAAAGTCGAGGTCCCCACGCTGAAGGGCACCACGATGCTGAAGATTCCCCCCGGCTCGCAGCACGGGCAGCTCTTCCGGCTCAAAGGGCTCGGCGTGCCGCATCTCAACGGCCACGGGACCGGCGACCTCTTGATGCGCGCGCACATTGCCATGCCCACCAAACTGACGGCCAAACAACGAACGATCCTTCAGGAATTTGCCAAAACCACCGATACTGGTTCGCCCGAGTCAGCCAACGGCGAGTCGGAATCAATCGTGGAGAAGGTCAAGAACCTGTTCGAATAGTTCCCCTCCCCCATGCCCGTTTATTTTGTCGATGAGTCCGCCGTCCGGCCGCCGGTGATCACGATCCAGGGTGAGCTTGCCCGCCACCTTGCCGGCGCCCTGCGGATGCAGCCGGGCGAACACTGCAGTTTTATCGACTCCCGAGAACGACGCTACCTGGGGGAACTGACGGCCGTCACGCCCACAAAGATCGTGGCCACCATCCTTCGCGAAGAGCCGCCGGCGCCGCCGTTGCGCCCCGTCACACTCGCCCAGGCGATTTTGAAAGGCCATCGAATGGACTGGCTCCTGCAAAAGGCCGCCGAGTTGGGGGCCACGCGGATCGTGCCCTTGATCACGGCGCGCACGATCGTACGGCCTCGAGGCGAACGGCTGCCGGCCCAGACGCAGCGATGGACGACCATTCTGCGCGAAGCGGCCCAGCAATCGGGACGGAGCCGGCCGCCGGAACTCGCCCACCCGTGCGACCTTCGGTCGGCATTCAATGACGCCACTCCGGACACGATGCGCCTGATCCTGTGGGATGCCGAGACGCGGCTGACACTCGGCCGGCTGCTGCCCACCCTGCCCGTGGACCGACCGTTGCTGATCGTCGTCGGCCCCGAAGGCGGGTTGAGCCCGGACGAACTGGCCGAAACCACGGCGATGGGCGGATGCACCGTCTCAGTGGGACGGCTGACGTTGCGCGCGGAAACCGCCGCACTCGCCGCACTCGCACTGGTTCATGGCCTGTCAGGAGGACCGTCATGAATCCCCCGGCATTGGAATATGGAGAACCGGATGTGGCCGTTCAGCCAGCGCCCATGTTCAGGCGGATCGCCGCCTTTATGATCGATTTGTGCCTGATCAATCTGCTCGGTCTTCTGCTGATTATGGCAGCGTTTGGCGGCATGGCCGTGGCGCTCCGACAGTCGGGCCAACCGCTGCCGTCACGCGGCTTGGTTCTCTCACTGGCGGAGTATGGCGCGTCCGGATGGCCGCTGCTGTTGATCGGCTACTTCGGCTATTTCACCGGACGGGGCGGCCAGACACCGGGAAAGATAGCGTTGCGGATTGTGGTCATCACCACGCATCAGACGGCCGTCGGACCGCTGCAGGCGTGGTGGCGCGCGGCGGTCGTCTGCGCCACACTGCCCGTCTTCGCCGTGTATCTCTTGGCCGCCCTCACGCCACAGAAACGGGCGTTGCACGACTATCTGGCCGGCACCCGGGTCATCAGGCAACCGGAGCCGTTGAGACCGCCGATCGAAGTAGGGACCGTTGCCCCTGCCGTCTTTCCATTACCAACCGGACCATCAACATAACGTAGCTTACAGGGGCATTATGCCGCTCCCTTGGCCCATCCAACACATCACGACCGATTCAGTGACTTGCCCTAACTGACTGTCCAGGTTGCCCTCTTTGTGTGGGATTCGGCCGGTGCGCGCCGAAACCTCACCTTCCGATGGAGTCAAGTTACGTATGATGTCCCCGTCATTCCTGACCCTCCTGCCTGTACTCCTGTTCGAGTTTATACAAACATCCTTATGGTTGAGACGCTGTCTGGGTGAGGAACGATGCCCAAATCTTGAGGTATCATCACCATGATCTTGCATGAGAAATGCGCCGCCATGGTCAGAATCTTAACCCTGATGGTCAAGACATTGACCATCTGATAGACAACCCACCTGGACCATAATTTTCCATTTTCCTCCTCATTTTTTTCACTTTTTGCTTGACTGACCAGATCGAACGGACTAAGCTGGCGTCGTTTTACCGATTGTCAGCCCCCATTCTGGAGGGAAGATGGTCAGGCGCTGTCGAACGAAGCACGGTCTGCTTGGCGGCGCTGTTCCTTTGCCCAGCCTTCTGTCTTCTGTGGTGTGCCGACTGCTTCCGCCCCCCTTGCCGCCCGCCTACCCTCCCCCCTTAAAACCCACCCCCCTGTCCGAAAGGACAGGTGACAAGCAGAGCAAAGCTGAGCTATGGTCGAGCGCCATGCGAATTAATCGAGCCTAGGAGGTCTGCCATGATCCTGTCATCCCGTATCGTTACAATCCGGCCCCTACGATGCCTGATCACGCTGACCATCTTACTCATCGGCCTGCTTTCTCCCCCCTCCTTATCAGCCCAGGAGAGCGGCGGGTATCAACCCCAATCCGGCATGGGGGCCGAAGAAGCCGGTCTTAACGGCAGTAACAGTACCGTGTTGCCAGATCTGTTCACCGGTACTCTCAGTGCCAGCATTCCGATTGAAGTGCCACCCGGCCGCAATGGGATGCAGCCGGACTTGAAGCTGACCTATCGAAGCAGTAATGGGTATGGCTGGGTGGGTTACGGCTGGGAGCTGGAAGTCGGCTCGATTGAGCGCAGCACCCGCTTCGGGGTGAACAACAACGGGGATGATTTTGTCTACAGAATGGCAGGCGCAAGGGTTGACGTCGTGTATGTTGGGATGGATTCTACGGGGCGAGTCTATCGGGCCAAGATTGAAGGGGCTTTTACCCGCCTTAGACAACTCATCGCCACTGATGGACAACCCTATTGGGAAGCCACGGATAAAACCGGTAAACGCTATGTGTTTGGCCAGACCGCAGCCTCCCGCCAGGATGATCCCCCCGGTGATCCGACCAATACTAATTATCGTATCTTCAAATGGTGTTTGGATCGGGTGGAAGAGCCGAATGGCAACGTCATGACCGTGAGTTATACCAAAGATCATGGGCAAGTGTATCTGGATCGGATCGACTATCCACCAGCCAATTATGTCAAATTTTATCTGGATAATCGCGGGATTAATCGACCGATTCTGTACACCACGAACTTCGGGGTCAGAACATCGTATCGGCTCCAAACGATCGATGTCGTGGCCATCGATGCCGCTGCAATTGAGCACCGAGTGAGGGCCTACCAGTTGGTGTACAGCGGAAGCGCGCGCCCCGAGGGAGCGCGCTTAAACAGCGTACAGCAGTTCGGTGGGAACGCGACGCTTGATACGAATGGAGCAATCACAGGAGGGAGTCGCCTCCCCGCAAAGAGTTTTACTTACACCTCAGCCACGAACGACTTTACTCCTCCCAACAATCCGTGGATGGGCACAACCGGCCCCAGTGGGGCGACTTATAGCAGCAACAACCAGTATGTGGGGGATTTCGACGGCGACGGGAAGACGGACTGGATGTACTTGAACACTGGCGGCGCGGCGCCCGGCTGGTATGTGGCCACATCAACGGGCAGCAGTTTTAACGATCCCCAATGGTGGCTCGTCACCACCGCCGCCGATGGAGCACCTACCTATCATGCCAACTACCAATATGTGGGCGACTTCAACGGCGATGGGAAAACAGATTGGATGTACCTTGACACAACCGGCAGCGTTCCCGGGTGGTATGTGGCGACTTCCAACGGTCATGGCTTTAATGGGCCGCAGCGGTGGCTGCGCGATACCGGCCCCGGTGGGAATACCTATAACCGGAATACCTATAACCTCCCCAATCAGTTCATCGGGGACTTCAATGGGGACGGTAAAATGGATTGGATGTATCTGGGGACTGACGGCTGGTATGTGGGGATTTCAAATGGGAACAGATTTGACGTCTCATCGTCCCCATGGTTGGCCACAATTAACGGCCCCAACGGACCTCCCTACAACACCTATTATCAATATGTGGGAGACTTTAATGGTGATGGGATGGCCGACTTGCTGTATGCCCGAGGTGGATGGTATGTGGCACTCTCAACCGGCACAGGGTTTCAGATTCCCACTCCATGGTTACCTGGCGCGCAAGCCCAAAGCTTATTTCTCGCAGATTTCAACGGTGATGGGAAGATGGATTGGATTTTTATGTCCGATCAAGCTGTCTGGCTCGTTTCCATATCGACAGGGCATAGTTTCACCACTCCGACACCATGGCAGGGCTCTATCCTCGCAGGACCTACATATTTTGCTGATGTTAACGGGGATGGCAAAGCCGATTGGATTAATGTCAGATTTAACAACGGCGGCGGCTACCTTGGCCTCATTGTGGCACTATCGACAGGAGAAAATTTCTCCACACAAACCCAGTGGCTCGACCGAAACGGCCCCAGCGGGCCCACCTACGGGCCTGCCTATGGAGACGGATATTTGGGAGACTTCAACGGTGATGGCAAGCTCGATTGGTTGTATCTGAACACCGGAGGGAGTGCCCCAAGCTGGTATGTCGCGACGGGACATCCCCTGACCGATCTGCTCACAACTCTGAGTAATGGGCTCGGCGGGAATACCACGATCGCCTACACACCGTCGACACAATACCAAAACCCACAATTACCATTTCCTGTTCAAACCGTCAGCGCTACCACCACATGCGATAACTATGATAGTTCGGCCACACCACCCTGCAAAGGGGTTTCATCCCTTACCACTTACACCTATTCAGGCGGGTACTATCACATCGCTGAACGTGACTTCCGAGGCTTTCAGTACGCCAAGGTCACCGGGCCGGCCGAACCTAACGGCGAGAAGACGATCACTGAAACATGGTTCCATCAAGGGAACGGCACTTCAGTGGGAGCGGATGATCCGGGGTGTGACAGCGCCGCGCCCTGCGTGGGCTTTATGAAAAGCAAACCCTATCGGGGATGGGGCTCAGACGGACAGCATCGAATTATCTCGGAAGTGACAACCAGCTATGCCGCTGATCTCGATCCCGCCGCCCCCTATTTTAACCCACCGCTTCAAGTGGATACCGTGACCTGCAACGGCATCAGCACCACCAACTGTGCTCCCGCCAAACAAACCCGAACGATCTACAACAGCTATGATCCCTACGGAAATGTCACGCAGGAAACGCACTATGGCGAGCGATTCGGCAATCCGACCGATCCGACGGATGCCCGGACCGTTGCCCACACGTTTACAACCTATGAGCCGACCTGGATGGTGGGGCTGCCCCTTACCGAGACGATTTACACAGGTGTTGGTACCACAACGCCATCAGCCTCCACCAACCTTTATTATGACGGCGTGACTGTCTGTACCGCGGTCTCCAACAACACCAATCCCACCAAGGGCAATCTGACTCGCGCCGAACGCTGGTACACGCAAGGCCCATACCCTGCCAACCGCCAAGCCTATGATCCTTATGGCAACGTCAATTGCAGGTGGGACGCAAACCAGAATTCAACGGCCATCAATTATGATAGCCGTTCAACCTTTCCCACTGTGGAAATTCACGATGATGGCCATACAACCCACAGCCATCAAACGATTACCAGTTATTACGGTGTGGATAACCCGTTGACGTCGTCCGATCCTGGCCTCTATGGCCAAGTCAAGAGCGTAACCGATGCCGATAATAAGATCACGACCACGAAATACGACGCCTTTGGGCGAAAGATCCAGATGCTCTTCCCAGATGGCGGCCAGACGGTGACCCAGTATGTGGACATAGGCATTCCCGGCAGTCAGCGAATCGTCACTTGTCAGGCCGAACAGGCCGCCATCTCCATTTCCACCACCGCCACCACGGCAGCCCAGGCTTGTTCAACGCTGAATCAAGCCAATGTCTTCTGGTCGGAGCAGTATCTGGATGGTTTGGGGCGCACGTATCTGACCCGCACCGAAGGGCTGGCTGGCCAGGTCATCCGGCAGGAGACGGTCTACGATGCCCGCAGCCAGGTGCAACAACGCTCCAGGCCCTATTTTGAAGGCACGACCGCCTCCGTCACCACCTATGTCTATGATCCGCTCAACCGGGTCATCCGCACCACGGTACCCGACGGCACGGTTGAAACCAAGAGCTACTCGGGCTGGACGGTGACCACCGTAGACGGCAACGGCCATCAGAAAGCCGAGACTTACGATGCCTTTCACCAGCTGGTAAAGGTCGAGGAATATCTCAACAGCCCGGCCACCCCATCCGCCACGACGATCTATCAGTATGACGGCCTTGGCAATCTGATCAAAGTGAAAGACGCGCAGGATCATCTGACGACCATGCGGTATGACAGTTTGTCCCGCAAGATTGGCATGGCCGATCCCGATCTGGGCAATTGTGGGGATCTGACGGTCCTGGCCCCGCCGAATTCCACGTTCCCCTGGTACAATCCCCCCTGCTGGAGCTACGACTATGATGCCAATGGCAATCTCACAAAACAGCAAGACAGCCGGGGGCAAATCACCTACTTTCAGTATGATCCACTGAATCGCGCCATGCAAAAAGACTTCACGACCCAGAAGCCGCTGGGCAGCGGGGATGTGATGTACACCTATGACAGCTCTCCGACCACCAACACCATCGGCCGCCTCGTGTCCGCGCAAGATGCCAGCAGCAACACCAGCTATCAGTATGATGCGATGGGCCGGGTGGTGCAGCAGACGAAGACGATCACTGGCGATCCCAACGCCGCCCAGTATGGGCAGGGCTACACCACCCTGACCACCTACGATGTCCTGGGGCGGATCAGTCAACTCACCTATCCGAAACCGACCGCACAGACCACAGCACCGCTCGTGCGCTATTTCTACAATCCTGCCGGCTGGTTGGACCAGATCACGGATGGCACCTTGCCCTATGCCACCTATCCGGCCGCTCAGTACACTCCGCTCGGACAGCCGACCAGAATTCAGTATGGGAATGTCGCCCAATCCCATGTGGAAACCACCTATGCCTATCGGGCGGACAATAATCGCTTGCAGCAAATCACCACGAAACATTACAACGGGAGCACACCCGGCAGCACACCTCAGGACACCTACCAGGATCTGACCTATACATTCGACGCGGTGGGCAATATTACCCGAATCGCAGACGGAGTGCATGGTGATCGGACCTTTGCCTATGATGCGCTTAATCGTTTGACCCAAGCCACATATCTGAACACCGACAGCACCACCCCCACCAGTTTTACCTATGGCTATGATGCCGTGGGCAATCTGACCACCAAGAGCCAGGGCGCCACCAGCCGGACCGAAGAACCCCCGTCCCCCACGCTGACCTATGTCAATGCACTGGCACCCCCCGTCACGGTGGAGAACACCAGCCCGGCCCTCTCCTATGAGCAGCGGATCGTCAACTGGACGACCACCAACCAGAGCCAGGCCAGCGGGGGCAGCTATGCCTACTCCAACACCCTGGGGAATACCGCCAGCTTTGTCTTCACCGGCACCACCGTGCAGTGGGTGTCGGCCAAGAGCAAGGACAGCGGCGCTGCCTCGATCTATCTCGATGGCGTCTGGCAACAGGATGTGAATCTTAATTGCGCCTCCTGCGGCAATTTGGGCAATAATTCGGCCCTTTATCAACAAGCCGTCTGGAGCATCACCAATCTGGCGAACACCACGCATCTGGTCGAACTGATCGTGGCGCAGAGCTGCGGCAATTGTAATGTGGCCGTGGATGCCTTTGTCGTGGGCACAAGCCGGACGGAAGAAAGCGCTCCGGCGGTAACGTTGACAGCCCATGCGGACACGACCTGGACTACCAAGACCGATCCGGCCGCCAGCGGGGGGAGTTTTGCCACCACCAATGACACGAATGCCCTCGTCACCTACCGGTTTACCGGCACGGGTGTGCAGTGGCTGGCAGTGACCTCCAGTGAAGGCAAACAGGTAGACGTTTATCTGGATGGCATCTATCGGACCACGGTGGATCTCTGTCCGAATGGCGGCGGCTGCGGCGGGAGCAGCGGGAGCGGATCCGCCCACTACCAACAGGTGGTCTGGACTCAGACGGGGCTGGCCGCCGGGTTGCACCTGCTCAAGCTGGTCGTCACGCCGGGGCAATCGGGCGGAGGCAATATCTGCGGGTCGTGCACCGGCGGTTTTACCCTGGATGCGCTCGACGTGCTGCCCACCGCCACCGGCAGCTGGGTGCGGGCTGAAAATACGAGCTTGACCATCGATTACGGGGTCATCAAACTGAATCAAACCGGTTGGTCAACCGTCACCGATGCGACCGCCAGCGGGGGCAGTTATCAGCTCGGGACCAGCAGCTCCAGCGGCACTGAAGCGACCTATGCGTTCTCCGGGTATGGCATTGCCTGGAAGGCGCGCACCGATAATCTGGCCGGCAAGGCGGAGGTCTGGTTGGATGGCGCCTTGCAAGCCACGGTGGATCTGTACAGTCCCACCCCCGTCTATCCACAGCAGCCGGTCTGGAGCCGAACCGATCTCAGTAACAGCGCCCATACGCTGACCCTCGTCGTGACCGGGACCAAGAATGCCGCCTCCGGGGGGACGAATGTCTATCTGGATGCGTTGGCGGTCTACAACGCCCAGGGGTGGCATACAGTGAGTGATCCCTCCGCCAGCGGCGGGCAGACGTATGCCACGGATCAAGCGGGCGCTACCTCCACCGTAACGTTTACCGGCACGGGGATCTCGTGGTTGGCTCCAGTGGGCCCCACCGGCGGCACGGCCACCGTTGCCGTCTATACCGGCCCCACGCAGGAAGGGACGACACAAACCGTGTCCCTCAACAACCCGCTGGCCCGCGCCCAGCAGATCGTCTACACGAAGAGTGGCTTGTCCAACACCACCCACACGCTGGTGATCACCACCACCAGCAGCGGGACGACCAATAGCCCCATTGCGGGGCTGATCGACGCGTTTGACGTGACTGGGGCCTTGACCACGAATGTGCCCTGCACCTATACCAATCCCGACCATGTGCATGCGGTCAGCGGGTGCAGCCCGGAAAGCTACGACTATGACGCCGCCGGCAATCTCACGGCGCGCAGAATCGGGAGCACGGTGATCCAAAGCTATGCGTGGGATGCGCAGAATCGGTTGACGGCCTCTACCATCGGCAGCACAACAACCACGTTTACGTATGACGCCGAGGGGAAACGAGTCAAAAAGATCATCGGCACCACTCCCTTCATCTATATTGACAAGCTCTACGAATGTACGACCAGTGCAAGCTGTAGCCGTTATGTCTTCTCCGGAGAGCAACGACTCTCACTGATTGATTCAGCCAATGCAATCTTCTATTATCACAGCGACCATTTGGGGAGCAGCACGGTGGTCACTAAAGGCTCCGGCACGGCTACAGAGCTAGGCTCGAAGGTGCAGGAACTGACCTATGAGCCGTATGGGAAAATGAGGACAAAGGTCGGCTCCGTGGATGTACACCACAAATTTACCGGAAAAGAACTCGACGACAGCACCGGGCTCTATCACTACGATGCTCGTTACTATGATCCTGTGCTTGCCCGATTTATCTCGCCCGATGCAGTCGAACCTGACCGCAGCAACCCGCAATCACTAAATCGTTATAGTTATGTGTTGAACAATCCCCTCAGATATAAAGATCCCACAGGCAAGTACGAAATCGATTTTCACCAGTTTTTGATGGGTTATCTCGCTTACTATGCTGGTTTTTCCGTCACGGTTGCTCGATCCATCGGACTAGCCAATCAGTGGGTGGATCAAGATCCGACCACTAATCCGGTCGGGGTCAGGAATCTACTCAATGCCCAGATGCGTGAGCAGTATCATGCGTTTATTCCTAATGGTGGTTCCATGGCCGATGTCGACGCACGCCGACAGGAGTTATTAGGAGCGGCTATTGTTGGTGCGGTTCAGGGCAACGAGCAACCGATCGGCATCTACTTTCACTTTGCCATGGACAAGCCCGTGCATGCGGGATTGGGATATGAATCGTCTATCGGTCATCTCCTTACCGGATATGCACCTGACCAACCATTTCAACATCCTAAGATATCTTTTAAAACGGCGCATGATGTCTTTGATACTCTCACTATGCTCAGAGGGCTCACAGGTGGAACACCTCAGGCAAAGTTTGAAGACCTCCCGCTTGTCAAGGAGCTCATCGGAAATCAGTCGACTGATGCACTGGAACGGGCCAAGACGTTTTCTCAAGATCCCGTCATGCGCCAAATGTTTTCAGAAGCCCTTGGTTCCAGAGGGGAGGATACACCGCCGCTGGAATTTTCTGATCCCAGTCAATTCTATACGCCCGGCGCACTCTTTGACCCTGTTGGAAGCAATTCTGTCAATGTCTTCGAAGACCCAGAGTTTTAATCGTGGTGAATTACAAGGTAGACGCGTGATCAACATTGCACAAGCGCTTACGTCCCGCCTGTTACCCACCGCCGTGCTGGTTAGTGGTCTGCTCAATGGCTGCGGAGGCATGGGTGTTCTGGATGGGAACCCCGTCTATCATAATCAAGACTATGGTTTCACCATGACTCCACCGCAGGGCTGGAGATTGGATCAGGCCGGGTCATCTGTCCTTGCCCAGCAAGTTCAGCGTCAACACAAAGATTCTTCCGCGGTCTTGTTCAGAGGCCGAGAGAATGTTGACCTACTGGGTCTTAACTTAATGATCACTTTTCTTCCGCCTGACGCAATGGCTCGAACTGCTGCTGGTCGAAAAACCCGCCTTAATCAACTCCGGGGTAATTTCAGCCGACCCAACGATGTGGTTTACAAAGAGGAAGAACTGACGCTGGCTGGCCAGCCAGCCGTGCAGGTGGCTCTCTGCACGGCCTATGAGAGTCAACAAGGTTGCAAAATCGTACACCATGTAGTAGAACTCTTCGCCCCACAGGCTGATATTCGCATTCAGTTCAACATCTGGAAGGAGCTGTACCCCCAATATGTGCGACAGATTGAACGAAGCATCGCCAGTGTACAGGTGGCAGCGGTAAGTCCCCCACCTCCAACGCCACGGTGTCAAGAGAGCGATATCCAGGTGGTGGACGATCATTGGGAAACGCTGGGCAACTATCCAACAGGAAGAACTGCCATGAAGTGGGAAGTCACGCTCAAAAATAGCAGTTCTTATCGGTGCCTGGTGAAGATCGCCTACCAATTGCTCAGCCAAGATAACCAAGTATTATACAATGATGACCTCCCAATTCAAGAAATATTTGAATCGCAAGAGACAAAAAAAGTCCACGAAGGCGGTTCGAGTGAGAGTATTGAAACCAAGTCCCTTTCTCTGGTCCACTCCAGCCGCGTGGTGATTCTCAGTGTTCAATAGAAAAAGCCGCCCGATTTACGAAGTTGATCGATGTGACACTTCCGATTTTCCAACCCTTGTCTTTGCGCAGATAAAATCCGGCATATTTTTGCAATGACCTCAACAGTTTTTTGGCTAGAATTCCAGGCAAATTCCCATAGGGATGCTAGAAAGGAGTGAGTTAATGTGGAAAACGATGGCGCCACTTCTGCTTGTACTATTGTTTCCAATCTTAGCGCAAGCGGCTGACGATCGATTCAAACAAGGCACCTGGGAAATTGCGATCGGATTTGGTTCTGTCGCCGGAGTTGAACCGTTTGTTGGATACTTTCTGGCAGACAACCTGGAAGGCATTCTTCACTTCGATTATGTTCACGAAAACCTGTCAAACAACGGAACCACTCAGAAGAGCGACAGCGTCGGCGTCGGAGGCGCCGCCTATTACAATCTGCAAACCGGCACGATGGTCGTCCCATTTTTCGGCCCTGATGTAAGTTATTTCAACAGCCATAGCAGCGGATATAAGAACGACTCAGTCCAATTGACCGGGGACGTTGGGGTGCGATTGCTCGTGGGACAGCGAGCCTCCGTGGATATTGCCGGCACCGGCGGGTATGAATGGTTTTCATACTCGGCCGGCGGATTTACATCCCGGTTCTCCGGATGGCTTGCCGGCGTGAAGCTGGCTTATTCCATTTTTTTCTACGGACCATGACTGCCTCCGTATTGAAACATGTAACCCGTGTGCTCTTTTCAGACTGTCTCCACAGATGGGTCCTCCCCATCCATCGGCAACATCGTTGACACCACCATGACACCAGACCGCCTCCCAAATCGCACGGTCCATCCGGCCCGTTGGCCGACCTGGCTCCTCGCCCTGCTCCTTGCCGCCGGAATGGTTCCCACGCCGCCCGTTCCGGATGGCCATGCCGCGCTCATCGAACAGCTCCTCGCCGTGGTCAACGGAACAAAGATTGCGCTGAGCGATCTCAGGCGCTACCGTCTTCTCTTCGCGCCTGACACGCCGCCGGAGCAGGCATTGCAACAAATGATCGATCAGCAGCTGCTCTTGGTCGAAGCCGTTCGATTTGATATCGAACCGCCGGAACCGGCCCGCGTTCGCGAGGCGCTACAACGGCTGGAACAGGCGGCCGGCAGTCGGGCATCATGGGAGGCCGCCTTGCAGCGGGAGCAGCTCACGCCGCCGGAAGCCGAAGAACTGATAACTGAACACCTCCGCACCGATTTGCTCATGGCCCAGCGGGTCGATCAGTTCGTCATCGTCACCCGGACGGAGGTCGAGGCCGCGTACGAGCAGGAGACGGAACGGTTCCAGGGCAAACCATTGGAAGAAGTGGACGGCGAGATCGAACGGGAGCTGGTGCAGAAGAAGGTCACAACCAAACGGCAGGACTATCTCGGTCGCCTGCGCGCCCGCGCGACCATCACGCTGTTGACCGAAACGCCTGGCGTGCTACCGTCGAGACCGTGAGCGTTTCGGCAACAGTTCGACAATCAAATCCAGTTCAACGGGGGCGTTGAGCGGCAACGCCGCCACCCCCACCGCCACACGGCTATGGCGGCCGCTCGAACCAAACACCCCGACCAACAAATCCGATGCCCCATTGATCACCGCGGGCTGTTGGTAAAAGTCCGGCATCGATGCCACATAGCCGTTCATCCGCACCACCCGGGCGACCCGGCGCAGCGAGCCGGCCTCAGCCGCCACAATAGCCAGCCCGTTGAGCACCGCCTGCCGGGCCGCCGCCGCACCCTCCTCCACGGTCACCTGCTCGCCCAGTCGGCCGGGATGCAACACCTTGCCGTGCTGAAACGGCAGCAGGCCGCTGACGAACAGCAGCGGCCCGCTTTGCACGGCCGGCAGATACGAGGCGACCGGTTGAGGCGGCGCCGGCAGCGCCAGACCCAATTTGGCGAGCCGGGCCATTATCTTATCGGGGACGATGTCGGTGGCCGGCTTGCTCCTCCTGGACGTCTTGCGCCGCGGCCGGGCCATGATCAACGGCCCGCCGGATGTTTCGCCAACGCCGTGCGCCGGCTGCGAATCGGCGGCTGGTATCGGGCCACCGCTTTCTGGTGTTCGGCCAGGGTCGAGGAGAAAAAGTGCGTGCCGTCATTTCTCGACACGAAATAGAGGTAGTTCGCCGCGGCGGGCTGGAGCGCGGCCTCCAGCGAGGCTAGTCCTGGATTCGCGATCGGGCCCGGAGGCAGCCCCATGACGCGGTAGGTGTTGTAGGGTGATTTGACGTTCAGATCGGACCGGTGCAGGTTACCCTCAAAATCGGGCAGCGCATAAATGACCGTGGGATCGCTCTGCAGCGGCATCCGGCGCTGCAGCCGGTTGGCGAAGACTGCGGCCACCAGCGGCCGTTCGTCATCGCGTGAGGTCTCCTTCTCGATGATCGACGCCAGCGTCACAACCTGATGACGCGACAGTTTCCGTTCGGCGCCGCGCGACCAGTCCAGGTTCCGGGTCGATTCCTGAAATTGACGGACCATCCGCTGCACCAGTTCCCCGGGTGTCGTGCGGCGGGTCACATAATAGGTCGAGGGAAACAGATAGCCTTCCAGCGACGGCGCCCTGATCCCGGCCTCCTCCCGAATCGCAGGATCGTCGGCGGCGGCCAGAAACGCCTGGGCGGCCATCAGCCCCTGCGTCTCCAGTTGTTCGGCGATTTCCCGGATCGTGAAGCCCTCGGGAATCGTCACGCCCGTCTGCACCACGGCCCCCGAGGTGAGCCGCTTCAGCACGTCCATCGGCCGCATCGTCGTCCGCAACGCGTAATCACCGGCTTGGATCGTTCGCTGCGCGCCCACCAACCGGCCCAACCAGACAAAATAGGCCGGACGCGTGATCAGCCCCGCGTCGGCCAGTTGCTGTGCGACCGTCCTGAAACTGGCGCCGTCAGCCACTTCAATCGTGACGTCCCTGGCCGTCGACGATGGAGGCACCAGGAGAAACCGTCCGGTCTCGATCAGCAGGAGGAGCAACAGG
>JBGPIL010000037.1:0-14649 GCA_041484905.1 Nitrospiria bacterium
ATAGGCCGTGTGCTGCGGAAAGATTGATTCGATATAGGCCAGATCCAACTCGAACGACTCCAACGGCAGATAGGCCCCTTTGGTTCCGTGCCGGACTGCACCCCGATCCACGCAGATGATCCGTTCATCGTGCAGCGGCTTGCCCTCGACCACTTTGAGCACGGCCTCTTCCCCTTCGCCCAGAACGCCGATCATCCCCGGCGGGAGCCGTGTGATGAGCTGGTCGGCGAACACACTGAAGGCGCCCCCTCCGATCATCAGCTTCGTCTCCGGCAACCGGCGCCGGACCTGCCAGGGGAAGGAGAGGCAGGTCCGAATGTTCCGGTAATAATGCCAGAGATAGGTCAGCCCCTTGATCGAGGCCGTGAGTTTTTTAATCGGGTTGGGCGAATAATAAAAATTGAAGGCGTATTTGAGCGACGGGTCGCCTTCGTGGGGCGCAAAAATCTGAATGTCCCGCCAGGAAAAGCAGACCAACCCCGGCTGCATGTCATCAAGCGCGGCCTCCAACGCCGCGCACCGCTCACCGGGCGGGATGATCGACAGATCGAGCAGCCGCTGGCGGACTTCAGGATGGTGGCCGTGGATGAAATTGGCCAGATAGGTCGGCCCGACGGGATAAATCTTCTTCGCCGGCAGCCAGACGTAGAGAATCGAATGGATCACGTGCCGACTTCCTGGAGCGCGGCCGCGGCGGCCGGATTCATCGAGCCAACGCGGACCGGTTTGATTCCGAGGTGAATCGCCACGATCCCACCGGAGAGATTCGTGTAGTGCACCGGTAAAAAGCCCGCCGCTTCGATCATCCGGGCGAGTTGTTCCTGATCGGGAAACTCCCGGATCGAGGCGGGCAGGTAGTGATAGACGCCGGTCCGGTCATGCGCCACGGTCGTCCCGACCCAGGGCAGTATCGTATTCGAATAAAAGTCATAACAGCGGCGCAGCCAGGCCGAGACCGGCCTGGAAAATTCCAGACAGACTAAACGACCGCCGGGTTTCAGCACGCGGAAGATTTCGCGAAAGGCGGTTTCGGGATGGTCGACGTTCCGGATGCCGAAGGCGACGGTTACCACATCCACGCTCTGATCGGCCAGTTGGATCGCTTGGGCATGGCCCTGGATGAATCGCACCCTTTGATCCAACCCCAGCCGCCTGGCCCGTTGCCGGCCGACCTCGAGCATGGCCCGGTTTAAATCGGAGGCGATGACCAGGCCGTCATGACCCAGTGAGCGGGCCGCCAGCAAGGCCAGATCGCCCGTCCCCGCGCACAGATCGAGCAGCCGGTTGCCCGGCTCCCCCGGCTCCAATGACGCGACGGCGATCGCCGCCCGTTTCCACCGATGATGAAGGCCGAACGAAAGGAGGGTGTTGTTCAGGTCATAGCGCGGGGCGATCGCCGAAAACATCGCCTGCACCTGTCGTTCACGGCCCGGCCCGCCGGCCTGAAACGTCGTCGCCATCGCCCGTCAATTCCAGCACGCAGGGGGAGGGGAAGTCAAGGCGCAGTCAAAAAGGGGACAGGCTACTTTTTCTTGAGCAATTGATCGGTCCAGGACCGTGAAAAAGTAGCCTGTCCCCTTTATCCAGCGTCCGGATTGGTCTTGCTAGGAAGTGTCTTCAGAAAGCGCGGCCATCTTGTTCAGTCCCTGCTGGACGGTCAGGCGGTAGCCTTCCAGCACTTCTCCGTGGGCGTCGGCCGGAACGGACAACGGCGCATCCGACCAGATGGTCACCGGTGAAAAGGGATAGACGAGGAGAAGCTTGCACCAGGTGTTGGTGAAGATATGTTGTCGTTTACCCCATGAGCGAATCTTTATGATGGGATAGCCGGTGTTGCGCGCGAGGGCCACAATGCCGAATTTTGCGACCCGCTCCGGCGGCCGGGGGCCGTCGCAGACGAGAATCCCGATGGCCTGTTCCTTCAGGACGTACTTGCTCAGAAGATCGAGGGCCTCTTTCCCCCCTTTGGAACTCGAGCCCCGGATCGGCACCATCCCGAACGATTCGACGAGATAGGCCGCCAGGTCCCCGTCCTTGCTTTGGCTGACGATCGTCGCGATCTTTCGCTGTTTGGCGAACCGGGTCAGGTAGACGAAATTAAAGAGCATGTCCTGATGCCACCAGGCCAGCAAGAACGGACGGTCACTCTTCAGATAGTCGGACAGCGGCCCGTTGACTGTCACGCGGCAGGTCCGGTGGTAGATCTGGACGATCACCCACGCGAGGACGAAGACGGGGAAAAAGAAGAACCGGTTATGGAACGATTTGGTCATGATCGGGCGCCGGAACCGTCCATATTGTACACCAGCGCGGGGTGATCATGCCTGATCGACCGCCGCTGTTTGAGTATTGAAATCGGGGTGTTGAAACCGGGCGACCTCCCAGCCCAGCAGCGCCTTCTTGCGCGCGACGCCTCCCCCATAGTTGCCGAAGGCGCCCGATTTGCGGATGATCCGATGACAGGGGATCAGATACGAAACGGGATTCTGCCCCACGGCGGTGCCGACCGCCCGCGTGGCGGTGGGTGCGCCGATTTTGCGGGCGATCTCCTGATAGGACGCGACCGCGCCGGGCGGGATGGTGAGCAGCGCCTCCCACACTTTAACCTGGAAGTTCGTGCCCTGGACGAACAGGTCGATGACGCCGCCGCGTTGGGATAAGCGGAATATCCGCTCCGCCACCGGCCGGGTGACCTGCGGCCGTTCGTGAAGGCGCGCGCCGGCCCAGTATTGCCGCAGGTCGGCGACGGCGGCATCGCGATCGCGCGGAGTGATGAACGACAGCCAGCAAATCCCCCGCTCCGTCACGGCCAGCAGGCAATCACCAAATGGCGTCGGATGAACGCCGTATTGGATCGTCAGCCCCGCGCCCCGGCTCTTGAGCTGCCCCGGCGTGACGGCATGGATCGTGACGATCAGGTCGTGCAGGCGGCCCGGACTGGAGAGGCCGGCTTCGTCGGCCGCATCGAGCAGGCTCCGCGACTCCCGCAGCAGGCGTTCTGCGGTGTTGGCCGTCAGATACTGGGTGAACCGCTTCGGGCTGATCCCCGCCCAACGGCGGAAGAGGCGTTGAAAGTGAAACGGGCTTAATCCGACACCGGCCGCAATCTCCTCAAGCGACGGCCGGCGGCGGACGTTCGATTCGATGTAGAGAATCGCCTGCTCGATCCGGGCATAATCAGTGGCTGACATGGCCGGATCTTAGCGCGCGGAGAAGAGGGACGCAACCCGGTTCTTGCTATCGTGATGTGGCTTACAGATCTTCCGGTTTCAGACCTGATAACTTGGCGATACGAGCCAGCATGCGGGGGCCGATTTCTTCTTGGTCGTGAAACGCAAAGACCAGATCAGGCCAATTGGGACGGGAGAGGGTTCGGTGGGAACCGGATTGGCGCTTGACGCTCCATCCGATCCGTTGAAGCGCCGCTAGGACGCGCTTGGCCTTGGCGGCAGGCCACTGGCTCATGCCGCTTTAAACGACACGCTCATCAAATCGGCGGTGGTTTCCCCATGCTCAAGCCGGTCGGCCACCACCCGAAGGGCCAGCGCCTGGGCTTTTGCTGAAGCTTCATCGCGGGTGCGCCCATAGACCATGGCCCCGCGGAGTTCCTTGACCTCCGCGATCCACCGGCCATCCGTTTCCTGTTCGAATTCGATTGTGAGATTCATGGGCGCCTCAGACGGCCTTAGTGTACCACAGCACTCAAACGGCTACCACAATCCGAACCTCTTGCTGTCTACCCGCAAGGGAAATTACGGTTCAGGGGTTTCTTTCCTATAATTTTCCAAGCCGGCGGAGGTCGAGGCGTCCGGCGGAGACGGGTGGACACCAGTAGTAACCGCCGGTCACCGGTCGGGAGAAGGTGAAGAGCGCGTCGACGATGCCGTCGTCCAGCCCGACCATCCGGTGGAGCACCCGCTCGAACCGGTCGAGCGAGTTACCATACGCGATAAACTCCAGCCCCTCCTCGTGCGCCGTCGCCCACGGCATCGACCGCCGGACCATAAACGCCGCCGGCTCGTAGCTTTCCTGCGCGCTCCGTTTCACATGGGCGGAGGGTGGCGCATCCGTGAGTTCAACATTCGTGTCGGCACGCCGTCCGATCGTCTCGTCGCGCCGATTCGATGGAAAACCGCGGAACCGGCGAAGGTCATGCACCCACCGCTGCACCGCGACGAAACTGGACCCGGCCAATTCGTCGCCATCAGGAACCAACGCGGCTTCGGCCGCCGCCGCATCCTTCGGATTCTCGGTGCCGTCCTCATACCCCGTCAGGTCGCGCCCTCCGGCATAGACAAAGGTGTCCATCGCGTCATCGAGCAGACACGCGCTGTTGAGGAAGGCCTCGACGCGGTCCGTCAGATCGAAGAGCGTCCCCCGCTCCTGACCGCGTAGAAATACCCAGAGCGCCTGCTGCGTGGACGGCACTGTGCAGGCCGGCCCTGAGAAGCCGGGAAAGGTCCGAAGCGCTTTGACCTCCTGGCCCAACGCGCGGATGAGCGGCTCTCCGAATCCGACAACGCCCCAGTCGAGTGAGAAGCCGTCGCGGAGCCTCCGCAGGGCCGCCCGCGGATCGGTGTCGGGCGCCAGCCGGAACGTCAGCGAACGACCGAGGGGAGGCGGCGGGGCAAGGATTCCGGGTTGAGAGAGGTTGGTGGTCATCGGTTATGTCAGGCATTCCAGCATGCGGTGGGAAGGAAGTCAAGACGGCCGGCCTAGGCCGAGACCGATTCGTCGGCCCAGGCTCGCCTGCGCTTATGGTGCTCGGCGGCCTTCCGCTCTCAGCCGTCCCGGTGATTGAAACCATCGATGGGACGGCTTCCGAGAGGGCGCTCCTCATCGGCCCCGCCCCAGGCCAATCACAAGAATAGGAAGGGAAAAGGAAAAATCAGATTTCGGCAAGGCTTATTGAGAGAAAGGTGAGGAGGGGAAGGCTTGGGCTCGGCCAGGGCTGGTTCGTCGGCACGGAGTCGGCTGCGGTTACGGTCCTCGCCGCTCCTCGGCTCTCGGCCCTCGCGGTGTCGAAGCCATGGATGCGAGGGCCTCCGAGACGGCACTCCTCACCAGCCCTGACCGCCGCCCAAGTAAGGAAGGAGAAGTTTAAAGTTCGAGAACGCGATGAGATCAACAACGCCGAGGGTCACAAAGCTAAGATGTGATTCCATGCAGTCGGTTCTATCGCTGGTTAGGTGCGAGGTTTTTGGAAAGTTTCTGAAAAGTCATTAGGGTATGTTGAGAATTATTTCTCATTTTGTACTTTCCCCTTAACAAAGTTGATAAAGGCAGAACACACGACAAGCATAAACTTTGCGTCATTGAAATCTACTTTTTCTGCTTCTGTTAGCGCATGACGAATGCCACCTTCGTCTGACGTATAGCCATATAAACTACTGAAAGCGGTGCTCAACGATGGATGCAGGCTTATTTTTTTCTCGAGTTTTTTGATGAGTTGTCCCAACGTTCCTTTGTCAGCCTTTAAGTTAATTGATATAAGGCTTTCTACTGCCGATATTGATTCCTTAACCGAGTTTCTAAAATCAGGCGCATTTCTGTCGGATAACAACTCTAGTGATCGCTGTAGATGTTCGGCTACTGGACCTTTGCTTGTTTCTATCGCCTGATCAATTTCAGCTATTTCGTGTTTTTCAGTTATTCTTGTAATAACACCATTTACAAATCGATATGCGGATATCTCTTTTTCAAACAAGTGATTACAAGATTGTATAAATTCTTCTCTGAACTGATGTCGTTCGTAATTATTGCCGGCGAACTCGATAAAGTCATACACCTCGCACCACTTACATTCAAAGAAATGCTGTCTTAGCTGAGGGAAAACCGTTCTCCAATCATTGTCCAATTGATCAAGTGGTTTTTTGAAGTAGTTGAACCAGAGACGATTGCACAATGTTTGGATTTCTTCGTTGCCATAGTCGTTTAGATAGTGCCCGCCATAGATTCCTGAGGAGGAGCGTATATAATCCCAGCAATGGATTTTTAGCAAACTCCATAGTCCGTTACGGAGCGGCTCGTCCATCGATTCGATCTGGACAATTTCCTTGATTGGCTTATAGCCATATCGTTCTGAAAAACTCACTATCTCACCTTAGCCCAAAAGGGGTAGATTTATTTAATTTTTCCCGCTCGCCATTCCAGCACTTTGCGGGGGTGAAGTCAATACGCTTGTGGTGAGTTTGCCGAACCATTGAGAGAGAGGAGAGCCACATGGTACGATTCCCCCTCACCTGCACCTCGGATCGAAGATGAGAGGTCACCTTCGATTCTCGGTATAAATATCCTCTCCCCCCTCGCGGGGGAGAGGGGAGAAGACGATGGCTGAACGGAAAATCATCATCAAGAACGCCAAGGTCCATAATCTCAAGTCGCTCGATGTTGAGATTCCACGGGACCGGCTGGTGGTTCTGACCGGGCTGTCCGGGTCGGGGAAGTCGTCGCTCGCGTTCGATACGATCTATGCTGAAGGCCAGCGGCGATATGTGGAGTCGCTTTCGGCCTATGCCCGCCAGTTCCTCGAACAGATGGAAAAGCCCGATGTCGAATCGATTGAGGGGCTTTCACCGGCGATTGCGATCGAGCAAAAAACCACCAGCCATAATCCACGCTCAACCGTTGGCACGGTCACTGAACTCTACGACTATTTCCGCCTGCTCTTTGCCCGGGTCGGGCGGCTCCATTGCCACAAGTGCGGCCGGCCGATCACGGCCCAGACGATCCAACAGATGGTTGACCGGCTGTTGGAACTGCCGCAGGGGACGAAGCTGCAATTGCTCGCGCCGATTGTGCGCGGGCGCAAAGGTGAGTATAAAAAGGAATTGTCCGCACTGCGGGCGAGCGGGTTTGTCCGGGCGCGGGTCGATGGCAAATTGCACGATTTGAGCGAGGAGATCACGCTCGACAAGCACAAGCAGCATACGATTGAAATCGTGGTTGATCGGTTGGTGATCAAGCCCGGTTCGATGCAGCGGTTGGCCGATTCATTGGAGACGGTCACGCGAATGTCCGATGGCCAGGTGGTGGTCGTGGCCGATTCGGGCCGATCGAAAGTGGATGAGTGGCTCCTGAGCACACAGCGCGCCTGTGTGGAGTGCGGAATCAGCTATCCGGAGATCGCGCCCCGAAATTTCTCGTTTAACAGCCCGCACGGCGCCTGCCCGCGCTGCCAGGGGATCGGTACTGTGGGCGGTGACGAAGAAGGAGAGGGGGCGACCCTCTGCCCGGCCTGCGAAGGCGGGCGGTTGAAGCCGGAAAGTCTGGGCGTGAAGATCGCCGGCCAATCGATTGCCGAGGTAAACCGCTTGTCGATCAGGGAGGCGGCGGAGTTTTTCGGCGTCCTTTCACTCACCGAGCGGGAAGCGTTCATCGGGCATCGGATTTTGAAAGAAATTCGCGACCGGCTCGGCTTCTTGCTGGAGGTCGGCGTCGATTATCTGACGCTTGAACGGTCGGCGGCGACGCTGGCCGGCGGCGAAGCCCAGCGGATCCGGCTGGCGACCCAGATTGGCTCAAGTCTCGTCGGCGTCCTTTATATTCTGGACGAGCCGAGCATCGGCCTGCACCAGCGGGACAATCGCCGGTTGCTGTCCACACTCAAGCGGCTCAGGGATCTGGGCAATACCGTATTGGTGGTGGAGCATGACGCCGAGACGATTCTGACCGCCGATCATGTCCTCGACATGGGGCCGGGGGCGGGCGTCCACGGCGGGGAGATTGTCGCGCAGGGGACGCCGGAGGAGATCATGCGCCATCCTCGATCCTTAACGGGGAAATATCTCTCCGGCGAGCTGTCGGTGGCGTTGCCCAAGCGCGACCGGAAGCCCAAAGGGCAGTTGATCATCCGGGATGCGGTCGAACGGAATTTGAAATCACTCGACGTCCGGGTGCCGGTGGGTTTGTTCACGTGTATCACCGGCGTCTCCGGATCGGGTAAGAGCACGCTGGTGTTGGAAGTGCTCTACAAAAACGTGGCGAAGAAACTCGGCCTGCAGGTCGAGCGGCCCGGCCGCTGCTCCGGGATCGACGGGATGGACTTGATCGACAAGGTGATTCATCTTGATCAATCACCGATCGGCCGCACACCGCGATCGAACCCGGCGACGTATACCGGCTTGTTCGATGACATTCGCAAGCTCTTCGCCCATCTGCCCGAATCGAGGGCGCGCGGCTACAAGCCTGGCCGGTATAGTTTTAATGTGAAGGGCGGCCGGTGCGAGGCCTGCCGGGGCGAGGGGCTGCTCAAGATCGAGATGCACTTTTTGCCCGACGTCTATGTCACCTGCGAGATCTGTAAAGGGGCGCGATATAATCGCGAAACGCTGGAGGTGCAGTATAAAGAGCGCACCATTGCCGAGGTCCTGGCGATGACGGTCGAGCAGGCGCTGGCGTTCTTCGCGCCGATCCCGCATCTGAAGAGCCGGCTGCAGACGCTCCATGATGTGGGGTTGGACTATATTGCGTTGGGGCAGTCGGCCACGACCCTATCCGGCGGTGAAGCCCAGCGGGTGAAACTCTCCAAGGAGCTCTCCCGCCGGGCGACAGGCAAAACGCTTTATATTCTGGATGAACCGACCACCGGCCTCCACTTTGCCGATGTCCAGAAACTCCTGGAGGTGCTCAACCAGCTGGTCGAGCAGGGGAACACGGTGGTGGTGATCGAGCACAATCTGGAAGTGATCCGGAACGCCGACTGGATTATCGATCTCGGCCCCGAAGGGGGCGAGGCGGGCGGCCGGGTCGTCGCCCAGGGCCGCCCCTTGGACCTGGCGGCCAAACCCTCCTCCGCCACCGGCCTCTGTCTGGCGGAGTGGCTGCATCATGGGAGTATGGGAAGTGTGGGAAGCGTGGCGAATGCGGCGGGTCCGGCCCGATTGGCTTGACTCCCCAAGGGAGTTCCATTAAGATGCCGCCGATGAGGTATCGACTTTCCTTTCTCCTTTTGTGCCTGCCGCTGGTCTTCATGGTCATGATGATCGTGGGGGGGTGCCATGACAAGTCTCCTTCGTCCGATCTGGAGTCGTCCAATCCGATTGTGCCTCCGTTTGCGTCGGGATTGATTCAAGCGCCGCCCGATGCGGCCACCGCGCACGCCGGGGCGGAGGGCTCAAACATCATGGTGGTGATCCAGAAGGCTCGTGAGCGGATCAACCGGAACCCCAAGGATCTCGATGCGCTGCTGTTCCTGGCGAACGCCAATTTCGACATCCAGCGCTATCAGGAGGCGGAAGAGCTCTATCGACGGGCGCTGGAGATCGAGTCTGAAAATGTGCAGGCGCGGACCGACCGGGCCACTGCGCTCTACCGCCTCGGACGGGCCAAGGAGGCGGTGGAGGAATTGCAGCGGGCGCTGGCGATCGATTATCACCATGAAAATGCGCTCTACAATCTGGGGATGATCAAGCTCACCGCGTTCAACGACCGGGAGGGTGCCATCACCGCCTGGACGCAGTTGAAAGAGGCGACGAAGAATACGCAACTGATCGCCCAGCTTGACACGATGATCGCCAAGGCGCGCGAGGGGGCTCCGAAGGCAACGGTGGGAGCGGCCGGCAAGCCGCCCGTTGGATCGATGGGGTCGACGGGGCCGACTGGACCGGCGAAGCCGCCTGGGGCAGGCGGGAAGCCCGGTACGTTGCAGCTCCCGGCGCCCGCGGGCCAAGCAAAATGATCATTCGCTTAATCCTGATTGTCATTGCGGTGCTGCTCGGCCTGGTGGTGGTCAATTGGTTCTGGCAGTTTTTACGGGCGGCGGAAACCAGAACCACCCGCGAACGGGCCGGCACGGCGCCCAAGGCCGGCGAGCCGATGGTGCAGGATCCGCTCTGCGGCACGTATCTGCCGAAGAGCACGGCGCTTTCCGTGGAGATCGCCGGGCGGACGCACTATTTCTGCAGCCGGAAGTGCGCGGATCAATATCGGGAGCAGGCCACCGTGGCGGGCCGGTCCTAATCAGGCAGTGTGGAATCGGGATCATTTGAAGACGGCGGGGGAGCGACGATGAAATTGTTTCTTGATTCGGCAAATTTGAAGGAGATTGAAGAGGCGGTCCAGTTCGGCCTGATCGACGGCGTGACCACCAACCCCTCGCTCGCCTCCAAGGAAGGCCGGCCGTTTCACGATTTGATCCGGGAGATCTGCCGTTTAGTCAAAGGGCCGGTGAGCGCGGAGGTCATCAGCACGGAGGCCGCCGTCATGATCAGCGAGGGGCGGACGCTGGCGAAACTGGATGATCATGTCGTGGTCAAGATTCCCATGATCCTGGAGGGGCTCAAGGCGATTCGGACACTGTCGGCCGAGGGGATCCGGGTCAACACGACGCTGATCTTCTCGCCCACCCAGGCGCTCCTGGCGGCGAAGGCGGGCGCCGCCTACGTCAGTCCCTTTATCGGCCGGCTGGACGACATCAGCCAGGTTGGGATGGAATTGATCGACCAAATTGTCACAATTTTTCAGAATTACAGCTTTCCGACCGAGGTGTTGGTTGCCAGCGTCCGCAACCCGACCCACGTGGTGGAAGCGGCATTGCTGGGGGCCGACGTGGCGACGATGCCCTACGCGGTGTTGCAGCAACTGGCCAAGCACCCGCTGACCGATCTTGGATTGAAAAAGTTTTTGGCGGATTGGGAAAAAATGCCGAAGAAGTAGGGGCACGGCGCGCCGTGCCCGTACGTTACCGGTAGTTGGTAAACTGGAGCGCGACGGGCAACGACTCCTTCGCGCGCAACAGCGCCATCACCCCCTGCAGATCGTCCTTGTTCTTCCCGGTGATCCGCAGTTGATCGCCCTGGATCTGGGTTTGCACCTTCAGGCCGCTCTCTTTGATCAGCTTGGTGATCGTTTTGGCGTCTTCGCCGGCGAGCCCCATCTTGAGCTCGATCTTCTGCCGGACCGTGCCGGCCAGCGCCGGTTCCACCTTGCCGGGGTTGAGCGCCTTGAGCGAGATGCCCCGTTTGACTAAACGGGTGTGAAGGATGTCGAGCACGGCATTGAGTTTATACTCGTCATCCGAGATGATGGTCAGCGCTTTGTCCTCTTCAATCATAATGTCGCTCTTGCTGCCCTTGAAGTCAAACCGCTGGCGGATCTCCTTCATGGCCTGGTCGACGGCGTTGCGGACTTCCTGCATGTCGAGCGTGGAGACGATGTCGAATGAAAATTGGGCGGCCATGAGCACCTCCGTCTGGTAAAGAAGTAGTCAGTAGACAGGAGCCAGTAGACAGGGGAAAATAAAAGAGCTTGAATGATCTCGTTTCTCTTTTCTAATTCCCCGCCTACTGCCTACCATCCCACTGCCTCCTGGCTACTATCTTTCCTGGCTACTGCCTACTGTCTTCTGTCGACTATTTTTCCTGCCTACTGTTTTGGAGTAAGTTCACTCTTTGGCTCCGATGCGGCCGGCGGCAGCAGCGGCGGCGCATCGACCACGTCCACGCCGGCCGGCGGCGTGAAGACGAACAGTGCGTCGTCCAGGCTGCCGTTCTGTTTCAGATGCGAGAAGTCGAACGAGGTCTCCGCTCCGCTCGGATCATGCAGAATCACGCGCCGGATCAGAAACGTCCCGGTTGTTGCTTCAATGGTCATCGGGGCCAGCGAGGCGCCCGACCCTTTTCCGGTCAGCCGGAGGCGATAGGCGCCGGCCGTCTCGCCCGGCGGTCCGTCCCAGGCGACGGAGAATTGCTCGGACAGCGTGCCCACGCCGGCCAGCAACATCAGCGGGACGGGCGATTGCACTTCCCGGTCCATCGTGCTGCGGATCGCCTGCTGGTGTTCGGGAACAAAATAGATGACCGTATCGCCGTTGACGTAAATCTGATGATGGCTCGGCTCGCTGTAATCCCACCGCATCCGCTCCGGCCGGCGAATGGAGAGCCGGCCCTTGGAGATGTAGGGATTCGAGAACCCTTCATAGCGCGTGGTCTGGATGAAGTCGGCCTGGAGCTGGTTTGTCTTGCGGTAGGCGGTTTCGATCTGTTTGACGACGGAGGAGAGGTCATTCGCCTGAGGTTGGGGGGGCGATGCGGCTGCGGCGGTCGATTCAAACAATCCGGCGGCGGCCGGCAGCGCCATGCTGGCCAGCAGCACGGCCGTCACGCGACGCCGGCGACGGAGCATTCGGGGTGTGGGGCGGCGTGTGGGGGTTGGCAACATCATGGCCCGTTGAATTACTCGGCGGGCTGAATGAGCGACGCCGATGAGGGGCGCCGGCCCAGCACCTGCCGGGGGCGGCTGCCGGCGGACGGGCCGACCAGACCGTCCTCCTCCATCATCTCGATCATCCGGGCCGCGCGCGGATAGCCGACGCGCATCCGGCGCTGGATGAACGAGGCCGATGCCTGTCCGGTGGAGAGCACCAGATCGATCGCCTGCGCGTAGAGCGCGTCCCGCTCGGCCGACTCGCCATGTCCCGCTGAGTCAGCCGCCGCGATGTGCAGCGTGTAGTTCGGCGCGGCCTGCTTCTTGATGAAATCGACGACCGCTTTGATCTCCTGCTCCGAGACGTAGGCGCCGTGGTACCGGTTCAGCGAGGAGCTGCCCGGCATCATGAAGAGCATGTCGCCCTTGCCGACGAGTTGTTCGGCGCCGTTGGCATCCAGAATGGTGCGGGAGTCGACCTTGGAGGAGACCTGGAACGAAACGCGGGCCGAGAAATTAGCTTTGATCACGCCCGTGATGACGTCCACGGAGGGGCGTTGCGTGGCGACGATCAGATGGATGCCGGCGGCGCGGGCCATCTGGGCTAAACGGGCGATGGCGTCCTCCACTTCGTGCGTGGCGACGAGCATCAGGTCGGCCAGTTCGTCGATAATCACCACGATGTAGGGCAGCGGGGCGGCCGACGTGGTCGGATCGGACGTGGGCGCCGCGCCGTTCTCCATCGACGTGATTGCAGCGGTGGCTTCGGCCGGCGCGGTCTGATCAGGCTTGGCGGCGGGTTTGGCGCCGCCCTTTCCTCCGGTGGCCGCGGCCAGGCTCTTGTTGTAACTGTCGATGTTGCGCGTGCCCCGTTCGGCCAGCAGCCGGTACCGCCGCTGCATTTCGGTGACGACCTGCTGCAGGGCGGAGGCCGCCTCCTTCGGATTGACGATGACCGGCGCGAGCAGATGCGGAATGCCGTCATAGGCGGACAGTTCCAGCAGCTTGGGATCGATCATGAGCAGCTTGACTTCATCGGGCCGGGCGGAGAAGAGCAGGCTCAGGATCATGCCATTGAGCGCCATGCTCTTGCCGGAGCCGGTGGTGCCGGCGATGAGCAGGTGGGGCATGGCGGACAGATCGGCCACGACGGGCGTACCGATCGTATCCTTGCCGACGGCAAGCGTGAGTTTCGACGGAGCGGTTTCATAGACGCCGGAGGTCAGGATTTCCTTCAGTGTGACCTCTTCCCGGCTGCTGTTCGGAATCTCGATGCCGACGGTCGATTTGCCCGGGAGCGGGGCGACAATGCGCACGCGGATCGCCTTCATCGCCAGGGCCAGGTCGTCGGCCAGGCCGGTGATCCGGTTGAGCTTGACGCCGGGCGCCGGCTCGAATTCGTACATGGTGATGACGGGGCCGGGGTGGACCTGCGTGATCCGGCCGGCGATGCCGAAATCGAGCAGCCGCTTTTCGAGTAATTGGGAATTGACCAGCAACTCCTCCCGGGTCGTCTTGCGCGAGGCGGCCGAGGGATCGGAAAGCAGCGTGAAGGGCGGCAGTTGGTAGCGGGTTGACGAGGTCTGCATGAATTCAAACGTCTTCTGCTCGGCTTTCACGGCGCTGGGCGGCGGCGCGTTTTCCACAATTTTCGGTTGCTCGGGCGCGCCCGAAGCCAGCCGGGCCGCGCGGATCATGGCCTCATGCTGCCACCGCTTGGCCTGCTCACGCCGGATCAGGGCGATGCTGTGCAACTGGCCGGTCAGCTGGCTGGCGGACCGGACCGCCGCGGTGAGCAGCGTTGGCACCGACACGGCCGTGATCAGCATCAGCGCCGCGGCCAGGAACGTGAACAGGAGAATCATGCTTCCGATGTTGCCGAGGGAGAGATGCAGGCCCTGGGCGAGGAGGGCGCCGAGCCAGCCGCCGGCCCTGCCATCGACGAGCGGCCGGTCTGCCAGCAGCGGCAACGCGGGCAGCAGCATCGAGGCGAGCGGCATCAGTGTGACGGTCAACAGGCCCCAGCCGATCGTTTGCGCTTTCGAGAGCGGCGCGGCCGGCCTCCAGAACCAGCGCCAGCCGCCCAGGCCGATGAGTACGGGGACCAGATAGGCGCTCAGGCCGATCAGTTGAAACAGCCCGTCGGCGACCGAGGCGCCCACCCAGCCGATGAGGTTGCGCACGGTCGAGGCGGTGGACGCGCTGGTCAGGGACGCGTCGGTCGGATGGTAGGAAAGAAGACTCAGTCCGAGCAAGAACGCGGCGGCGATGAGCAGCAGACCTTTCAGCTCGCGCCACAACAGCTTCTGCATGGAGCGTATTTTAGCAGAACAGGATGGCAGAGTACAGGGAGCAGGGAGAGTAGCCAGTAGCCAAGTAGGCAGTAGCCAGGAAAGATAGTAGCCAGGAGGCAGTGGGATGGCAGGCAGTAGGCGGGGAATTAGAAAAGAGAAACGAGATCATTCAAGCTCTTTTATTTTCCCCTGTCTACTGGCTCCTGTCTAC
>JBGPIL010000038.1:0-14641 GCA_041484905.1 Nitrospiria bacterium
ATTCGGCGGCGCCACAACGGTTAAATCCCCACAACTGCCCATGTCGGGATCGGCCATGGCGATCTTCCGGCCGAGGTTGTCATAGCGCATGGTGGTCAGATGGTTCTGCGCATCCGTGACTTTGACGAGATTGCCTACGAGATCATATTGGTAATAGGTGGTTGCTGATGGAGTCACGGTGTCATTGCCATATTCGTCCACCTGAATTAAACGGCCATCGGCGTCCTTCGTTTCCCGATGAGGGCGGCTGTTGGGATCAGTGGTGGTGACGGTCAGGCCGTTGTAGGCCACGGTGGCCGTGGTGCCATCAGGGGCGGTGGTCTGAATGACGCGGCCCATGGAATCATAGGTCATGGTGGTGTCGCGACGGGTCTCTCCCGTATCAAAATAGGGCATGGACTTGGCTGAGACGAGTCCCCGCTGGTTATAGGTCGTCTCCTGGCGAATGGGCGTGCCGGAGGGGCCTTTTGCGAGAGTCTTATACGTGCGACCCAAACCGTCTAAATAGGTTTCTGCCCACAGACCGTCGGTGCTGCCATCTGGCGTGATCGTTCGAATCCGTTGCTGCGTGGGATCACCGAGGTTCAGATACTGGGTGGTCGCACTGCCGCCATCAGGGGCCAGCATTTGGATCTTGCGGCCGAAGGTGTCATAGAATGTAGTGGCTGTTTTCAGATTGGGATCGGTGACGCTCTTCACTTGTCCCCAGAGGCCGGTGTCCATCGGCACGGTGTTGACGCCATAATACTGGGTCGTGCTGCGATGGAGATGCCCGCTGTGGCCGTCCTGAATGATGGTTTCCAATGGAAAGGTATTGGTCAGGTCATAGGTGATCGTGGTCAGCGTGCCCTTAGGGTCTTTGGTGCAGACCGGGTTGCCGTAGGCATCGTAGCCGGTCAGGACCTGAGGGCTTGTGCCGCTACCGAACCACTGTCGCACTAATGTCAGATTGCCCTTCGTGGGCTGGGCGGTTTCTGTGGTGCTGGCGCACGTGTTGGGCGTGCCGTCATAGAAGAACCAGGTTTCGGACAACTTTGTGCCGATCGCGTCAGTGGTGAACTGATGAGACGGCAAGCCGACGATCCACGCGCTGGTATTCAGGGCATATTCTGTCGTCTGATAACGAACCGGTCCAACATTCTGCGGCGCCACCTGCCCCAGATTGGAGACTGTCTTCACGTTGCCATAGCAGGGACGGTAGTTCGGATCATCACAGTCGTAGACGGTTTGAACCTCGGTCTGCGCCAGCGCCGTGGTCGAGCCGTCATGGATGAACGTGTCGGTTTGGGTCAATTCCGGCAGGCTCGCGGCGGAGAATGGCGCAGTCACGGTCCACGTGTTGACCGCGCGGCTGTAGAGGCGCCCACCGCTGTCGGCCACGCGTGTCTCATAGGGGCGGCCCTTGAGGGCATAGGATTCATTCAAGGTTGGATTGCCTTGGTAAAACCAGGTGGTAGCTTTTGTCCCACCAGGATCAGTTACCGTGACTTGGTTAAAGCCACGGAATTCTCGGCTATTAAAGTCAAACAGGCCTCCGACGTAACTGTATTGGGTTGTGCCCACGGTGCCGCGCCCATCATCAATCTTTACCGAACTGACCGTTTGGATCACCAGCGGGAGCTTGCCGTTGTTTTGATACTGGGTGGAGGGTTTGTAGGTGATCGTTGTTATACCGCCCAGGCCATTCTGCACTGTCGCCAGCAAGTCGGGATTCGTGGAGCTGGATAATGAGACATTAATATCACCCGCCGCATTTGCGCGCCCCGCAACATCGGCCATCCCATCGCCGTTGAAATCGCCGATGGCAAACATAGATTGCGATGCCCCATTCCTCCCCCAGCCTGGAACGATACCCCAGGACTTATCATCGAAAAAGCCTCCGCCGGCATAGGAGAGCAGCATGATCACGTCATCGTTTGATGCTTCATAAGCGACATCAGCCAGGCCATCTCCATTGAAGTCGGCAACAGTATAGACCCCGGCACCCCCATTGTAGGCAAAGTTGGTATCATACCTGGGGCTGATGGTGTAATCGTGCAGCACAAAGGCCACTCCATTGGACAGGTAGATCTTTAAAGTCCCATGAGGGTAGATATCAGCGCCGGGAACCAGAAGATCCATCAATCCATCACCGTTGAAATCACCCAGCCGGCGTGTCGCCAGAAAACCGTACGGATCGGTTTCACTGTAAGGAAAGGCGGACAAGGCGACGGTCCCGGTGATAAACATGTTGACGCCGTTTGAACGGCCGATGAACAAATGGCAACTAGTATCGGAAGCAATCTGACAATAGGCGATATCGGTCAACCCATCACCGGTAAAATCCGCCACCAGTCTGGACGCGTCCCATTTGGGAATATCGGCCCATAGTGTCGGGGGGAGAAACCCCGTTCCGGCACTGTTCGCCAGCGTCACATAAATGGACGTTGCGGTCGGTGCTGTCGAACGGTAGACCACATCCTGCTTGCCGTCCCCGTTAAAATCGCCGTGGTCTCTCGAGACGTCCCATGTGGCGGTCGGCACACCAACAAGCTGGGTGGGTGCCGTAAAACCCGTCGCGGCTTGGTTGGCATAGACAACGAATATACCGGTGACATTATTTTCGGTGCCTCGATAGACAACATCGGTTTTCCCATCGCCATTAAAATCTCCGACCAGCCGGGACGTTGTCCAGTTCTGGATAACGCCCCATGTGGTGGGAGTTTGAAATCCCTGCCCAGTGCTCAGGGCGACGTAAATATTGTTATTACTGGGATCTTTATACGCTACGTCGTCTTTCCCGTCCCCATTGAAGTCGGCGACGACCTTTGTCGCATCCCAATTGGGTATGGTCTGCCAATACGAGGTGTTGGTAAATGACTGCGCTTTGGCAGAATAATCGAATCTTTGTGAAGGCAATGTATTACCCGTGACCGTCCAGCTTTCTGTCTCCGGAACGGCGGGGAACGGATACGGGCTCCCAAGCCAGGTGGTGGCATGGGCGGTGGTCGCATTTCTGTCGTATTGGGTGATTGTGGTAAGGCGTGAGTAGGCAGTCTGGTTGGGCGCGGTGTTAAAATCGGCGTAATCGAGGCGGTACAGTTTGACCAGTTGCGGACTGGATGGTCCAATGACCTCGATCAATTTTAACCGCTTGCCTGTCCAGGCGCAAAAACCCCCATAGAACGTAAACTCAGCATCCGGTCGAATGCTTTCCCAATCGAATCGCACTGTATTGCTGGCGTAGGAAATAGTGTTTGGGTAAATTTGGCTGCACCGAATGTATAAGAAATTGGCGCTAGAGTAATTCAAGTACAGGTTCCTGGCTTCTGGTGTTTCTTTTGTGTATGCAAGGGTGATGGTATTGTTATTCAGATCGGTGACAGTGTCCAAGTACCATCGATAAATCCTGGTCCCATTTTCGGGATCGTCATGACGGGAAGCCGGGGTGGTGCCGAAAAACTGTGTGGTGCCTGCTTTATCCGTTACTGCCCAGCCGCCGGATGGATTTTTGAGAAATTTGGCGAAGGCCCCCTCGATCTTGGCCCCGTAGTAGTTCGAGCCCCATTCCCCTGTACCATCTCGTCGGGCCAGTTCAATCGTGGCATCACCGGATACGAAGAGAAAGGTATCCTGATTGTCATCATATGTGGGCGCTCCTTTGTGTGGTCCCTGGCGTTGGATGTACGGGATATCAAGATTCCAGCCATAGCCGACCCAGCCATTGGTGGCATGGCTGCTGTAACGCAGGGCCAGCTTCGGCGCCATCCCTTTCCGGCCCGGTGGCACATCAATCGGCACGGCATAGGGAAGGGTGCCGGTAAACAGATCAGGCAGTATGGTGCTGCCTGATCCGCCTACACCGCTGTTTTCGTTGAGCCCGGACAACGAGGCTTTTTGCTCCCCACTGCTTTCTTGTGCATAGAGCTGTGGAGCGAAAGAGGGCGCGGCCACCATTATGGTGAGTGCAAAGAAATAGCTTAAGACTGCAAGATGCTTACGATGCATTGTCGCTCCCCCGTCGAAACTGTTTCGTACAAGCGCAAGTTGTGTGCCACACTCTGCCTCGTATGTATATGCTGAAAAATCAACGGGCGCCTCATGAACTGCGATCACAATGGCTAAGATTTAAGCCGAATTGGTCAATTTTCTGACCATGGTACTGTGTCTTTGCGGTCAGCTTCAGCAAATGGTGAAATCCGAAACAGCAGGGCCCGGCTTCCAGATCGATGACGTGTGTCTGGCGTTGTGTTGTGACGATCCTCAAATGCGTGAGCGTGACGGGCAATTCGGGATGCCGGCGGGCGATCTTCCCGTGATGGAGTGCGGCCCGGACGATCAGCTCCAACGGCAGGGCCCTCCGATAGGTGTGCTTTTGCCAGAGCAGCCGCTTGGTGGTCAGCAGCGTCCAGCTCTGTGCGCTGAAGCGGCAGGCGACAATAGGCGTCTCGTCCTCTTCCAGCATCGCAGCGGCGAGGAGCCGTTCTCTGCACTCTTGAGGGAAGCGGTCAAACGGTTTGGTGCAGAGTCCTTCACCGGCACGTTTATGAAACACACGCGCCAGTCGGTTCACATGACGGGCCGACAGGGTGCGTGCAGGTGTTTGATCGAAGCCGCTCTGATCGGCCGGAGTCATGGCCACGCCGGTCAGTCTGAGGTGACGCGCAACATTAGTATTGGTAAGCGATGGATTCATGGTCCTCCCGCGCGCCGCCGCGCATTGATGATGAGCTTCAATGCCGTCCAAAACCCAAAAAACGGTGGACCGGTTTCCAGCTCGACCGCGTGGGCATGGCCGTCATGGGTGATCACCTGCAAGACGTTGGTGGTCACGAGGTCGTGGGCATGACGAAGTCGGCTGATACGATGCAACAACTGCACATCCGCGAGTGCATCCCACGCCAGGGCGGTCTGGTGGCCGGTCAGGCTCCAGATCAATCGGTGTGAGGTCAGGAGCGTCCAGCACTCTTCGTGGAGCACGCAGGCGACCAGCGGCTGTTCATCCGGCATCAGCCCGGCGAGGGCCGACAGCCGCTCTTGTTCATCATCAGGGAACTGATCGACGAGCCGGGTGCACTCTCCCGGCTCGATCCATTCGCTGAAGAGCTTGCGGATCCGTTCGGCTTGGGCGCCGTTTTGCTTGGACGATGCGATCATGATAGCGACCAGCTATAGCCCAATTTGTCCCCCGTGTCACCTGTCCTTTCGGACAGGGGTGGGGGGTGGTTCTGAGGCGGGCGAAGCGGGGACAGCCTACGAACAACAGACTGATTTACAATATAAAATACATTAAAAGGACAAAATCTTGACCATCAAGGTCAAAATCTTGTCCATTGGCTAAAATGGCGAATGAAACGATCTTTACATGGGTATTTGTGTGTTTTTTACATAATTTTGTTGAAATTGACGGGTGAAATCACTATGCTGAATGCCCCTCAGACAGGAGGGGCCGCAAGGGTCAGAGGTGCGCATGAAAGCACTGTCCCTGAAAGATCTTCCCCGCTCCACCGCCATCAAACTGTTCGAGCTCGGCTACGCCGCGGGCGGTTGCCGAAAACCCGATGAATTCCAAAAGATTTTGGAAAAACTGCTGGGCATCTTTCCTGCTGATGCTGTTATCTGCGGCTATGGGAAACCTGGTCAGGATGTCAACATGAGCACGCTCTGGAATAGCGCCCAATCACCAAACATTTCTATTGATCGTGTAGAGATGCTGGGTTGGCCAAAAGAATTTCTCCAGACCTATTTGCGGGAAAATCACCTGGCGCATGATGGGCAATCCTACGAGTGCATCCGCACGCAGACGCCGCAGCTTTGGATTGATGTCTATAAGAGAGACCGGCATCCTTTTGACCCATGGACTAAGCGAGGATTCGATCCAAAGTTTGTGGAGCTGACCTTTGATCACCGTTTGAGTTTAATTTTGAGAAAGACCTATTTGGATCAGCATCAATTCATTAGTGACTTTTCTCTACGGTTTGGCAGGAGAAAGACGGCATATCAATTCAGTGCGCTTTGGGATGGCATCGTGCCCTTCCTGCACAATGCGTTGTTATCTGCTCATCAGGCAACTGATGGCAACGGAAAGACTAAGGCACCCACCCTGTCATCGCGACAGCAAGAGGTATTGAAGTGGCTGATGGAGGGAAAAAGCAATTGGGAGATTGGACGCATTCTCGGTATTGCCGAGCGAACGGTGAAATTTCACGTCCAAATCCTGATGCAAAAATTTATAGCCGCCAATCGTTCCCAGCTGGTGGCGAATGCCTGTCAGCAATTGCAGGGCCATATCTAGCAGGGCGCAGCGATGAAGCCACTCTCGGCAAGGGACCTGACGAAATCAGATGCTTTGAAATTGTTTGAGCTCGGCTATGCGGCGGGAGATTGCAAGGATACAACTGAGATCCAAAAGCTTTTCATCGCGGTGTGTGAAGTTTTCCCTGTTGAATCTATCGTCTCTGGTGTCGGAGCGATGGCTAAGGGATCTGCCCTCAGCAAAATATGGTCGACTCCGACATTGCCGCCATTCGAAATCTCTGAAGTGATCTGTGATGCCAATTATCCACAAGAATTTCTGCGGTATTACATCAATAATGGTGTGCTGAAGCGTGATGGCCAGTTTTATTTATGTCTCCGTACTCAAAAGCCACTGCTTTGGAGCGATTTGTATCAAATATATGGCCAGCCATTCGATCCGCGCACAAAATGTGGGTTTGACCCTGATTTTGCAACAATGTTGTTCGATTACAATCTTCACCATGTTTTAAGATTTGCGCCCATAGACATTGGGCAACGGGTTACAAACTTTTCTTTTGCCTTTCGCAATAGAAGAGAAGCCGGACAGTTTAGTGGGCTCCTTGAAACAGTTGTTCCGTACATGCATCTTGCATTGATACGTGTCTATGGACTAATGGATGATAAACCTTTGCATGTGATTCCACAGGAGTTAACTCTTCGACAAAGGGAGATCTTGAGGTGGTTGATTGAAGGGAAAACTGACTGGGAAATCGGCGAGATCCTACATATTGCTGAACGTTCGGTAAAGTTTCATGTGCAGAATCTGATGCGTAAGTTTGAAGCGATGAATCGCTATCAACTGATAGCCAATGTTTTTCAGAGGCAAAAAAGCCATCAAATCCACTAATGTACTTATAGTTTAGTGTTTCCAATTAGCCTGGTTTCATTGGATGTAACCCTATATATCGGTGTGCTCTTATTATCAAGCCCCATATCATGGGGTTGAGATGTAACTATATGATTTTATAACATTTTGCTTGACTTCTCGACGATAGCTAGCTGATTATGGGAGTTAATAGTGGACCTTATGCGTTTTAGAGTTTAACCAAAAATTTTTGGGGACTCAGTTAGGGGGGCAGAACTATGGGGTCAGTCACATTTCATGAGCGG
Organism: Nitrospiria bacterium; assembly: GCA_041484905.1. Classification (GTDB taxonomy): domain Bacteria; phylum Nitrospirota; class Nitrospiria; order JACQCE01; family JACQCE01; genus JACQCE01. The sequence continues at coordinate 7,387 of JBGPIL010000038.1, forward strand.
CGAAAGCAAACTTCTTCAACCACAGAACATAATCGACGAAATGGTGATCGGAGGCGCAATCAAACAACGGTTCCCTCGAACAAGCGCCGCTTGGCTGTCCATGCTCGATCCCATGAGCGATTAAATTTCGATATCCCGATTTGCCTGAAATTACGAGACAAGGAAGTTCAAGGCCACACCGGCAATATCAGCCAGGATGGACTCCTGCTCATCTGTCACGAGGGCGTAGAAGTTGGCACACCATTAACCCTGCAGTTCTCGTTCGGCAAAGATTTTTGCTACATGAACATTTCAGGGCAAGTCGTGTTTTCTGCCTCGATGGGTAATAATTCACAGGGACAGCAGGCAGTTGGAATCAAGTTTTCAGGGATTCGTGACTGGGAACAGAAGGTTCTAATTTCAGCGGTGCTGGAATTGAATCAAAACTCTGCGATTCGAGAGAACTCGCTGCTCAGCATCGGAGTTCGTGAGGATGATCTGGCCATCGAGGCGGCGAGATTTCACATCGAAAAAACACGAACGTTACCGGAAAGCCGAACCGCTGTTCGACAATCATGTATACACGCCTCGAAAATCGTCGGGTGGGGCGCCTATTTACCCCCGTTACAAATCACGTCTGCGGACATTACAGACAAGCTCAATCAGAGCGGATACAAGAATGTCGGCGCTGTGATTGAGGCGATGACGGGTATTAAGTCCAGGCGCTATGCGGGACCCGAGATCTACCCGTCGGATTTAGCCGCCGCCGCCAGTCGCCGGGCTTTGGAAAGCGCCGGACTGGACGCCAAGGATGTAGATGCTATTATATTCTGTGGGGTCTCCCGTGACTTCGACGAGCCGGCGACAGCCAACATTGTTCAGGAGAAGATTGGAGCAAAGAATAGTTATGTCTTTGATTTATCAAACGCTTGCAATGGTTTTATGTCGGCGATCGATGTGGCAGATTCCTTCATTGCATCTGGGAGATACGAAAACGTTTTAGTAACTGCGGGAGAGCTTATTTCTCCTTACATTGATTGGAATCCTAAGTCCAGGGAAGACTTAAAACTAAGTTCTATGGGATATACGTTGGGTGACGCCGGAGGCGCGGCAATCCTTACACGGGTTAGTAGCGATGATGAGTGTGGCATACGCGCAAGGTGGTTTCTGTCTGATGGTAAGCATTGGAGGGTGGCAATTATTCCTGCAATGGCCAATGGTACGCGATTTAAATTCAAGAGTGATGGAGCGGCAATTGAACGTGTGGCGCGTGAGCATGTGCCCTCCGGTGTAGAGATGGTTCTTGAAATGCTTCAGTGGGATGTGAAGGATATCGATCTGATTGTCCCTCACCAAGTTGCTTCGCCCGTTACAGAGAATATTCTCTACAAGCAATTGGGCATAGCCCCGGAGAAGGTTATCTGGACGTTTCCCAAATACGGTAATAATGGCGCGGCGAGTATGCCGGTGGCGATGAGTGAGGCTTTGCGGCAGGGTATGGTTCAGGAGGGGGGTAAAGTCCTCTTCATCGGGGGCTCCGGGGGGTTTGGCGCTGGCGTCATCGCGTTGATCGTATGAGTTATCAAGCCCACTTTGCAGTCAGCTTAACACTTACCTCGCTTACCACAATACTGCTCGGTATTTTTGTCTTCGCCAGCAAACGAGAGTCGCAGCTTGGGAAAATATTTTTTCTTTACTGTCTGAGCATTGCGTGGTGGAGTTTTTTCCAGATTCTGCACATGACCAGCGTGGAGGGAAACCGCGCGCTGTGGTGGGCGCAGGTCATGGAGGCCGGGGCGTTTTTCATTCCCACGTTTTACGTCCATTTTATTCGGTCATTCCTAAATCTTAAAACCTCTCGATTGATTCTTGCCAGCGTTTATCTCTTGAGCTCTATTTTTGCTGCTCTGTCGTTTACTCCCTATATGATAACCGGGGCAGAACCCAAATTTTATTTTAGTGCGGTCATGATGCCGGGACCGCTGTACCCGCTGGCTGTTATTTTTTTCCTGACGTTTGTGGTCTATGGAAGCTTCCTGCTTTTCAAGGCATATATCAGCTCTCAAGGTATCCAGCGAACTCAGCTCGGTTATCTATTTTGGAGTTCGCTTGTCGGCTACATGGGAGGTAGCGCAAATTTCCTCTATGTGTTTGACATTAATGTCCCGATCGCGATTCCGATTTTTGGCACCTATGCAATTCCTCTCTATGTGGGTATCACAGCCTACACGATAATCAAGCATCACCTCATGGACATCCGTACAGTCATCCATAAGACCGCCATGTGGACGGTGACATCGGCACTTTATGTGATCCCGATCGGGTTGGTGCTCTTTGCGACTAAGCCGCAGATCGATAAGCTGCCGCTGTGGCTGTTCCTCTTGATGATTGCCGGACTCTTTCTGCTGAACATTCCTTACATGCGAATTGTGCAACCGAAGATCGATCAGCTCTTTCAGCGACGGCTCTACGATCTGCGTGGGGTGCTGGATCGGTTCATGCGCGATGTGGCCATCGTTAAATCGATTCCAGATCTATCTGAAAAGTTGGTGGGGACGATCCGCACGGTGCTCTATGCCGAGCCGACGACGCTCCTCCTCTGGCAGCCGAAGGAGCAACGATACGCGGCGGCGGACGGCTCCGGCGGGATTGAGGGAGATGATGCCTGGTTGGTGTGGCTTAAAGGGCGGGAGCAGACGGTGGAGTTGGCTGAAGTCATGTCTGGATCAGACCAGGCTGCGGCCGAAGCGGCTCGCGCCTATGCGGCCAGGACCAACGCGCTCTTCTGCCTGCCGCTGCATCGTGACGGGCAACTGATTGGGGTGGTTAATATCGGCCCGAAGCAGAACCTGCGAAGTTACAGTCAACCGGAGCGGGAGTTTCTGGAGACGTTGCGGGCGGAGGTGTCGATCGCGCTGACCAACTCGTTGCTGTATGATGAGGTTAAGCAGATGTCCGAAGAGCTGCGCCAGTGGGGTTTGCAGCTCGAGCAGAAGGTGGAGGAGCGGACGCAGGAGCTCAAAGCCGCCATGCACCAGTTGAAAGAGACGGAATCCCAACTGATCCAGTCCGAGAAGCTTGCCGCGCACGGGCTGTTGGCCGCCGGCGTGCTGCATGAGATCAACAATCCCCTCTCGTTTTCCCGCGGCAGTCTGAGCGTGCTGAGGCGCGCGCTGACCCGTGTGAAGGAGGCCTCCCAGGGGACGATGGGTCCGCTGCTGGGCGAGGTGGAGCGGGCGGCGGAGATTATCCAGAACGGTCACGAACGGATTGCTGCCATCGTGCGGGACTTGAAAATGTTCGCCAAGCGGGATGTGGAAGGCATCAAGCTGAGCGATCCGCACCAGGGGCTCGATGCCACGCTCAGTCTGTTGCGCCATGAGCTGGGCGATCGCGTGAAGGTCATCAAGGAATATGGCGACATCGGCCTGGTGGAGAACGATTCAGCCCAGATCAATCAGGTCTTTTTGAATGTGATCCACAACGGGCTGCAGGCGATCCCCGAATTCGGCTCGATTACGATCAAAACATGGAAGGACGGAGAACGGGCCTTCATTTCGATCAAGGACACGGGTGCTGGCATCGAGCCGGAGCATCTGCCCCGCATCTTCGAGCCCTTCTTTACGACCAAGCCCGTGGGGCAGGGGACCGGCCTGGGGCTTTCCGTGAGCCACCGGATCGTCACCGAGCACGGCGGGCAGATGACGGTGCACAGCGTGGTCGGCCGGGGGACGGAGTTTGTGATCGAGTTGCCGGCCAGGCAGACGGTGGCGGCGGCCACGCGGTAACAGGAGACGCGCGCGATGATCGAGGGGTTGAACTACACAGCCTACCCCATTCTGTTCGTCGATGACGAAAAACTCGCCGGCGAAGTCTTCAAGGCCCAGTTTTCCGATTCGTTCACCATCTACACGGCGGCCAGCGGCATGGAAGCGCTGGAAATCGTCGACCATCACGAGATCGCCGTGGTCATTTCCGACCAGCGCATGCCCGAGATGACCGGCAACGTTCTGCTCGCCCGCGTCCGTGAGGCGAAGCCCGAGACGGTTCGGATGATCATCACCGCCTACGCCGACATCGACGCGGCGATCGATGCCATTAACAGCGGCGGGGTCTATCGTTACGTGGGCAAGCCGTATGATGAAACGGAGCTGCGCAACATCCTCCAGCAGGGCATCGAGCGCTACTTTCTGATCAGGGAACGGGAGCGGCTGACGGCGGAGAAGATCGAATCGATGCGCAAGATCGCGCGGGCCAACCGCCTCTCGGCCGTCGGCACGCTGGCCGCCGGTGTGGCGCACGAGATCAACAATCCGCTGGTGGCCATCAGCACCTTCATGCAGATGGCGCCCGAGCGGCGCAAATCGGACGACAAGGAGTTCTGGAGCGACCTCTACCAGATCGCGCTCCGTGAGGTAAACCGGATCAGGGACCTGGTCGCCGAGTTGCTGGCCTTCTCCAAGTTTAGCGGCGAGGGGGGGCTGGCTCTGACGGACGTCCGCGTCAACGATCTGGCGCAGGAGATGGTGAAATTCATCGATCCTGAGGCGCGCAAAAAGAACGTCAAGATCAAGACGGAATTGGGAACCAAATTGCCGGCCGTTCAGTGGGATCCCGACCGGATCAAGCAGGTGCTCCTCAACTTGCTGCTCAATGCGTTGCAGGCGACCGAGCAGGGCGGGACGATCACGGTCAGCAGCGACTATATCGAAGAAAGCCCGAAAGACCGATTTGTGCGTGTGGCGGTGGCCGATACGGGAGTGGGCATCCCGTCCGAGAATCTGGAAAAGCTCTTTTCCCCATTTTTCACGACCAAGGGACGGGAGGGCAGCGGCCTCGGGCTGATGACTTGCCACCACATCGTCGATCAACACCGGGGCTCGATCGATGTCGCATCGCAATTGGGCGTGGGCACCACGTTCCAGCTCAACCTTCCCCTCGACCCCCGCACCTACGACCGCCGCAAGGCGGAGCGCAAGCGCCTGAAACCGGAAGAACTCGTGTTGTAAGAACCGGAAAAGGGGACAGGCTACTTTTCAAGGTTTCGTAGCCCGGACATCATGATCGGGCCAAGATCCCTACACCCCCACGAGCCGACTTCTTTATTAAAAACCGAAGGGAAAAGTAGCCTGTCCCCTTTTCCGTGCGGCGTTCCCTTGCACACCCCGTCGGGCTTTCGCTATAATGACCCCGCTTTTTTCGAGTGGAAATAACCGGCTGGAATCATGGGGAGGCCACGCGTGAGCGCAGGGTTCAAACGGGTCGACGGCCGGCGGACGCAGGAGCTGCGGCCGGTGCGGGTCACGCGCCGTTTTATCCGCCACGCCGAAGGCTCCGTCCTGATCGAAATGGGCGAGACCAAGGTCATTTGCACGGCATCGGTGCAGGAAGGGGTGCCGCCTTTTCTGCGCAATCAGGGGCGGGGCTGGGTGACCGGCGAATATGCCATGCTGCCGCGCGCCACGACGGAGCGCACCGCGCGCGAATCGATTCGGGGGCGGGTCGGCGGCCGGACGCACGAGATCCAGCGGCTGATCGGCCGGTCGCTGCGGGCCGTGGTCGATTTTGCCGCGATGGGCGAACGGACGATCACGCTCGACTGCGACGTCATCCAGGCCGACGGCGGCACGCGCACCGCGGCGATTACCGGCGCGTTTCTCGCCCTGGTCGATGCCTGCGAGCACGGCCGCGCCAAGGGCTGGTGGAAGGCGCTGCCCGTGCGGGACTATGTGGCGGCCGTCAGCGTCGGCCGGGTCGGGGGGCGGACGCTGCTCGATCTGGCCTATGCGGAGGACTCGACGGCTGACGTGGATATGAACGTGGTGATGACGGGCGGCGGCCGGTTTATCGAGGTGCAGGGCACGGCGGAGAAGACGCCCTTTGCGGATAAAGAGTTGCTCGAGATGCTCAAGTTGGCGAAGCATGGAGTTGGGCAACTGATCGAGATGCAACGCAAACAGGTCGGCAAGGTGATGGGGCATGGACCTCGTCCTGGCCACGCGTAATCCGGACAAACTGCGGGAAATCCGCCTGGGGCTCGCGGGGCTGCCGTTGACCCTGCGCAGCGCGAGCGAAATCGCCGGTGTGCCGGAGGTTGAGGAAAATGGCGCAAGCTACCTGGAGAACGCCACCAAGAAGGCGTTGACCCTGGCCCGTGTGACGGGCCAGTGGGCTCTGGGTGATGATACCGGCCTGGAGGTGGAAAGCCTCGGCGGGCAGCCCGGGCTCTATTCCGCGCGCTACGCCGGCGTGGACGTCAGTTATGCCGACAACCGGCGGCTGGTGCTGCAGCGGCTGGCGGGCCGGTCGAAGGCCGAGCGGGCGGCCCGTTTTGTCTGCGTCATGGTGGTGGCCCGGCCGGACGGAGGCATTTACAGCGCCGAAGGCGTGGCCGATGGCTACATCACCGAGCAGGAAACCGGCGCGCAGGGCTTCGGGTACGATGCGATTTTTTGGGTGCCGTCGGCAGGGAAGACCTACGCCGAACTGACGCTGGAACAAAAACAGGCGATCAGCCACCGCGGCAAGGCGCTGGCGGCGATCCGCACCTATCTGGAGCGGGCCGCAAGGGCGAAATCGGCGACGGTGGCCGGCCAGGGGCGAACATGGTGGTAATCGCGTAACAATGGGCAGAGCGTGTACGGCGATGGGGGGCTGCGGGGAGGGAGCGTGAGCATCGCTCCACCCGCTTGAGCGAGCGCGATTAGCGCGAGCGGATCGACGAATTCCGGGGTGTAGCGCAGCCTGGTAGCGCACCTGCTTTGGGAGCAGGGAGTCCCCAGTTCAAATCTGGGCACCCCGATATTTTTTTCGGCAAGCCGGAAAAAATATCGTCCCGAGCGCGAGCGAGGGACGGTTGATGTTTCTGTTGCGTATAATGTAGGTTTGATCGTGAGCTGGTGTGTGTACATTGTAGAGTGCAAAGATCGCTCATTGTACACAGGCATGACGAACGATTTAACTCATCGCATTGTTGAGCATAATCGAGCGAAGGGTGCTCGTTATACGCGGCAAAGACGTCCAGTGAAATTGGTTTACTGGGAAGAGGTTGATAGTCGGTCAGCGGCGGCGCAACGAGAGGCGTTGTTTAAAAGCTGGTCACGACAGAAGAAGCTGGCATTGATCAGATCAATCGGCAGGGCACGGCGTATACAGAATGCAACATCGTAGCTCCTTGCAGAGAACGCTCGGGGTGAAAAAGCAACATCATAGTCCCTCACGAAAAGCGTTCGGGACAAGGCGCCCGTAGCTCAGGGGATAGAGCAGAAGCCTTCTA
>JBGPIL010000039.1:0-14480 GCA_041484905.1 Nitrospiria bacterium
CCGCCAGCCGCACGTTCTGTTTAGCCGCCTGTTCGTTGAACCGGCTGCGGAGCAGTTCCGGCCTGGTCGTTTCGGCATCCGCGACCAGGGCCTCGGCTTCCATTGCTGGCGTGGCCGGCACCGCGGGACTGGCAAGTGCGATCGCAGCGGACAGTCCCGTGATTTGCGCCAGTTGATCCCGGGCCGTCGCTTCATCAGCCTGCGCTCGGATGAGGCCCGCGGCGGCGCCTGCAAACTCGGCCTGGGCCCGCAGCAGGACGGTCTTCGTCACCTGCCCCACCTTCACCTGTGCTTCGGCCGATCGGCGATGTTCCTCCAACCGCTTGCGCTCCGCCTCGAAGACATCAACCAGTTTGCGCGCCTTCAACACGCCGTAGTAGGCCTGTGCCACGCTCAACAACAGCTCCTCACGCGACTGGTTCAGGGATTGCTCACCGGCGTGTAATTGGGCCGACGCACTCCGCAAGCCACTGATCCCTTTGCCACCGGCGAAGAGCGGCTGCGACAAAGTGAGGTTGTATCCCCAGTTATCCTTCGCCCTGATGACGATGGCGCCATTCGACATGGAATCACGTCGACGGGTCGTATCGGCACTCAACGTCAGCGTGGGCAACAATGCGGAGAATGCCTGCCGCCGCTGCTGGATCAACTGTGTCACTGTTTCCCGGGAGATCAGAAACGGCTGATAGTGCTTGAGCGCCGCCTGGGCCGCCTGCTCCAGTGTGACGACACCCGGCTCGTCAGCAGCCGGTGACTCCTCGGCGTGGGCCATCGGGATCCCCATGACCACCGCCGCCCCGACGATGGCGCACCACACCAACAACCCACGCTGCCGGTGACCCCGTCTCACCCGTTCTTCCTCCTCATACATCCCTGGACGGCACTCATGCGTTTCCATTCCCTCCCTCACGGTCCGAGACTGTCCCGTGAATCATAATGGAGAGACCCCGTTTCCTGTCAACCCTTCGATTCTCCCTCTCGCCTCAGCCGGACACCCCAATCGGACAAGCACACACCTTGACAGGCGTCAGTCATCCGCTACACTGAAGGTGAGTCATCTGACGAGCCCTTGTTGGCGCGCTCCGCATCGAGGGAAACGGGCCTTTTCCCTTGACAATACCGGCGGATCTGATTATCATGGCCCCTAGTGTTTTCACTCGATCGCGGCGCGGCAAGACGCGCAGCCTCGATCAGTAAGGACGGAGCACATGCACAACGTACCACTCGGAGAGACGGCCGCATGAGCGCACGCTGGCTTGCGTTGATCATCGGAGGCGTCCTGGGATTATCAGGAGGCGTTGTAACGGGCTGCGCCGTGGCGCCCGCAACTGCGCCGTCGACTTCCGCCTCTGCTCCCGCGCCGTCGATGAAAACGAATCTGCCGGCCTCCCGCGCGCCGCAGGACCAGTCGACCGTGGCCACTGTGCCGCCCGCTCCGGAAGTCCCGGGCACCATCATCGATGAGCCGGTGGAAGAGGCCGAGGACATTCCCCAGGGCGCCGGTCCATCAACCGATGAAGAGATCACGTACGACGTGCCCATCGTCATCAACGAAAGCGTGGAAGGTCATCTGGAATATTTTCAAACCACCATCCGGGAGCGGTTTGGCATGTGGCTGCAGCGCTCCAAGCAATACCTGCCGGTGATGAAGGAGATTTTCAAGCAGCACGACCTGCCGGAGGATCTGGTCTTTGTCGCCCTGATTGAAAGCGGGTTCAATCCTTACGCCTATTCACGATCCAAGGCGGTGGGCCCCTGGCAATTTATTTCCGGCACGGGGCGTCGGTACGGATTGAAGATCAACGAATGGATTGATGAGCGCCGGGACCCGGTAAAATCGACCGATGCCGCCGCGCGCTACCTAAAGGATCTCTACGTGCAATTCGGGTCGTGGCCGCTGGCCCTGGCCTCCTACAACGCCGGGGAGGGCAAGGTCGCCCGCGCCATCGCCAGGACACGATCGGACGATTTTTGGAAGATCAAGCAGACCCGCCACCTGCGACCGGAAACCCGCAATTACGTCCCGAAATTCATGGCCGCAACTATCATCGCCAAAAATCCTGAAAAATACGGCTTCACGCTGACCGATGTGGAACCATTTCACTATGATGAAGCGCCCATCGACAGCCCGACGGACTTGCGGGTGATCGCGAAGGCCGCCGGGGCCGACTATGAGGTCGTCAAACAACTGAACCCGGAGCTCCGGCAGGGCGTCACGCCATTATATTATTCCGAGTATGAGGTCAAACTGCCGCCCGGGACGCGCGACACATTTATTGAAAATTTCAACAAACTCCCGAAGGAAGAACGTTTGATCTGGATTCGGCACACCGTCCGGCAGGGAGAAACGCTCTCCGTGCTCGCGCGTCGTTACGGCACAACCGTGCAAACGTTGCAGGAGGCCAATCACCTCGGGCGCCGGACCGTACTGAGCGTCGGCGCTTCTTTGCTGATTCCCGCCAAGGGCGCCACAACCGCCACGGTCGTACCGGCATCGGTTGAGGCTGAGGCGGCGACACCGCAACAGCACAAATCGATCTACCATGTCCGTTCCGGCGATACGCTGTGGGACATTGCCAAACAGTTCGGCGTCACCATCAAACAGTTGCAAGACTGGAACCGACTCTCGTCCACAAGGATTCGGGCAGGCCAGCGCCTGACCCTCTACATCCCCGGACAACTCTCCTAACATAGCTGCCCCTGGGTCAGCTCGGGGCACTGATTTCGACATATGTGGTACGTCAGAACTGCATAGCACCCCGCCTCTTGCATTGAGAATCCTTCGGGGCAAGCCCCTCAGGACAGTCGACTCTAACTTTTCCTCTTCGAGCCGAAGTAAAGGCGGGGCCTCTGGTTCACGTCGCCCTGGGGCATCTACCCGGCGAGCGACGCGGCCCCTGCAAATCGATCGTTATTTGCCGCCGCCCGGTGGGGCGGTCGTTGCCGGTTGCGGTGTGGTCGACCCCGGCGAGGCGGGTGCCGCTGGCGCTGGCGTCGGACCGGATGGCGCCGGCGGGGGCGGTTCGATCTCGCCTCCCAGCGACTTGATCCGCGCCGACGCTTCTGACGACCACGGAGATTTCGGAAAATCTTTTCGGACCGCCCGGTAGGCGGTCAAGGCCGCGTCCCGATTGTTGTCCGCTTCCTGCAAGCGTCCCACCTCAAAGAGGGCTTGATCCCGATTCAGCGCGGTTGCCTGCCCGCCCAGTTGTTGAAACTGTTCAATGGCCAGGGCCCGGTCCCCTCGAGCAGCATAGAGATAGCCAAGCCGCAGGGCCGCCAACTGCGCGCTCTCGCGGGTTAACCCGTCTTCGCTGATGCTCCGCTTGTAGAGCGCGACCGCGTCGTCGATCTTCCCGAGTTCGACCTGGCAATTAGCCTGATAATACCACGCCAGCGGAGCCAGCCGGCTGTGGCCGTAGCGCTCGGTCACTTGCTGATAGAGCGGCAGCGCTTTTGTGCATCGATCGGCGACCGCCGGTTTCTTCGGGTCTCCCGCCGCCGGGCTGACCGCTTCGGTCGGGGCCGGATAGTGCTCGGCGGCCTGGCCGGCCAGCAGGGCCGCCTGGCGGTTCTGCCACCACCACCAGCCGGCTCCTCCCCCCCCGACAATTGCGAACAGCAGCACGCCGATCACCAGGGGCCAGAGTAGCCTGCGATGGCGCGCTTCCCACAGCACCCAGCGATCAAGCCAATGCAGGGCGGCCTGTTCATCGGTCACCGGTTTTGGAGTTACCTTGATCTTGTACGCCATCGTCTCCGCATCCAAATATGCCGTCCCAGCTTGTCCGGCAAGCCCGCTATCATATCAGACCGGGGAAAATTATCAAGATGGCCTGGAATCAGGCCGGCACCCGTTGGTATTTTGCGTGATTGGGTGTAGACTGGGGTTCACTGGCTGGCGAGGCCGCAAAGGAGACGCTGATGACCCACCCTTTCCATCCGTTGACCGTTCATTTCCCGATCGCACTGCTCTTCACATCGGTTTTTTTCGATCTGCTCGGCATCCTGACTGAAAAGAACAGCTTCCGGCAGACCGGTTGGTGGTTGCTGGTGCTCGGCCTCATCGGCGGCGGCGTGGCGGCCACATTCGGTTGGTGGACCGAAGAGCAGGTGGAAGCCATGGGAGTGCCCGAGCAGGCGGTCGATCGGCACGAAGCGTTCGCGGTCGCGACATTGATCGTGTTCGCCGTGCTGGCCATCATCCGCTGGCGGATTCGAGCACACTGGTCGGTGCGTGCACGGGCGATCTACCTGAGCGTGGCCATGACAGGATTGCTGTTGCTGGGCATCACCGGCTTTTACGGCGGAGAGCTGGTCTATCGATACGGCGCGGGCGTTCAGTCGCCTGTCGTCCCGCCGCCAGCCCACCCAGGATATTGACCGTCTCAGGCGTCATTCACTCCGGGCACCGCGGGCACTCCGGGCACTCGGGCGAGTGATTTCAACCTCGAACGCGCCGACGATGGCGTCCACCGGCGGCGCGACTTTTCGAAGACGAATCGTCACACGCCGCGGATGAAAGCGCTCCAGCACCAGTTCTGCCAGCCGTTCCGCCAGTGTCTCGAGCAGAACCGGACGCAGCCGCCGGCCGGTCTGCACAACCGCATCGATCACCTTGACGTAGTCAATGGTCCTCGACAGGTCATCGGTCTCGGCGGCCCGAGCCAACGGCACATCCAGTTCCAGATCAAGGGACAGCCGCTGGCCGAGTTCCCGCTCCGACTCCGTGCAGCCGCAATGGCCGTGAAACTGCACATCGGTCAGGCGGATTTGATCTCCGCTGGGTCGCGGCATGGGTTCTTTTTTCATCGGCTCAACCGGCGGTCATCTGGGCTCGGGGGACTTAGGGAACTCGGGAAGATCAGGCCGGTGAGGAGCGCGCAGACCGCCGAGGCCATCGTACGGCGTCAGTTTCTCGGCCGGCGGATCAGGTCCAAAAACTCCATCCGGGTTTTCGGGTCGCTCTTAAAAGTGCCCCGCATGGCGCTGGTCACCGCCAGGGCATTCTGCTTTTCAACTCCGCGCATCATCATGCACAAATGCTGGGCCTCCATGACCACGCCAACACCGGAGGCCCCGGTGCCCTCTTCAACCGCCGAGGCGATCTCCATCGTCAATCGTTCCTGCACCTGAAAACGACGGCTGAACAATTCGACCAACCGGGGAATTTTGCTCAATCCGATCACCCGCCCGTTCGGCAGATAGGCCACGTGACATTTCCCGAAAAACGGCAACATGTGATGCTCGCACAGACTGAAAAAATCGATATCCCTGACGATCACCATTTCACTTGAATCAACGGGGAAGATGGCGCCGTTGAGCACTCCCTCCATCTCCTGCCGGTAGCCTTTGGTCAAAAACCGCAGCGCCTGTTCAACCCGCCTGGGCGTTTCCCGCAATCCGTCCCGGGAGACATCTTCGCCCAGCAGGCTCAGCAGTCTGGCCACCAACTCTTCAATCTCGCTCGAGATTTCTGTTCTGCTCATTGGCTTCACCTATGGGGCTTCACCTATGGGGCTTCACCGACTGGGCGATGCGACGATTGGGGGCACCACCGGGTGGAACGCACGCGTCCGGCCACATCGGAATAGGACGATTATACCATCCGCTCTTTCAGGGGCGCAAGAATGTCGTCCGGTTCTGACGCCTGACAGCCTCCAGGATGATCCCCTCCTTCAACCCCCAATCACTAACCAGCAAACCGTCCAGTTGCCACCGGCGCAACGATGATTGCAGCACCACCCCGCCCGCCACAATCAGCTCCGCCCGGCCCGCCTCCATCAACGGCCACGCACGGCGTTGTGTCGTCGTCATCCCGATCAAGCGCGCCACCCATTCATCGACAGCCTTCGCCGGCAGCCGCATGCCGTTGACTACCAACGGGTCGTACCGGTCGAGCTTCTGAAGCAGCGCGCCCAATGTGGTCACGGTGCCCGCCGTGCCGGCCACATGGCAGGCGGCCGGTATCGGACCGATCCGGTTTGCCGTGGCCTCAAGTTCACTCTCGATATATCTCCTGAGCGCCTCGATCTCCGCAGCGGACGGCGGATCGTGACGGAGGAAGCGCTCGGTCAACCGCACGACGCCCAGCGGCGTGCTATCCCAGCCGTCAACAGTGCCGTCCCGTCCGAGCACATACTCCGTGCTGCCGCCGCCGATATCAATCAGCAGGCAGGCGGTTTGACCGTCGACACCTGCGTGTTGCAGCCCCCACCAGGCGCCCAACAAGGTCCGTCGCGCCTCTTCCTGCCCCGACAGGACGTCAACCTCCAGCCCCGACTCGGCCTTGACCCGCCGGAGAAATTCATCCCGGTTTCCGGCCTCCCGCACCGCGCTGGTCGCCACAACGGTGACAAGGTCCGGCCGATGAAAGACGATCTGGCGGTGAAATTCCCCCAGGGCCTCCATCGCACGATCGATGGCCAAGGGCCGCAAGACCGCCTCCTTGCCCATGCCTTCGCCCAGCCGGGTCATCCGCCGGGCCGCCGCCAGGGGGACAAGCCGCTCCCCCGGTTCCACCCGGGCGATCAGCAGCCGGAGGGTGTTCGATCCGATATCGACTCCGGCCACGGTCGTCATCCGGCGGCCTATCGTTGAATGGAAAAGTGAAACTCCTGGGGCTTGCCGGCCAACGAGACGGTGAGGGTGAAATGACCGCCTTCAGCCGTCGCCTGCTGAAAATAGACGAATCCTCTCACCTGGGCGTGGGGCACCACCTTCGTCTCTTGCAACGCGAGCATGAGCACGTCGGCGTACCGGTACGGATACGATTCGTAGCCGTAGGGAGGAAAGGGCGCGTTCAGCAGAGGCGGATAATAGGGCGGCGGATAGGCCGCGCCCGAACGTTTGACGGCGCGATCCACCAACTGCGGCGCCACGGCATTGAACTGATTGCCCCGGTCGTCCACCAGCACAAAGTCCTCATAGTGAATCGAGAGCGGGGCATCGGTTTTGTTGCGGATAAACACCAGAAGCGGGGTGAAATACTCATCCAGATAATACGGGTCGAACCGCCATGCCATGCTCTGTACGGCCACCTGAATGCCGCCGGCCTCCTTGACCACCAGACGGGCAGCCGCATCGACCTGCCCCCCCTGATCGGGCTCCGGAATCACCGCTATACCACACGACAACACGGTGGCAACCAAGCCTGACGACACAACAACCGGAAGAAGGCGGCGCAGACCATTCATGCGCATCAGACACCTCCCTGTTTCGCCGGCGGCACGTCGGCGCCTTCCTCGTGCGCGAGTTCCCGTCTGACCGCATCCCGTTGGATGGTCAAAGCGGCGATCGCCTCCAACCGAACCTGCATCTCCGCGGCCCGCAACGAAATGACGCCGGCATGGCGCCAGCCTTCATACGCAACTTCGCCGATCTCCTGGTAGCGCCGGGCCAATTCCCGCTCAAGCCGGGCGAGTTCGCGCCGATGTTCCACCACCGATAACTCCCGTCCCGTGCGATGGGCAACGTGCACGAGACGGGCTCCCAACGAGGTGATCCCGCCGCGAAGATCGTGCCTGAATCGTTCCCAATCCGACATATCAGATGCGGGCACTGTACCACAGCGTCGTCGAGGGAGGCAAGGCGGCGCCGACCGTTTTGACAGGTGCCGTCTGACGCAACGGCATCAGCCCACTGCCATCAACGAGAGACGGCCGGCCCATCGATTCTCCAGAGCGGCTCGCAGCCGTTGATGCGCCGGCGCCGTCAGGTCCGGATCTTCGCGCAGCACGAGCCGCGCGCAGCGGCTCGCCTCATCCAGGATTCCGGCATCGCGGATCAGATGCGCCACGCGCAGTTCCGGAAGGCCCGACTGCCGGGTTCCCAAAAATTCGCCGGGCCCCCGGATCGACAGATCGGCCTCCGCGATCTGAAACCCATCCTGGGAACGAACGACCGCCTCCAGCCGATGCCACGCATCCCCCCCGGTGGCCGCACCCGCCATCAACACACAGGTTGAATGATGTCGGCCCCGGCCAACACGCCCCCGCAGTTGATGCAATTGCGCCAGGCCGAACCGTTCGGCGTGTTCGATCATCATGACGGCGGCGTTCGCCACATCGATGCCGACCTCAACCACCGAAGTCGTCACCAGAATGTGAATCGCGCCGCCTGAAAAATCTCGCATCACCCGTTCCTTCTCCGCCGACTTCATCCGGCCGTGCAGCACTCCCACCTTCGCCTGCGGGAACTGCCGCTGCTGCAGCTCCTCCGCCATCTGCGTCGCCGCCTTCAGATCGATCTTCTCGGTCGCCTCCACCAACGGATAGACGACATAGGCCTGCCGCCCCGCCGCCAGCTCCCGCTGCAGCAATCGATACGCCTCGGGGCGCTGGGGCTCACGCATGAGCCGCGTCTCCACCGGCCGGCGTCCCGGCGGGAGTTCGTCGATCATCGACACATCAAGGTCGCCGTAGATCGTCAACGCCAATGTCCGTGGAATCGGCGTGGCGGTCATGACGAGCACATCGGGCCGATGGCCCTTCCCGGCCAGATGGGCCCGTTGCAACACGCCGAACCGATGCTGCTCATCAATCACCACCAAACCCAGCCGATGGAAGTCGACCCCGGAGACCAGTAACGCCTGCGTGCCAACGATCACGCCCGCGGCGCCGTCCCGGATACCGGCCAGCGCGTCCCGTCGCTTCCCTGCCCGAAGCCCGCTGGTCAGCAGTTCAACCCGCACGCCAAGCGGGTCCAACCACCGGCGCACCGTTGCGGCGTGTTGTTCGGCCAAAATCTCCGTCGGCGCCATCAACGCGGACTGCCGGCCCTGATCGCACGCCATCATCATGGCGCAGGCGGCCACCACCGTCTTCCCGCAACCAACGTCCCCCTGCACTAATCGATTCATCGGGTGGGGCCGGGCCAGATCCGCTTCAATCTCCCCGATGACCCGGCGTTGCGCCGCCGTCAAGGGAAACCCCAGCGACTTGACCAAACGCCGCTGCAACGCGCCTTCGCCGCTGAAGCGGGCCGGCACCGCCTCGCGCTGAATCTCCCGCTTGCGGGAGGCCATCCCCAACGCCAACAGCAACAGCTCCTCAAAAATCAGCCGCCGATGCGCGGCCGACTGTCCAGACTGCAGCAGAGCCACCGGCGCGTCCGCAGGGGGAAAATGCACCTCCTCGATCGCCTGAGCCGCCGGCGCAAGAGTGTGCTCAAGGCGGATCCATTCGGGCAGCACCTCCGGCCACAGATCGCCGTACCGATCCAGCGTGCGACGCATAAAGGTTCGAATCACCCGCGACGAAAGCCCTTTGGTTTCATGATAGACCGGCACGATACGTCCCGAGTGAATCAGCTCATCCCCGTCGCGGTCGATCACCTCATAGTGGGGACTCTCCATCTGATAGCGGGGCCCCCCGTAGCGATTCGGGCGGGGCCTCCCCGTCAGGATCACACGCTGTCCGACGCGAAAATAGCGCTCCAGATAGGGTTGGTTGAACCACTTGGCGGACAGGAGCCCCGTGCCGTCGTCTCCCACCAGTTCGACGATGCTCAAACGACGCCGTCCTGCGCGACCGCTCCCGACCGCCTTCACCTCGACCAGCACACTGTGATCGCGATCCTCCGACAGGTGTCGCACGGATGACAGACAGGTGCGATCCTCATACCGCCACGGCAGCATGGTAAACAGTTCCCCGATGGTTGGGGCGCCGAGTTGACGAAATTGGGCGGCGCGGGCCTGGCCTACGCCAGGCAGTCGCTCAAGCGGCTGGGCCAGCGTGTCGATGATGTCGTGCGAGGCCGTCCTCGCAACCGGCTCCGTCCGACCGGCCGCTTCTCTGAGGGAGGCGACGAGCGTCTGTGCGGCTGCCAACCGCTGACACTGCAGCGGCTCTCCCAACTGGTCGTAATCGAGAAATAACCGAGCCAGTTGTCGCAGCAGCCGACGCACGTCGGGGGAGGGGACGACGCCCAACTGCGTGACCTGAGCGCGGATAAAATGCCCCAGCCCCTGCACTCTCGGCCGCCGCTGTTCCGACACCTTCATGGCGTAATTCAACGGACGGTCGATCTGTTCCAGAAAGCGTCCCAGCGACTCCACGTCAGTTACTCCACCGATGACCCATATCCTGCAGTTGCGCCCCGATGAACCGGTATGCTAGCATGCACGCTGTTCGAGGCGAGGACGAGAAGAAACACACCCCTGTTCAGGACGGGAATACCATGGCATATCGATGCGACATTTGCGGCAAAGGACACCAAATCGGCTCCAACGTGAGCCATGCTCACAACCGAACCAAACGCCGATTCCTTCCCAACCTGAAGTCCGTTCGCGCGCGCGTGGCCGGCCAACCCCAGCGACTGTTGGTGTGTACCATCTGCATCAAGTCTGGGCTGGTGGCCAAAGCCGCGCGCTGACACCGGTTTCATTCCCAACGCTGTACGGCAGGCACGCACCTTCAGACAGAAGGTGACACATTCTGCATGGTCGGAAACCTGCCTAAAATCGGGTGACCATGCCCACGCTGATCACAAAGGCCGGGGTTGAACTGGTATTGGTCAGACCGCGCCCCGCGCCCAAATCGAACGACACCATCTCATTGGGGTGATAGCTGGCAGCCACCAGGCCCGTGAGGGGGTGGAGCGAATCGTTCGGATCGGAACTGGTATGCCCGGAGATTTCAGCGCTGAGCGTCAGGGGAAGTTGTGGCAACAGATATTCAAACGCCAGTGAGTAGTTGAGCGTATCCCTGAGCGAGCGCGTGCTCACCGGCGGACTGCCCACGGCCGTGTCGCCCCCAACCATCGTATAGCCGAAATTCAAGTGGACCGTGACCGATCGAAATGTTTTGCTCGCGATCCCGGCCACGCCCAGATCGGTCTTCCCCGTGCAGGAGGAATTGAATGCGGAGAGCCGATCCTTGTTGCAGGTCGGAAGCTTGACGTTGAATTGCGCGGACAGGGTGACCGGCCTTCCTTCCCTGGCGTGAAGCAGGCGCGCCTTGAGTTTGAGGTTCACATCCCCCAGACCGTTCTCCCCTGCGCTGCCGGATTGGAAAAACAACACCGGCACCTCCAGCTCGAAATCGAGGTCGTTGAGGATGCCGTCGGTCAATTCCAGCAGCAACATCGACAAATGATCATTGGAGGAAAACTGCTGATACAAAAAACCCGTCTCTAAAACAGTCTGTCCTTTTTCAATGGGATCGGCCCGCTCGGTTGCCAAAAACGGCCGGGCCGCCCACCCCGATGGCGGCTCCACAAGTTCCACGCCGAGCCATGCCACCGTCATTCCCAAAAGAACAAGCCACGCTCCGCGCATCCTGATCAGTCGCATCCGACTTCCTCTCCCATACAGTCAAAAGCCCGCTGATTGTAGGGGCCGCCCGCCGGCTTGTCAAGAAATGGCGGTCCCACGTCCGGCCACACCTGTCTGATGCGCAAAAACGTACATCATCAGATTGATTGAACCACCCTCTGCAACCTCTCTCAATCGTTTAACAATTATCCCCTTGGCGGCTCTCCGTACACCTCACGAACAAAAATGTGCATTCACCACGTTTGCACAGGGGAATTTCAAAAAAATAAAAACACCATAACCGTATGATAAAAGAACACATTACCTGTTTGATGCCCCGCCGGCCCCCATCACTGTTCCTGGCCTTTCTCTTGCATCACTCTCCTCATCTATCATCTCACTTCACACACCGGGACAAGGGGGCAGCACGCATGGACAAACGAGCCAGAATTCTCATTATCGATGACGAAACAGGACCTCGCGAATCGTTAAAAATGGTCCTGAAACCATTTTATGACGTCTTTACGGCCAACGGGCGCCAGGATGCGCTGAGCCTTTTGCAATCGACGCCGGTGGATCTGGTGACGTTGGATTTAAAAATGGCCGATTGTCACGGCACCTCGCTGCTGAAGGAAATTAAAAGCTCCTGCCCGAACACGCAAGCCATTATCCTCACCGGCTACGGCACGCTCAAAAGCGCGATCGAAGCCATTCGGCTTGGAGCAGCCGACTACCTGCTGAAACCCTTTCAGGTCACGGAGATTCTGTCCGTGATCAACCGCGTCCTGAGCCGGCCCATCGTATCGGGACAGATGGAAGCCGCGCTTCATGAACTCGAACAGGTGGCGGAGTCGTCCCGGCCCTGACTTCGGCCCTGATATGGACACCCCCACGGATATTCGATGACGGAGTCGACGCTCATTGTAGCCGGCGTGCTGACCATGGTCTACAGCGCGTGCGAACGGTGGCTGGTCACCCCTCCCTATTTTTTGCCGCTCTACGCGTCGGCCACCGCCGTGATTCTCTGGCTGCTGGTCTGACGATTCGCGAACACCGGCTGTCCCGAGATCAGTCGCCGGCCTGACCGGCCAGCAACAACTCTTCGGCGTGGCGACGCGTGGCCGCCGTCACAGACGCTCCCCCCACCATCCGGGCCAGTTCCGCGACCTGTTCCTTGCGATCCAGGCGTCTGACCGTGGTGACCGTTCGACCCTTTTTAGGCGTCTTTTCGACCAGGTAATGGTGATCGGCAAACGCGGCAATTTGTGGTAAATGGGTGATGCAGAACACCTGTCGTCCCTTCGAGAGAGCCTTCAACCGGCGGCCCACCAATTCGGCGACGGCGCCACCAATGCCCGCATCCACCTCATCGAAGATCAGGATCGGCACACAATCCGCCTGTCCGAGCACCGTCATCATGGCCAGCATCAGGCGGGATAGCTCCCCCCCCGAAGCCACCTTGCGCAACGGTTTCAGCTCCTCTCCCCGATTGGCGGCGATGAGATACTCGACGTCGTCCCAGCCATCCTCACGGTACTGCGTCGCCCCCAGGGCAGTGCAGCGCCACTCGCACCTGGCCTGCTCCATTCTCAATTGGGTCAATTCCTGTTGGACGCGGCGTTGAAACTGCTGGGCCGTTTTCTGTCTGGCCGCGGACAAGACCTGAGCATGTTCCCGGAGTCGTTCTGACAACTCGGCCAGTTCCGCCGTCACTGCCGAGAGACGTTCGCTCTGATGCTGCCATCCCTCCAGCTCCGCCTGGACCGCCGCCGCGCGGGCCAGCAGATCGGCAACGGTGGCGCAATCGTATTTCTTCTTGAGCCGGCCGATCAGTGCAAGCCGGTCGTCGACCTCCGCCAGCCGGTCCGGATCATCGGCCACGCGGTTCTTGTAATCGCGCATTACATGCGCGACTTCTTTGCACTGAATCGAAATCGCCTCCACCATGGCCGTCGCCGATTCCATCGTGGAATCGATCTGAGCAATCCTGGCTGCCAGTTTCTGCACGGCGGCCAGGTGGCCGAGCAGCGAGGGTTCCTCTTCATACAAAAGACGGTACGCTTCTTCGGCAGTCCCGGCCAGTTGCGCCGCATGGCGAAGCCGCGTCACCTCCTCACCCAGCGCTTCCTCTTCGCCGATGCGCAAACCCGACCCGGCCAGTTCCTTTGATTGAAATTCGAGCAGCTCGCCCCGTTGCATGCGTTCCCGTTGAGAGGCCTCGCAACGCGTCCGTTCCTCCTCAGCGGCCCGATACCGCCGGTAAACAACCTGGTATTGCTCTCGAACCGCGTGCAGTGATCCGTACCGGTCCAGCAACTCCAGTTGCTCGGCCGGTGCGCGCAACGTGTAATGGTCATGTTGGCCGTGAATCGAAATCAAGCCCGCGCACACCTGCGTCAGTTGCGACACGGTCGCCAGCTGCCCATTGATGGCCACCCGGTTGCGATCACCCCTCGCAATCACCCGGCGGAGTAAAATGGCCGGCTCGGGCAAGGGATCGATCCCGAGCGTTTGCAGCCGTTGCTCGACGACCATGTGGTCAGGCGGTTCCAATCGGGCCTCGACGACCGCGTCATCACAGCCGGTGCGGATCACGTCGGCGGCGGCCCGCCCGCCGCACAAGAGTCCGAGCGCGTCCACAATAATGGACTTCCCCGCGCCCGTCTCACCGGTGAAGACATGAAGACCATGATCAAACGCCAGGTCAACGGCATCGATAATGGCAAAACTGCTGATGCGAAGCTCTTTAATCATTGGACAACACCGGGGACAACACCGGGGACAACGCCGTGCCCGGCGCTGATGAGCCACCTGGCGTTACAAGCCGCCTCCCAGGCCTGCCCGGCTTTACGTCAATAAGGCATCCACGCGTTCTTTGATTTGCCGCTTCGCCACGACCCCCACCACTTTGTCAACGACGTTGCCGCCCTTGAAAAACAGCAGGGTCGGGATTCCCATGATTTGATAGCGGCTGGCGATTTCCTGATTCTCATCCGTATTCAATTTCAACACTTTCAGACGGCCGGCGTATTCGCCCGCGATCTCTTCCACGGTCGGAGCGAGCATGCGGCAGGGACCGCACCAGACCGCCCAAAAATCAACCAACACCGGTTTCGTTTTTTCGTTTAATACTTCGGTTTGGAAATTCTGGTCAGTAAAGATCATTTCGGCCATAAAACGGATGAATTAAGTTGTTTTACTAAAGACGTGGGAAAGGTGCTGAACG
>JBGPIL010000040.1:0-14360 GCA_041484905.1 Nitrospiria bacterium
ATCGTCAACTGCACACACACGGCGCCTACTGCTCGATCAGCCATCCGTTCATCCTGAACGAAGAGCCGACATCCGGCGCGTGGCAGAAACATCAGCCCCGAGCCTTCTTGTGGGTCGGTTTTCGAGACACCCATGCGTTTATCCGCGTCCGTCTCCAGACAAACGAAGTCGTCACGCCCGGCGAGACGCGGGCCGACGATCACCGGGACCGGTGGCTTGACGAACGGCAGCACGCGTTCGAATCGGCCATCTCGATGCTGGGATTGCCCATCGAGGTGACGGTCGAGAAGGGGCGCGTGGCATTGCGCACCACCCATGACCAGGCCGCCCTGCTCTGCTCCTGGCCCGATGCCTTCGGTCCCTGCCAGTTTGAGTACAACATCAATGACCCGCTCGACCTGCTGGTGCGGGCCGGCCGGCTGGCGGCGACGAGTCCCCACGCGGCGCAGGTGCGCGCCTATCTGACCGGCTTCGACCGGTCCGCGTTGACGGGGTTTCGGACGATGGCGCCAGGCCGCGCCGCCTACCGCTGCTCCGTCCACTGCCAAGTCGATGAACTGCCGGAGCTGTTGAAACTGATCGCGCCCGACGGCCGTCTCTATGCGACGCTCTGCGAATTTCAAACCGCCTCGCTCTTGCCCGATGCGCCCGAAGCGGACAACGCCTGGGTGATCCTTGGCATGATTGGGGGCATGATCGGGCAGCAGGGCAACATCCGGCTGGAACTGCGGCTCAACCGCGCGCCGCTGCCCGAAGCGCGCATGGCCGGCTGGCTTGAAGAGTTGGTGGGACTGCCCGTGGTCTACGCCCCGCTGCCGGCGTTTCCGTGAGCAAAAACATTTTCGATTGACGATTTTCGATTTTCGAATGAAAAGATAGTAAAATGTGTAACAATACGACACGGTTTAGTCTGGCACTTTAATCGAAATTCGAAATTCGAAAATAGCGGACCCCCACGATGACTCAACCACACACGCGCCCACTGGGCCGAACCGGGTTGCACGTGTTCCCCCTCGGTTTCGGCTGCTACCGGGTCGGTGACGGCAACGCGGGGCATGAGGCGGCGCTGCGCGCCTATCTTGACCGCGGGGGCAACCTGATCGATACCAGCGCCAACTACACCGACGGTCTGTCGGAGCAGCTCGTGGGCCGCGTGCTCAAGGAAATTGCCCCCACGATAATGACCAATGAGCGTGCCGTGATCGTCACCAAAGGCGGGTACATCCAGGGGCACAATATGGCGCTGGCCCGCCGGCAAACCTTTCCCGAGGTTGTCGCCTATGCCGACGGCCTGTGGCATTGCATTCATCCGGACTTTCTCGAGACGCAAATTCGTTTGTCGGCTGAGCGATTGCAGGTCGAGACTATCGATGTCTATCTCCTCCACAATCCCGAATATTTTCTGACCGAGATCGCCCATCACCACCCGCCGGCGGCCGCCGATCACGACGAATTTTACCGCCGCATCCGCGAGGCGTTTCGTTTTCTGGAGGCCCAGGTCCAGGAGGGAAGGATCCGCTGGTACGGCGTTAGCTCCAACCATTTCGGTCTGCCGGCGTCGGATCCGGTTGTGACGAGCGTGGCGCGCTGTCTTGATGCCGCCAAGGCGGTCGCCGGGCAGCATCATTTCGCCGTCGTGCAACTGCCGATGAATCTTTACGAATGCGGCGGCGCGCTCGAACCGAATACGAACGGCCAAACCGTCCTGCAATATTGTCAGGAGAATGGGATCGGCGTCCTCGCCAATCGTCCGCTCAATGCGTTTTGGGAAAACCAGCTCATCCGTTTAGCCGATTTTGTGAAGCCGGGCGATCCTCCACCCGGGCCGGACGCGTTAAGAACGCTGCTTGACCCCCTGCGTCGCTTGGAGCAACAGTTTGCCGACCGGTTTGGTTCAACGGGAGCGCCCCCGCCGGGGATTGCCGGGCACATGGAGAAGACCATTCCGCAGGTCCGTTCGCCTGCCCATTTCGAGCAGGTGGCGGGGCCTTATCTCGTCCGGCCGATCCAGCAATGGCTGGCCGGCGCGCAGCAGACACTGAGTCGCGATGCCGGCTGGCCCGAATGGGAACGGGCATTCGTCGAGATCGTGAACGGCCTGTTCGAGTCGCTTCACCGTCATGTGTCGGCGGGGCAGCAGAGTACTTCCGATGGTGTCCGGTCGCGGCTGATCACGGCGGGTTATCCCGACACCGTCCCGCCCGAGCCGCTCAGCCGGATGGCGACCCGCGTGCTGCTCTCGCTGCCGGGCCTGACCTCGGTGCTCGTCGGCATGCGGCGGCCCGCCTATGTGGATGATCTGATGGCCGTGCCGGCGCAGCCGCCGCCTGATCCGATTGATCCGAACAGGGCTGAGAAAATCCTGCGCGCCTTCAGGCCGGCACCAATCGCGGGATATTGAGTTCCTATTCATCCCCCATCAATCCAATGACCGGATCATTGAGACGATGAGCGGGTCGGTCATCACGCCGGCGCTGTTGGCGCCGCCGCCGAATCCCCGCGGCGGCAGAACGCTCGTGGTCGATGGCGCGGACGCCGCCTGTTATCCTCGGCCGAGCGCGGCGCTCCAGGACGCCGGTCCGGATGATCAGCTCTTCGTGCGGCCCGGCGTCTATGAGGATACTGTTTTTCTCTCGGGCCGGCCGGTTCGCGTGATCGGCGCGGGCCGTGACCACGTCACCATCTTTTGCCGCCGCCGCGGGCCGTTTTACCTGCAGCAGGTGCCGGAGGGATTGATCAGCGGCGTGACCTTCCGCTATGTGGGCAGCGACCAGCATTCGGCAATGAACGTCCTCGATTCCACCTGCACGATCACCGGCTGCCGGGTGACGGAGGGTATCTTATCTGGAATCGTCATCTACGGCCCCGAATGTCGGCCGACTTTCGTCGACAACGACGTCTGCGGGAATCGCGAGACGGGGATCTTTATTTTCGCCGGCGCGCAACCCTACGTCGCCCGCAACCACTGCCACGACAACCATCACTTCGGCATCGCCGTGCGTGATCATGAGACCCGTCCCGATCTGGTCCGGAACATTTGCCGGGGCAACATGCTCAGCGGCATCCTGCTCTTTCAGTACGCTGAGGCGCTGGTGGCGGAGAACGACTGCCACGACAATCAGGACTGGGGACTGGTCATCACGCCGGACTGCACAACCACCCCGCCGGCCGGGGAACTGGGCACGATCAACCAATTGGACCGGAACCCGCGCGGCGCCGTGCACGTCACCGACCAGCCCCTCGGCCCGATCGGGCGCTAGTTCAATCCCGCCGAGGCGGGTAGAAAACAAACGTCAACACAACCAGCAGACTGAACGCCGTATACGCCGTCGTGAACACCCACGGCGGGGCATTGTAATAGAGCAGGCGGCCCATCCAGTAGCCGACAAAGCTGATCTGATAGGCGGCGGCTTCGCCGGCCCGGAGGCGGAACGCGTTTTCCAACATCGTCAACGGGCAGGGGACGCCGAACCAGGCCTCCAGCACCACGAAGCCGATCGAGCCCAGGTGCAGCGCGCGAAAGAGCACGCGCCGCGTCCATTGCCATCCCCTGAGCCAACCGACGAGAATCAACAACTGCCCGCCGACCACGAACAGCACAAACAGCGCATGAAGAGCGAGTGTCACATCAGCGAGCACGTCTGATTCACTGTCCGGTCATGTCCGGCGATGGCCTGTGATGATCAAACCGCCCGTGGCGCAGGAAGACCGCAACGTGCCGGGCGGTGTCCGGCGCCAGGATCAGCATCGTGTGCGTGTGGGGGAGCAGGATAAAATCCGCGGTGCCCTCCAGCTTCGCGCTCTCGACCGAGACCGCGCCGTCGTTATCCCCCACGAGCAGCCGGCTGTAACCGCGCTCATCGCCCCGACCGCCGGCGATCACGCCGAATTCCACGCGAGGGATGCCCATCTCATCAAAGAACCGGCGGTTGCCGGCCCGGAGTTGGGCCATTGCGCGGGTGCCGTAGAGCCAGCGAAACCACCGGCGCGGGTAGAACGCGTCGATCTTTTCCGAACCATGATTCGGCGAGCCGATCATCACCAGGCGCCCCGCGCGCGGCGAATCGTAATGAGTCAGGTAGTATCGGATGACGATACCGCCCAGGCTGAAGCCGACGAAATGGATGGGGCCATGGCCATCGACGCTCCGCACGAATATGGCCAACCGCGCGGCATGCTCTTCGATCAACCGGCCCCGGCCGGGATAATCCCAGTTGACCACGCGATAGCCTTCCCGTCTCAGTCGCCGCGCGATCCGCGTCATGATCCATGAGGGGTTGAGAATGCCGTGGAGGAGAATGACCGTGTCGCCGTGCGGTGACATGGGGGGCTGATCCGGGGAGATCGCTGACACCCGGCGGTCGACTATGAGGCGACCGGCCGGACCCGGCCGGCAGCCAGCTTGGCGCGGTCGCGGGCTTCCGTGATATCGCGGCCCGTGGCGAGTGCCACACCCATCCGGCGCTTCAGGTGCGATTCCGGTTTGCCGAAGAGACGCAGGTCCGAGCCGGGCACGCGCAGCGCGGCGTCGAGGCCCTCGAACGCGATGCCTTTTTCCTCCAGCCCGCCGTAGATCACGGCGCTCGCGCCGGGCTCGCGCAGCGCCACATTCACCGGTAACCCCAGAATTGCCCGCGCGTGCAGCTCAAATTCGCTCTGCACCTGGCTGGTGAGCGTCACCAGGCCGGTGTCGTGGGGACGGGGACTCACCTCGCTAAACCACACCTCATCCCCTTTCACGAACAACTCGACGCCGAAAATCCCCCGGCCGCCCAGATTGCCGGTGATCGCGGCGGCAATCTCGCGCGCGCGGCGCAGGGCCACGTCGCTCATTGGCTGCGGCTGCCAGCTTTCGACATAATCGCCTTTGATCTGGACGTGGCCGACCGGCTCGCAGAAGAAGGTCTCGACCTGCCCGGAGTCGCCGACGGCCCGAACTGTGAGCTGGGTGATCTCGTAGTCGAAGGGGATGAATGATTCGACGATCACCTTGCCGCGGTTGACCCGGCTGCCGCGCATCGCATAATCCCACGCCGGTGCGAGTTCCGCCTCCGTCTTGGCGACTGACTGGCCCTTGCCCGATGACGACATCACCGGCTTGATCACGCACGGAAAGCCGACGCCGCCGATGTTCGGATCGGCCGCCCGGCGCAGTTCCTCGGCGCTTTCGGCAAAGGCGTAACGGGAGGTGGGCAGCTTCAGCTCCTCGGCGGCCAGCCGGCGGATGCCCTCGCGGTTCATCGTCAGCCGGGTGGCCCGGGCGGTGGGAATCACCTCGGCCAGCCCCTCCCGTTCGATCTCGACAAGCATCTCGGTGGCAATGGCTTCGATTTCAGGCACGACCAGATGGGGCCGTTCCCGTTCGATCACCGCGCGCAGCGCGGCGCCGTCGGCCATATTGATGACGTGCATCCGGTGGGCGACCTGGTGGCCCGGTGCGTTGGGGTAGCGGTCAACGGCGATCACCTCCACGCCCAATCGCTGGAGCGCGATGATCACTTCCTTGCCCAGCTCGCCCGCGCCCAGCAGCATCACGCGCGTCGCGCCGGGGGTCAGGGGTGTACCGATACGTCCATATTTCATGATGGGAAACCGCCCATGAGAGGTGTGAATCCGTAGAAAACGCCACAGCCGCCGTTCATTTTTCGTATGGCGGTGGGGATTATCAAGGGGAGCGGTGCCGCTCCCCTTGATGTGAGCGAGTGCACAGCACGAGCGAAACATCTACCGATACGACCATAGTTCATGGAGTGACCATTTGGAGAGGAGTCATGAGCGGGTGCGTCCTGAAACGGCGCCATTATACTTCGAACCCATGAGAGAAGCCATAGGGACGCAAAAAGGGGACAGGCTACTTTTTCTCATTGAAGCTGGTCTGGTTGATGAAAAAAGTAGCCTGTCCCCTTTTTCCTCCCCCTGGCTTAGATAACTACAATTTTGACTTTCGTAGCGCGCCGGGACTACAATTGTGCGTAAGTCCGGGCGATCATGCCCGCACACATGATGAGAGGGGAGTGTCGTGATGCGACAGAAAATGATGCTAGCTGTTGTGATCAGTGCGCTGGCCATGGCGTCCATGGTCGTGGTAACCGGCTGCTACAACAAGCCGAAGGAAGAATCCAAGCCGGCAGAATCGGCTGCACCCGCCGCGCCCGCCGCACCGGCTGCGCCCGCGGAACCGGCTGCACCGCCGGCCGCAGGGGGCGCCGCGAAGTAAGCAGCGGAATCCGTTCGCTGACTGGCGAGGTCATTGTGCGGTCGGCCCGGACTGTTCCGGGCCGGCCGTTTTTTTGACTTTTTTGACTTTACCGGGAGCCGAGCGCTACAATTTTTCCCCCGGCGTAACAGACGGCCGGCGGAGCAGGTGGGTCATGCGCGTGCTCGTGATCGAAGACGAACAGAAGGTCTCGAATTTCCTCCGCCAGGCGTTGGAGGAGGAGCGGTACGCCGTCGACCAGGCGTTCGACGGCGAGGAGGGGCTCAGCCTGGCGACGGCCTGCGACTATGACCTGATCGTCCTCGATTTGATGTTGCCCAAAAAGAGCGGGGCGCAGGTGTTGAAGGAATTGCGGAAGGAGAAATGCCACGCCCCGGTGATGGTCCTGACCGCGAAGGACGCCGTCAAAGACAAGATCGCCGTCCTGGACGCGGGCGGGGACGATTATCTGACCAAGCCTTTTTCTGTCGAAGAATTTCTGGCGCGCGCCCGGGCGCTGCTCCGCCGGGGCAAGCCGGAGGAGAGGCTGTTGCACGAGGCCGACCTGACGCTGAACCCGGCCACCCGGGAGGTCATCCGCGGCGGCCGCCGGATCGAGCTGACCAACAAGGAATACGCCCTGCTGGAATATTTCCTGCGCAACCCCGGCCGGGTCCTCAGCCGCAGCCAGATCGCCGAGCACGTCTGGAACCTTGCCTTCGATACCGAGACAAACGTGATCGACGTCTACGTCGCCTACCTGCGCCAGAAGATCGACAAGGGCGAGAAACTCAAGCTGATCAAGACCGCCCGCGGCATCGGCTACCTGCTGTCGTCGGACGACTGATGTCGCTGCGCGTCAAGCTCACCCTCTGGTACGGCCTGCTGCTCCTGGTGGTGCTGACGCTCTTGGCCGGGATCCGCTACGCCGGCCAGCGGCAGTTGCTGCAGACCCAGATCGACTACGGGCTCCGGGTGGTGGCCGACATCGTCGATTCCTCCCTGCCCCGTCGCACCCCGATCAGGGAGATGGTGCAGAAAGCCGTTGCCCGGATCGTCAAGGATTATCCCGACATCGAGTTGAAAGGCGCCGTGATCGAAGTCTACGACGGCGCGCGGCGATTGATCTACTCGTCGTCGCTCTCCGAGGAGGAACGGCTTCCGCTGTCGGACGAGATGTGGCGCGCGGCGCAGCGGCAGCAGTCGCCTATCGTCACGAGCGAACTGCCTGACGGGTCGGAGGTGCGGATCCTGACCAAGCCCGTCTTTGACCGCCAGGCGTTGGTCTATGTGATCCAGGTGGGCAACTCCTCCCGCCAGATCGACACATCACTGCAGAGTTCCCTGTTGGTGAACGCGATCTTCATCCCCGCGGCGATCCTGCTGGTCAGCCTCGGCGGCTGGTGGCTGACCCGCCGGGCGCTCACGCCGCTGCAAACCGTCATCCAGACGGCCCACCGGATCAGCTCGGGTGAGCTGAGCCACCGGATCGAGGCGGCCGGCTACAGCGAGGAGATTCGGGAGCTCGCCCAGGCCTTCAACCAGATGATCGTCCGCCTGGAAGCCTCCTTCCGGCAGATCACCGACTTCAGCGACAATGTCTCCCACGAACTGCGCATCCCGCTGTCGATTCTCCGGGGGCAGACGGAGGTCAGTCTGCGGCGCGCCCGGTCCGAAGAGGAGTACCGGCACGTGCTGCTGAGCAACCTGGAAGAGGTCCAGCGGATGGAAAAGATCGTGGAGCGGCTGCTCTTCCTCTCCCGGGCAACCAGGGGCGAGATCACGATCAATCGGGCGCCGGTCGATCTCCGCGGGCTTGTGTCGAGTGTGGCGGCCCAATTTGCGGTGCCGACGCAACAGAAACCGTTGCATCTGACGGTCGAGGTTCCTGCTGAGGCTGAGCAGCAGGACCTGCTGCATGGGCCGGCGGATGCCACGGTCATGATCGGCGATGAGCTGCTGCTGCGCGAGCTGCTGCTCAATCTGGTCCAGAACGCCGTCACCTACACCCCGGCGGGCGGAACCGTGACGCTGGGGCTGGCGCGGCGCGAAGGCCGCTTGGAGCTGTCCGTCGCCGACACCGGCTGCGGCATCCCGCCGGAGGAGATCCCGCACATCTTCGAGCGGTTCTATCAGGTCGACCGGTCGAGGGCCAGCCAGGGCAGCGGCCTGGGGTTGAGCCTCTGCCAGTGGATTGTCGAAGCCCATGGCGGCCGGATCGTCGTCGACAGCACCGTCGGCCGGGGCAGCCGGTTCACCGTCATCCTGCCCGCCCCGCAATAAGAAACAGATTAGAAAAGATTAATCCTCGTTTAATCGCCCGCTCATCTTCGTGCGCTATCCTGCTCACTGTCGCAGTCGGATTGGCTGGCTGCGGGAAACCTGTCCTTAGGAGGGACACGCAATGAAGAAGGGAATCATGATTGGGATGTTCGCAGTTGTGGGTCTGTTGGCTGTCGGCACCATGAGCTGGGCCGCCACCGTGATGGGCAATCTGACCAAGATCGATGACAAGGGCTCGTACTATTTCGTCACGGACGAGAAGGCCAAGGAAACCAAAATTCATTTTGACGGGACCACCAAAAAGACCGGCGACGTCAAAGTGGGCGCCCACGTCAAAGTGGACGAAGAAAAGGGCCATGCCAAGTCCATCGAAGTGATGGAGATGAAGAAGTAACCAACCTGACAGGAGCGAGGCACAATCATGCGACACAGAACAACGATACTCGGCGCGGTAGTGGCCGTGGTCACGCTGGCGGCCCTGGTGGCCTGCGGCGTGCCGAAAGCCGATTACGATAAGGTCACCAAGGAACTGCAGCAAGCGAACCAGGACAAGATGGCGTGCAGCGATCAGCTCGCGAAGGACAAGGATCAGGTGAGCCAACTGCAGAGTCAGGTCGCCTCGCTCACGAAGGAGAACGGCGAACTGAAAGCCAAGTTGGCGCCCAAAAAGCCGGCGGCCAAACCGGCAGCCAAGGCGGCAGCCAAACCGGCAGTCAAGACCACGACGAAGAAGAAGTAACGTCGACGGGGGAACACACACCTGCCGGTCCGGGCGTTGCCCGGACCGGCAGTGGTGTTTTTAAGGGCATTTTCGATTTTCAAATTTCGATTTTCGAATGGAAGACACAGGGCAAAGAATTGGAAAAAGGGAACAGACTTATTTTTTGTTCCAGGTGTTCAATCGAAAATCGAAAATCTGCAATCGAAAATAGGGCATGAATTATTTCTTGATACGCGCCTCCGCCAACACCAACGCCGCGATGCTCTTCGCATCCCGGATCGTATTGTCAAAAATCTTGGCCATCGCCTCGTCCAGCGTCATTTCGACCACCGTGAGGATCTCGTCATCATCCAGCAACTGCCGGGTCTGCTGCAGCTGGGTCCCCAGATAGAGATGGATCTGCTCGTCGCAAAAGCCGGGCGCGGTCACGATGCTGCCCAAACGCACCAGCCGGCCCGCCCGATAGCCCGTCTCCTCCTCCACCTCCCGCAGCGCGCACGCATCGGGGGATTCGCCCGGCGCCAGCGTTCCGGCGGGCACCTCGTAGAGGTAGCCGCCCACGGCGTAACGAAACTGGTGGATGAGGATCACCGTGCCGTCGTCTGTGAGCGGGACCACGGCGGAGGCGCCGGGATGGCGCACCACGTCCAGCTGGATCACCCGGCGGTTCGGCAGCGTCACCGTTTCGGCGGCGACCCGGATGATCCTCCCCTGGTAGGGGGGAGGAAGTTTCTTCGGTGCGGTCATGTGGCTTGAAACCCCAGCAATGGCCCCATTATACTAAGTCACCGGGCCTGAAGCGAAGCCGCTGAACAGGAGTGCGGGGACGCCATGACGCCCGACGATCTTGACAGGATGTCATGACCATTGAGAGGGGGAGGGGCGGGATGGAATCGGTGGCGAGGGATGTCTATCAATGGTCACATTTTTCCCAGGAGAAACAGATGGATTTCAACGGCCACCTGATCCTGGCCGGCGACCGGCGCCTGCTGGTCGATCCGCCGCCGCTCTCGGCCGAGGGGCTGACGGCAATCCGGAAGGGCGGGCCGGTCGATGCGATCATTCTGACCAACCGGGACCACGTCCGGGAGGCCGCGATATATCGAGGACTTTTTCGGACCAAGATTCTCGCCCCGGAGCTGGACGCCCCGCTCATGGACATCTCCGTGGACGGCACCTTTACCCACAACGACCGGTTGCCCGGCGGCCTCTCCATCATTCATCTTCCCGACGGCAAATCGCCAGGGGAATCGGCCCTGCTGCTTGAGCGCAACGGCGGCGTGCTTATTCTGGGCGACGCCCTGATCGGCACACCGCCCGGCTCGCTCAACTTTCTTCCTTCGGACAAATTTGCCGACATTGCGCGCGCCCGCGCCGGCGTGAGCCGTCTCCTGGGCTACGCCTTCGACACGGTGCTCGTGGGCGACGGCGCCTCGATTACGACCGCCGGCAAAGAGGCCGTCCGAAGGGCGGTGTTGGGAGGACAGTGAAGGGAAAGTGACGAGTGGAAAGTGGAAAGGATTTTCCCTCGACATGAAAAATGGGAACAGATTTATTTTCTTCTGATTGGCTTGGCTGTTCAATCGAAAATCGAAAATCGCCATTCGAAAATGTCTTTATGGACTCTCTCTCCCAAGAACTCAACCACCAGGGTAACCGCCACTTCCAACGCGGCGATTATGCCGAAGCGCAGAGCTGCTACCGGCAGGCGCTGGAGGCCGACCGGCGCAGCGGCAATCCCCGCGAGCTCGCGCTGACCCTCGGCAACCTCGCGAATGTCTGCGCCTGCACCGGGCGCGATGTGCAGGCCCGGGCCCATTATCAGGAGGTGCTGGCGCTGCAGAAAGCGCTCGGCGATCAACGGGGGATCGGAATCACGCTGGCCAACCTTGGCAATCTGGAGGCCGACGCGGGCGCGGCGGAACGCGGCGAGGCCTACTATCTTGAAGCGCTCGACCTGCTCGAGCCGTTGGGCGAACCACTCACCGTGGCCACCATCCTCGGCAATCTCGGCCTGATCGCCCGCGGCCGTGAGGAGTATGAACGGGCGCTGGCGCTCACCGAACGGGCCGTGGTCTTGATGAAGCGGGTCGGCGATCAGATCAGCGTGGCCGGGCTCTACAATCAACTGGGCAAAACCTACCGGCTCATGCGCCGGCACGCCGACGCGCTGGACTGCTGCCGGACCGCGCTGGCGATTGCGGAGCGGCTGGGCGATGAACGGCTCGAAGCCGCGGCCCGGTATCACCTGGCCTTCATCCATGCGGAGGAAGCGCGATTCGGGCACGCCGTCGACATGATGGAACGGGTCGTGGCAATCGATGAAAAGTACCAGTTGCCGAAATTGGAGGAGAACCGGGGGTGGTTGGGAGAGTGGAAGGGGAAAATTTCGGATGTCCAATGAGAATCCAATTTCCACTTCTCTACTCTCCATTCTCCATCTTTAACTACAGAAAGTAGAGATTGGAGAGTAGAGAGTGGAAAGTAGAGAGTAGATTTGATGGTCCCCATTGTCATCTACGACGCCGATTGCCGGCTCTGCGAGACGAGTCGGCAGTGGGTCGAGCGCTGGGCCCGCAAGGGGCGTACGCCGGTGGCGCTGCGCTTTCTGCACTTTGAAGAGCCGGAAGCAATCCGCCTGCAGCCCGATCTGGACGCGATCGGCTGCCTGAACGCCTTTCGTTTTCTTGACGAAGAGGGGCGCGCCTCGCACGGGGAGCGGGCGGCCGTCGAACTGGTGCGCCGCCTGCCGCGCGGCCGGCCCTTGGCCTGGCTGATGGCGCTGCCCGGCGTCTGGCGGCTGACGACCTTCAGCTATCAGTGGATCGCCGCCCACCGGTATCGGTTGTTTGGGAAAACGACGAGATAACAGAATTTTCGATTTTCGAATGAAAGACAAAGGGCAAAGAGATTTCAGCTTCGCGATTGTCAATCGAAAATAGATTGAATCTGTTCCCCCACTCTTGACACCTCCTATATAATAGTCGTGCCATGATACACGACCACACAACCGCCCCATCCGGCTCGGCCATCGACCCCGTCTGCAAGATGACAGTCGATCCGGCCACGGCGGCCGACCGGCACGATCACAACGGACAGACCTACTATTTCTGCTGCGGCGGCTGCCGCCAGAAATTCCAGGCCGATCCGGCGCGGTATCTGAAGCCCGCGACTGCACCTGATCCGACGTTTGTGTCGATGAGTTCCATCAAGTCGGTTCTGCACCCGTTGCGTACATCCGATGGGGGTGATCAGGGGGAGAGGCGGAATCGCCCCCTGATTCCAATGACAGATGCCGGCTCTTCAGCATCAGACGCAACGTATACCTGCCCGATGGATCCGGAGGTGAAGCAGCCCAACCCCGGCGCCTGCCCGAAGTGCGGCATGGCGCTCGAACCAATGGAGCCCGCGGCGCCCGCCGTCAAAACCGACTATGTCTGCCCCATGCATCCGGAAGTGGTCAGCGACCGGCCGGGCGCCTGCCCCAAATGCGGCATGGCGCTCGAACCGCGTACGGTGACCGTCGCGGACGAAGCCAACCCGGAATTGATCGACATGACCCGCCGGTTCTGGGTGGGCGTGGCGCTCTCGTTGCCGCTGCTCGCGCTGGCCATGCTCGAACATGTGCCGGGCCAGCCGTTGCGGGCGTGGCTGTCGGGACCGGCGCAGGCCTGGCTCGAGCTCGTGCTGGCCACGCCCGTCGTGTTGTGGGGCGGGTGGCCCTTTTTCCAGCGGGGTTGGGCGTCGATCGTCAATCGGCACCTGAACATGTTCACGCTCATCGCCATCGGCACCGGCGTGGCCTATCTCGACAGCATCGCGGCGACACTGGCGCCCGGCCTCTTCCCCGACTCATTTCGATCACACGACGGCACCGTGGCCCGCTACTTCGAAGCCGCCGCCGTCATCACGACACTCGTGCTCCTGGGCCAGGTGTTGGAATTGCGCGCCCGCAGTCAAACGAGCCAGGCGATCAAAATGCTCTTGGGATTGGCGCCCAAGACCGCCCGGCGCGTGCTCAAGGACGGCCGGGAGGAGGACGTGCCGCTCGATCAGGTCATGGCCGGCGACACGCTCCGCGTCCGGCCCGGCGAGAAAGTGCCGGTCGACGGCGTCGTGCTGGAGGGCAAGAGCGCGGTCGATGAATCGATGGTCACGGGCGAGGCGATGCCGGTTGAGAAACGGCCCGGCGATCGCGTCACCGGCGCCACGGTCAACACCACCGGCGGTTTCCTCATGCGGGCCGAGCGGGTGGGGCGCGATACACTACTGGCCCGGATCGTCCGGATGGTCGGCGAGGCGCAGCGGAGCCGCGCCCCGATCCAGCGGCTGGCCGATACCGTCTCGGCCTACTTTGTGCCCGGCGTGGTCGCCGCGGCTGTTGCCACATTCGCCGTCTGGGCCTGGATCGGCCCCGAGCCGCGCCTCGCCTACGCGCTGGTCAACGCCGTCGCCGTGCTCATCATCGCCTGTCCCTGCGCGCTGGGGCTGGCCACACCGATGTCGATCATGGTCGGCGCGGGGCGCGGCGCGACGATGGGCGTGCTGATCAAGAACGCCGAAGCGCTGGAGATTCTCGAGAAGGTCGACACGCTGGTGATCGACAAGACGGGCACGCTCACCGAAGGCAAGCCCCGGCTGCTGAGTGTCGAGCCAGTGGCAGGCGTCACTGATGAAGAGTTGCTGCGTCTAGCAGCCGCGCTCGAGCGGGGCAGCGAGCATCCGCTGGCGGCGGCAATCGTGGCCGGCGCCGAACAGAGAGGCATCTCGCCGGCCAAGGTGGCGGACTTCCGCTCGCTGACGGGCAAGGGCGTGGCCGGCACGGTTGACGGGCGGCCGGTCGCGTTGGGCAATGCCGCACTCCTCAAGGAATTGAATGTTGAGATGAGCGGTCTTGCGGAACGGGCCGAGGCCCTGCGGCGCGAGGGACAGACGGTGATCTTCGTCGTCATCGATCGCCGGTTCGCGGGTCTTCTGGGCGTGGCCGATCCGGTCAAGGCCACCACCCCCGAAGCCCTGCGGCAGCTCCGGCGGGAAGGGCTGCGCATCGTCATGCTCACGGGCGACAGCCGCACGACGGCGGAAGCCGTGGCGCGCGCGCTCGAGATCGACGAGATCCGGGCCGAAGTTCAGCCCGATCAGAAGGGCCGGATCGTCAAG
>JBGPIL010000041.1:0-14275 GCA_041484905.1 Nitrospiria bacterium
CACGACTTCATCGCGGAACTGCCGAAGGGTTACGACACGATCGTCGGGGAGAAGGGCTTGCTGCTCTCCGCGGGCCAGCGGCAGCGCATTGCCATCGCGCGCGCCATCTTGAAAAATTCCCGCCTCCTGCTGCTGGACGAGGCCACCTCATCGTTGGACAACGAATCGGAGTTGCTGATCCAGGAGGCACTGGAACGGCTCATGAAGGGGCGGACGACCTTCGCCATCGCCCACCGCCTGACCACGATTCAAAACGCCCACCGCATCCTGGTCATCGACAAGGGACGGCTGGTGGAACAGGGCACGCACCAGGACTTGCTGGCCCTCAAGGGGCTCTATCATCACCTGTACACCATGCGCCTGGCCGGCGTGGAGCTGTAACCGATGCCGCATCGAATCCCCCTGCTGTTCCGAACCGGTTGCGGCCTGGTCATCATCTGCGCCGCCGGCTGCACGAGGCCGCCAGCCGATAACGGGCCGCCGATCTTCCAGCCACCGGTGCAGTATCACGTCGGGCTGAACCCCACCTCGATCCTGACGGCCGACCTGAACGGTGACGGCCGGCCCGACCTGATCACCACCAACCTGAACAGCAACAACGTCTCGATCCTGCTGGGGCGGCCGGTGCCATCAGTCCAACAGACCGGCCAAGAGGGGGAAGCCGGCCTCCTGTTCAACGAACACGTCATGTACGACGTGGGAGTGCGGCCGCGGACAGCGGCCCTGGGCGACTTTAATCGCGACGGACGGCTCGATCTTGCGGTCGCCAACAATCAGAGCGACGACCTGTCAATTTTGTTGGGCAACGGGAACGGCACCTTTCAAAAGGCGGCCACGCTGCCGGCCGGGCGGTCGCCCCTGGCGATTGCGGCGGGTGATTTAAACCACGATGGAGTGGACGATCTGGTCGTCGCCCTGCGCTTCGATCATCTTCTGGTCTACCTGGGACGGGGCGACGGCACCTTCACGCCCCCGGTGAACTACGATCCCGGCGATACGCCGACCGCCATTCTGTTGACCGATTTGAACGGGGACGGCCATCTGGATGTGCTTGTCTCCAACAACGGGCCGATGACCGGCAGTGTCGCCCTCTTCTGGGGCTCAGCCACCGGCGCGCTGCAAGCAGGCCCGCTCTACGCCGCCAAAGAGCGACCGCTTTTTTCCGCTGTGGGCCGGCTGAACAACGACGCCTATCCGGATCTCATCGCGGTCACCCCCTTTGACAACAGCCTGTTCGTCTTTTTCGGCGACGGCCGGGGACCGTTCACGGAACCGCCGATTCAGCTCAGCGCCGATGTCGAGCCGGTCGCGGTCGCAATCGGCGATTTCAACGGGGACGGCCGCGGCGATCTGGCGATCACCAACTCGGGAAGCAGCGCGATCTCCATCCTGCTGGGTGATGGCAACGGCCACTTCAGGAAACCCCAGCTCTATCGGGCAGACAGCCGGCCGATGGGGGTGGTGGCGCTCGATCTGAACGGCGACGGATTGACCGATCTGGCCGTGACCAATAATTCATCGAACAACGTGTCGGTGTTGATGGCTCTCCAGCCCCAACCCGTCCCGGCTCCCGCGTTGACGAAACCACCCGCCTCTCCCTAGCGGGAGGGCCGGGCGCCGCGTGGGATCAGCCGGACGACTGCTCCCTGATCTGCAGCCGGGTAATCCGCTCGCGCACCCCGGCGCTCGCTCAAGTCAGGGGGAGAAGCCGCTCTCCCCCCTGATTCATCTGTCTGCGGGGGCCCGTGCGGAATCGGCAAAACGTCCTCCGACACCCCCGCACCCGGGCCCATCGGAGTTACGGATTCGTCTCCCGGACTTGCAGCCGGCTGATTCGCTCGCGCACCCCGGCGCTCGCTCAAGTCAGGGGGAGAAGCCGCTCTCCCCCTGACAACCCCCATCGGAGTTACGGATTCGTCTCCCGGACTTGCAGCCGCTCAATCGCCGTCGCCAGGCCGTTGGACGGATCGAGCGTGACGATGGCGCCCTGCAAAATCGCCGGCCCATCGGCCGTTTCAAACCGCGTGGGCATCTGCGTGAGGAATTTTCGAATCGCCGAAGCGGGCGTAACCCCGATCACCGATCCCAGCGGCCCGGTCATGCCGACGTCGGTCAGATAGGCCGTCCCCTGTGGCAGGATCTCCTCATCCGCGGTCTGTACGTGCGTATGCGTGCCCAGCACCGCCGTGACCTGGCCGTCCAGATGCCAGCCCATGGCGCGCTTCTCCGAGGTCGCCTCCGCGTGCATGTCGACAATAATGATCTTCGTCGTCGCACGCAGCCACTCGAGCTCCCGGCGGGCGGCCTGAAAGGGGCAATCGGTCATCGGCATGAAGACGCGGCCCATCAACTGCAGGACGCCGATCTTCAGGCCCGAGTCCAGCTCGGCAACGTAACGGCCGAGTCCCGGCGTCTGCTCCGGATAATTGGCCGGCCGCAGGATCCGCCGCTCCTTGGCGAGATAGTCGAGCGCTTCCTTCTTGTCCCAGACGTGGTTGCCCGTCGTCAGGACATCGATCCCCATGGCAAACAATTCATCGGCGATTTTTGGCGTGATGCCGAAGCCGCCGGCGGCGTTTTCCGCGTTACCGATCACAAAATCAATCTCGTGCGCCGCCTTGACCTCCGCCAGCCGATGCGCGATCACACGCCGGCCGGGATCGCCGACGATGTCACCGATTAACAAAATTTTCATCTTGGTCATTTCTTCTTTCAACCTCTCTCACAATGTCTCGGCCAAGGCTGGTGCGGAGGCCGTCTCGGAGCCCCGCACCTCAAATGGCTACGATACTGTGCGGGGCGAGAGCCGAGGAGCGGCGAGGACCAAAAACCGCAGCCGACTCCGTGCCGACGAACCAGCCTTGGCCGAGACTCGCACCCTTTATTTGGCTGTTTCCACGTACCGGCTCTCCCGGATCACCGTGACCTTGATTTGACCGGGATAGGTCATCTCCTTTTCAATTCGGTGGGCCAGATCCCGCGCGATGTGCGCCGCCTGGGCGTCCGACAGTTCCTCGTGGCGTAGAATCACCCGCACTTCACGGCCGGCCCGGATCGCGTAGGCTTTGTCCACACCGGTGTAGGAGACCGCCAGCCCCTCTAGCTGCTGCAGTCGCTTGATGTACGACGCATGCTGCTCCCGCCGCGCGCCCGGTCGGGCCGCCGAGAGCCCCTCCGCAATGGCGACCAGGGCCGATTCGGGACAGATGAATTCGATATCGCCATGGTGACCCGCGATCGCGTTGACCACTTTGGGCGATTCTCCGTAGCGGCGGGCCAGATCGGCCCCAAGGTTGGGGTGCGTTCCCTCCTCTTCGTGGCTCAGCGCTTTGCCGATGTCGTGCAGCAACGCCGCCCGCCGGGCCAGTTTCACATCCAGCCCCAGCTCATAGGCCATCATGCTGCACAGATAGGCCGCCTCCCGCGCGTGGAACAGGTTGTTCTGGCCGTAACTGGTCCGGAAGCGCAACCGGCCCAGCGTTTTGACCAGTTCCGGGTGCAGCCCTTGAATCTCCAGCTCCAGCAACACCTTTTCCGCCTCCGATACCATATACGCGTCCATCTCTTTTTTAACCTTCTCGACGACCTCTTCGATTCGGGCCGGATGGATGCGGCCGTCGCCCATCAATCGCTCCAGGGCCACGCGTGCGATCTCCCGGCGCAACGGGTCGAACCCGGAGATGACAACCGCTTCCGGCGTATCGTCCACAATGATGTCCACACCCGTGGCTGCCTCAAGGGCCCGGATGTTGCGCCCCTCCTTGCCGATGATCCGTCCCTTCATCTCGTCGTTGGGCAATTGCACGACCGACACCGTCGACTCGGCCACGCAGTCGCCGGTCACCCGTTGCATGGCATCGACGATCACTTCGCGCGCCCGTCGTTCGGCCGTTTCCTTGGTTTCCTCGTCGATCTGACGGAGGCATTTGGCCGCCTCGAGCCGCGCATCCTCCTCCATCATCGCCATGAGCCGCTTGGTCGCCGCCTCGGCGGTCAGGCCGGCCAGTTGCTCCAGCTCCCGCTGCTGCTCCTTGACGAGTCGACCGTACTGCTCCTCTTTCTCAGCCGTGGTTTTCTCCCGACCGGCCAGCGTCCGTTCACGGTGGTGCAGGTCCGATTCACGACGGTCGGCCGATGAAACCCGGCGCTCGAGCTGCGATTCCCGTTGCTGGAGCCGTTGCTCCCGTTCGGCGACTTCGGTCCGTCGCTGCCTCAGTGCGGTTTCGGCCGACGTTTGCGCCTGCAGGAGCAACTCCTTGGCTGCCAGTTCCGCATCCTTCCGCTGGGCGGCCGCGTCGCGGGCGGCTTCCTCTAACACACGCTGGGCCTGTTGTTGGGCATCGGTCAGCGCTCGTTGCCCGCGACTCTGCTGCTGCCAGCCGGCCGCCAGCCAGCCCAGCAGGCCGCCAGCCATTCCAGCGAGAAGACCGCGAATGAATAGGGTCATCTGTCTCTCCTCTGTGTGTCAGACTCGGTGTCTCATTGGCCTGCGCTCACACCCGGATCGCGCGCGTGCGCACTCCGAACGTTCACGTACACACGGCCATGCACGCCCGAGATGGCAGGGGATGGAAGAAACGCCCGATAGACTACCGGGCAGAGAGGGATCGGTCAGACCTGATCAGTCAGAACAGCACGGACAGGGCACGCAAGCAGCCGGCACACGACTCGCCCGGTCAACGCTCCTCCGCTCCCAATGGGACGGAGCGCCGAGGGCCGGGGACACGCCCGACCGTTGACCGTCAGGCGCTGGTCGATCAGCGCCATGGTGGAAAAAGGGTGCACCGCCTGAAAGAAACCAGCTCACGCCATTGATCTCATCGAATGCCTGCTCATGCCGCGCCCGAACGGCGCTTTCTGAAAATCACGATCGGTCGATACTGATCAAATCCCGCACTTGCTTCCAGCCGCGCCTGTTTCCCCTTCCCCGCGCCGTCCTCACATGGGACGCTGTGCGGGCATGGGGTGTGATCATCCTTACGAATACCGCGTCGGCACCTTAGCAAAGCCCCTGCAGAAAAGCAAGACGGGTGAGTGATATCGGATCAGGGAAAATATTCCTCTTCCATGGGTCATGAATATGCGGCGGCCGTGCGCGGTGCTGTTGCATGTTCAAATTACTTCCCCAAAAGCGTTGCTTTTGGGTTGGCGATGCCCCACACCCGGCCCCTCGGATGTACGTGCGTATGGCGGTGGGGATTGTTGATGGGATTATTGGGGGGAGCGGCGCCGCTCCCCTTGATCTCAATAGACGCGAGCGGAATCAATGCAAGCGAAGGTCGTCGAACTCTTCCTCGATGCTCTCGATAAGGTCCCGCGTTTTGCGCCCGATCTGCCGGATCGCCATCTGGTGGTGCTGCTGTTCATCGACCATCCGCCGGTAGTCGTGCGCAATGTTGATCGCCGACAGCACCGCCAGGCGGCGCAGGTCGTTCGTCTTCGTCTTGGCCGCCACTTCGCGGATTTTCTTGTCCACGTACCGCGCCAATTCCCGCACGTAGGGTTCGTCAGCGTCGCCGCGCAGGGTGTACTGCTGGCCAAAAATCTCGACGACCACCGGTTTGGATATCTTCATGGTCATCCCTCTCCAGCCCGTTGCGCCACCGTCCCCAACAGTTGCCCCATCTCCTTCAGCAACTCGACGAGTTGCACGCTCCATGTTTCGACACCCGGATGTTCAATCACCAGCACCCCATCCCCCTGCGGCCCTAAGGCAAAGGGCAGATAGAGCAGTTTCTGCGGTCCCTGCACGAGCAAAAGCGGTTCCAGGGATGCCGCGGTCAGCATGACAGTCCCACGCCAGGGGTGCTCCGCGGGCGCCCATGCCGCCTGAGCGGTCGGCGCCGACGCACACGCCACCCACCCGCTCGCGCGGGGTCCCCGTTGATAGAGGCGGCACGAGGCGGCGGAGAGCTGGTCTGTAATCGTTTCCACCCCCAGCCGGCAGGCCTCGCCGGCCGGCAACTCCCGGCCGATGACCTCCTTGATCCCGCGCCGGATCCGATCACGCAATCCCGATTCACGAGCCCACTCCATTTGCATCCCCCGGCACAAGACCCCCGCCAGGCGAATCGCCAACCACGACAGCGCAAAATGGTCCGACGGACCCTGCCCGGGCTCCGCAGACTCCATCAACGGCCGGGCCAGGACGATCACACCGACCGGCCGCTCCTCCAGCACCAGCGGCACGGCGGTCAGTGTTTCTCCCCGGCCGGTGTCATCGTTCTTCACGCAATGGATGATGCGTTGGTGATCGACCGCCTGCTGCGCCACACCCAGATAGAGCAGCCGCTCTCCCTCGGAGGCCG
The DNA here is from genome assembly GCA_041484905.1 of Nitrospiria bacterium. Lineage (GTDB taxonomy): Bacteria > Nitrospirota > Nitrospiria > JACQCE01 > JACQCE01 > JACQCE01. The sequence goes on from JBGPIL010000041.1 coordinate 6,309, forward strand.
CCAGACCTCGCGCGTGCTCCAGCAACAGGCGCCGGCCCCAGCCGCGATAGACAAAGAGCGCGCCCTTCGACGCGCCGGAGATCCACTGCATCCACCAGGTGATTCGCTCCAGCAGCACTGGCCAGGGGACGTTCCCCAACAACCGGTCCAGAAACGATTCGAGTTGGTCAATTCCGCCGTCAACCGGCGAGGCCTGTTCATCTCCCCCCCCATCCAATGGAAGCAATGGAGGCGCCGCGAAGGGAGAGGGCCGGGCCTGGGCACGCTGAACGTTCAAGACGGCATGCAGGCGCCGGCAGATCGCCAGGTCATCGGAACGCAGCAGCGGAATGGTGGTCGGAAGAAGGGTCTGGACGTGTTGCAGCAGGTCATCATCATCAATGGAGGCAATTACCAAATCGGGCGGATCCATGGCCGCCATGGCATCGGTCGAGTCGCGCACCAGCGGCGGGCCGTCGGACTCGGACCAGCGAAAACCCAGGGTCTCGACCTGATGGATCAGCGCCCGCCGGTCCGGCTCGATGACCAGCGGGACACCGGTCGACGGGTCGGTGCTCAACCACGACAGCAGGTGTAATCCCGGCTCGCCGCCGCCGATCAAGACCACCTTCATCAAGACAGCCGTTCCACGGAGCCGTTCCCCGGCTTCTCCCGTCGTGTGAGTAATCCACTCTCCACCAACTCTTCGATCACCGCCCGCGTGCGCCCGGGCAGGGTCGTCACCAGCGCGCTTCTCCCCCCTCCAGACTCCGCAGCGGGCTGCGTGACCGGCGCCGCGGTTGACGCGTCGGGTGCCATCATTCGCTCGATCGATTCGATCAACTGTTCAAACGGAAAGGGACGGACGAGCTGCTCGATCGGGCCGTAATCGCCTCGCTGAATGGCAAGGGGCAGGGACGTTTGGTCGGTCAAAAAGAGGATGGGCGTGGCCGCCACGGCCGCCACCTTGTGCAGCCGGCGCGCCAGCTCCAGGCCATGGCTCCGGCCCAGCAACCATTCCGCGATCAGCAGCCGAGGCCGCTGCACGATCGCCGCCACGACCGCCTCTTCAATATCCGAGGCGATCTCGACCCGGTAACCATGCTCGCGCAATCGATGGGCGTACAGTTGCTGAAGCTTGGGATGGTCGGCCAGAATGACAAGTTGTGCGGATGCGCTCACTGCCTCTCACGCGCAGATCATGACTACGTGACTACGTTTCGGCCACTATACAATGCGGCCATGTGAGTGTCAAGAGATTGCTCGTCATTAAAGTCAGGGGGAGATACTCCTCTCCCCCTGACAACCCCCATCGTCCATACGTTTGCTTCCGCTCGTGCGTACCACTCGCTCACGTTAAGGGGAGATACTCGTCTCCCCTTAACAATCCCCATCGTCCCTACGCAGCGTAACTCCGATGGTCCTGGTGTGGGACATTGGATGTGGGCGTGGATGGCGGTGGGGATGATCAAGGGGAGAGCTGGGGCATGGGGGGCACCTGCCTGCCGGCAGGCAGGTCGGAGGGCGCACGCTGCGACGAGGAAGGAGCAGCGAGCCTGTGCGCGCCGCCGAGTCGGTGAGGCGGCTGGATTCCGAAATCTCCCGCCGCACGGGCCCCCATTCACAAACACCGCTCCCCTTGATTTAAATCACGTTCACCGCGACACCGTTTAACACGTACGCAAAGCTGATGGTCAGGTCCCACTGCGAACGGTGCCAGCTTTTGGGTAACGCCGGGTAGGGCGCAAGTCGTTTCACCGCCCGAAGCGCCTCGCCATCAAGCAGCGTGTAGCCGGAACTCTGCATCAATTCCGCCGCCTGCAAGGTGCCATCCTCTAAAATGGTAATCTTCAGCACCGTCTGCCCCTGTTGTCCCCGGTCCCCGGCCTCTTTGGGATATTTCCAAATCAGTTCGAGTGTTCTGGCAATCTGGGCAATGTAGGAGAGATACTGCAGATCCTCCGTATTGATTTCATAGGGCGCTTTCGATTTCGGCTGATCAGTGAAGAGCCTGGCCAGCCGGTCGATTTCGTCCCGACTAACAAACGGCAGACCGTGCGATTGGGCGCCCCCCCCAGGGTGTTCCCCGGGATGTTCGATGACCGAGGGCGGGACCTGAAGCGGATTGATCACCGAGCCTTTGGCCGGCTCATGACCCGTGGCCGGAGGCAGGATTGTCCTCGGACTGCTCAATGCGGCCATGTCACGCCCCGCGTCGCGCCCTCGTACAGTCGTTTCAGTTCGTGTCGATGGCGCAGGCCGGATCGCCGGGACCGAGCGACCGAGCGGGGCCGCAGTGAGATTGCGGGGCTTGGACGGCAGATGGGTCGTCGGACCAATCGGCAACTCCTTGACCACATCGGGATCAAGAAGCGTCACCGTCAGCGGCAGAGAGGCGCTCTCCGAATGGGCCCGATGGGAGGCGGTTAGCAGCGTCGGCAACCCCTTGATCAACAAGAGGGCCAGCGCCAGATGCAGCAGGACTGAGCCGACCACAAAGCGGCTGCGCAATCGCCGGTCGTGCTCCTCCCACCAGAGGGATTTCCAGCCCGTTCGGCCAATCGCCGTCCCCATAATTCATCATTATATGCCCGCGCCTCAAAAAGGGTCAATGGACATGAGGCAGTTTCCGCACGGGCCCCGAGACAACCAAGGGCACTGTGTGGCCGATGGGATAGGAAAGGTGGCTGGGGGTGTGGGGGCATCGGAGGGCGCACGCTGCGACGAGGAAGGAGCAGCGAGTTGTGCGCGCCGCCGAATCGGTGAGGCGGCGGGATTCCGAAATCTCCCCGCACGGGCCCCCACATCAAATGATCCGGCCGGTTGCACCGTCGATGAGGGCTATGGTAGCGTGACAGACTGTGATGCCCGCTGAACTCATCAATCTGGCCGCCCTGCCGAAGGCCGAGTTACAGGCGTTGACTGCCCGGTGGGGCTGGTCGCGCTATCGAGCCGCCCAGCTGTGGGAGTGGCTCTATCGCCGGCGGGTCGTCGCTTTCGAGTCGATGACCAACCTGAGCGCCCAGATGCGGGCGCAACTCTCCGAGCGGGCCTGCGTGCGCTGGCCCGCCGTGGTCGAGCGACGGATCGCCATCGATGGGACGCGCAAACTGCTGATCGGGCTGGAAGACGGCCGCCGCATTGAATCCGTGCTCATCCCCGATGAGCGCCGGCTCACCCTCTGCCTGTCCACTCAGGTCGGTTGCACACTCGATTGCGGCTTTTGTCTGACGGGCACGATGGGACTCACCCGCAATCTGAAGGCCCACGAAATCGTCGGGCAGTGGCTGGTCGCGCAGCAGGAGCTTGAGGACCACCCCAAAGCACTCCCCCGCCGCCTGACCAATCTCGTCTTCATGGGGATGGGCGAGCCGCTGGCCAACCTGCCAGCATTGACCGACGCGCTTGGCCGGTTGACCGACCCGCACGGCATCGCCTTTCCGCCTCGACGGATCACCGTCTCCACCGCCGGCCTGGCGCCGCAAATCGCCGAGTTGGGCCGCATCAGCCCGGCTGTCAATCTGGCGGTGTCACTGAACGCCACGGATGATGCCACGCGGGCCACGATCATGCCGCTGGCCACCCGCTATTCGATCAAGGAGCTCATGGCCGCCTGCCGGGCTTACCCGCTGGGGCCGCGGCGCTTTATCACCTTTGAATATGTCCTGCTGGATCGGGTCAACGATTCGGATGACGACGCCCGCCGGCTGGTCACGCTGCTGCGCGGTCTGCGCGCGAAGGTCAACCTCATTCCGTGGAATCCCTTTCCGGGAACCCCCTTTCGCCGGCCGGCCGATGAACGGATCGCCCGTTTTCAAACGATCCTGCTGAGCCACCACATTCCAACCTACATCCGAAAGAGCAAAGGGCAGGACATTCTCGCCGCCTGCGGGCAATTGCACAGCGCGGAGGGGCAACACGCCCCGCCATCCGTGCAACCGCTTCACCCCGCTTGGTCCTGATCGTCTGCCTGATCATCCGATCATTCGTTGACATCACTTTTTTCCATCTGATACGATGGCCCTCGCGTGAGGAGGCATTGTTTGAATCGGCCTGGTTCTCATCTCTCCCCGTTACTGGTATGGCTATGGCTGCTGCTTCTGCCGGCCGCCGCCTTCGCCGCCCCGCCGTTTTCCGCGAAGCTCGACAACGGCCTGACTGTCTATATTCTGGAAGAGCCGAAAGCCCCGGTCGTCACCATCCAAACCTGGTATCACGTCGGCGGCCGGAACGAGCTGAGCGGCCGGACCGGCCTGGCGCACCTGCTCGAGCACATGATGTTCAAGGGCACCACCGTTCATGGGAAAGGTGAATATTCCCGCCTGATTGCCAAAAACGGCGGGACGGAAAACGCCTTCACGGCCAACGACGAAACGGTCTATTTCAGCAATCTGGCCAGCGACCGGGTGGACCTGGGGCTGGAGTTGGAGGCCGATCGGATGTCGAACCTGCTGCTCGATCCGAAGGAGGTCACGCTTGAGCGCGACGTCGTCAAGGAAGAGCGGCGGATGCGCACCGACGACGACCCCCAGTCGCTGCTGGTCGAAACGGGCTACGCGCTGGCCTTTCTGGCCCATCCCTACGGCCGGCCGGTCATCGGCTGGATGGATGACATCAGCGGTCTGACACGGGACGATCTGGCCGCCTTCTATCACCGCTACTACGTCCCCAACAATGCGACACTGGTGGTCGTGGGCGATGTGGCCGCCAAACAGCTGATGCCGGTCATTCAGCGCACGTTCGGCGCAATTCCGGCCAGGCCGGTCACGTTCGATCCGATCACGCCGGAGCAGCCGCAATTAGGCGAGCGGCGCTTCGTGCTCAAGCGGGAAGCGCAATTGCCCGTCGTCTTCATGGGTTATCACGTGCCGAACTACAGCGGCGCCGACGCCGATGCGCTGGAAGTCCTGGGCACGATCCTCTCGTCCGGCAAAAGTTCCCGCCTGTACCAAAGCCTGGTCTATGAGCAACGAATCGCCTTGAGCGCCGATGGCGGCTACGACCCGTTGTCGATTGACGCCGATCTCTTTTATTTTTACGGCATGGCACAGCCGGGCCACACGCACGAGCAGGTGGAGGCGGCGCTCGATCACGAGATCGTCAGGCTCCAAAACGAGTTCGTCAGTGATCGAGAGCTGCAAAAGGCGAAAAACGGTCTGCTGGCCGGCTACATCTTCGGCCAGGATTCGAACTTTTTCCGCGCCATGCAGATCGGCCGGACCGTCAACGTCGGCGCCGGCGCCGGCTACATCGACACCTACGTCCGACGCATCCAGGCCGTCACCAAGGAGGCCGTCCGGCAGGCCGCTCAACGCTACCTAGTCAAGGACCACCGGACTGTCGGCTATCTGATCCCGCTGCCGTCGGCCGACGCCGCCGCCTCTCCAGAGGCGGCGCCGATCTCATCAGAGAAAACGAAACCGCCGTCATGAGACTGCCGGTTAACCCGAACCGAACACGCGGACGTGCGCACGTCCGCGGCGCGATGGCGCTCTTTGCGATGTTCTGGTTGATGTTCCTGACGATCGCCCCCCCGGCGGCGCAAGCCGCCGGCATCAAACCGGTCCGTTGGGTCACCAAATCGGGGATGGTGGTGCTCTTTATCGAGCGCCACACGCTCCCGACGGTGCATCTGCAATTGTTGATCAAAGCGGGCGGCACACTCGATCCGCAGGGACGGGAAGGAACGGCCAACCTGGTCGCCTCGCTGCTCGATGAAGGCACCACCGGCCGCTCTTCCCAGCAGATCGCCGAAGCGATCGATTTTATCGGCGCGTCGCTCTCGGCCGGCGCCAGTCCGGAGTCAACCGTCCTGTCGCTACACGTCCTGAAAAAAGATCTCAAGACCGGCCTGGAGCTTTTTAGTGACGAGTTGCTGCACCCCACCTTTCCTGAAGAGGAGCTGAAGCGGGTGCGTCAGCAGATTATCGGCGGGTTGATCGCCGAAGAGGACGAACCCGAAGCCATCGCCCACAAGGCCTGGCAGGAGCTGGTCTACGGCACGCATCCCTACCATCATCCGACCGAGGGCTACCGCGAGTCGCTCCCCGCTATCACGCGCCAGGAGCTGGTCGACTTTCACCAACGGTACTACCAGCCGCGCCTGGCGATTCTGGCCGTGGTCGGCGACCTGACACGGCGCGATGTCGAACAGTTATTGGTTCAGTATCTGGGGGCATGGAAAAACACCGATCGACAGCCACCCCCGGAGGTGCCTACGCCGGAACCGATGCCCCCGAAGACCAAATTGATCGACAAGGAGCTGACGCAGGCCACCATCGTACTGGGCCATCTGGGCCTGCCCCGCAACCATCCCGACTACTATGCCGTCACGGTGATGAATTACATCCTGGGCGGAGGCGGTTTTTCCTCGCGCCTGATGAAGCAGATCCGGGATAATCAGGGGCTGGTCTACGGCCTCTCCAGCGGCTTTCACGCCATGAAGGCGGGCGGCAGCTTTTCCATCAATCTGCAGACCAAGAACGCCACGGCCAATCAGGCGCTCGATGAGACCATGAAAGTCATCGGCCAGTTTCAAACCGACGGCGCGACGCCCCAGGAACTCGACGAAGCGAAGGCCTACCTGATCGGCAGTTTTCCGTTGAGAATGGATACCAACGCGAAGCTGGTCGGATTGCTGACCAGCCTGGAATTCTACAATCTCGGCCTCAGTTATCTGAACGACTATCCCAAGAAGATCGCCGCCGTGACGTTGGCGGATGTGCAACGGGTCGCCGCACGCTACATCCATCCGGATCAGATGGCCATGGTCGTCGTGGCCAAACAGGCCGACGCCCACATCGCCCCGCCCAAGGGGAAACCCTAATGACGACGGAGCCATCCTCCGATCTGTTGACCCAACGCGCCGGCTATGACCGGCTGTGCGCGCTGCTGCGCGAGTGCAGTCCCGTCCTCGTCGCCTTTTCGGGCGGTGTCGACAGCACCTTGCTGCTGCGCGTGGCCCACGATCTGCTGGGGGAACAAGCCGCCGCGGCTACGGCCACGTCACCCACCTACCCCGCCGAGCAACTGGCCCGCGCCACCACGCTGGCCGCCGAAATCGGCAGCCGCCACATCGTGATCCCCTCCCGCCAGATGGAGCGCGCGCCCTTCGTGGAGAACAATCGGGACCGCTGCTTTCATTGCAAAGACGAGCTCTACGAGCAATTGGCCCGCGTGGCGGCCGACGAAGGCTATGCCACCGTGATCGACGGCACGAATCACGACGATCTGGGCGACATCAGGCCGGGGATCGCCGCCGCGCGCCGCTGGGGTGTCAGAAGCCCGCTGGCCGAAGCGGGCCTGACCAAGGCGGAAATCCGTGTCTTGAGCCAGTCCCTCCGGCTCCCCACGTGGGACCAGCCCGCCTCCCCCTGCCTCTCCTCGCGCTTCCCCTATGGGACGACCATCACGCCGGAGCGGTTGCGCCAGGTGGAGCTGGCCGAGGAACAGCTGCGGGCCCATGGCTTTCGGGAGGTGCGCGTCCGCTACCACGGCGAGATCGCCCGGATCGAGATGGCCGCGGCGGAATGGTCCCGCTTCGGCGCAACCCCGGAGCTGCGCCATCGGGTCGCTGAAGCGCTGCACGATGCGGGCTTCCGCTATGTGACGATCGATCTGGACGGATATCGACAAGGAGAATTCAATGCGCGTTGAGCCTGTCACTACCTCCCTCTGGGCCTCCCCCCGTGTCTCCCTCTCGACCTCCATGATCCGCGGGCTGGCGCTGACCGTCATCCTCGGTGTCGCGCTGACGTCGCGGGTATCCGCCGCGCCGCCCCTCGGGGTTCACCCCGAGAGTTCACCCCGAGGGGAGAACCCTCGGGGTGAAGCCCCGTCCGTTCAATCGGGCCAACCGACCCGGCCACCTGAACCCGCTGGGGGGGGGGGCCCCCCCCCCCCCCCCCCCCCCCCGGGGCCCCCGCCCGCGCGCGCGGGGGGGGCCGACCGGGACGGGACACACACACAGAAAGAAAATATGGGGCAAA
>JBGPIL010000042.1:0-14164 GCA_041484905.1 Nitrospiria bacterium
CATAACTTTGCGGAGAGATGATGGAACGGATACGTTCGGCACAGGTTGCCCAGTATGATAGGTTTTGATCGCTTACAGAGAGACCCATAACTTACTCACAGGATTTTCAACAGGTGTGAATAACTTTTTTATTATTATTTTCAATGTGTTATATGTATGAATCCCGTTCCAGTCGACTGAAACACCGACGACGGCAACGTCGATAAAAAGCGGTGGTACTATAGCAAATTGCCATAACTGAATCAAGGATAGAAATCCAGTGTACGGAAAGCCTTCCCCTTCCACATATTTATTCGTTGGATTTTACCTATCTTCTCATATCATTGTCATATTTTTACACAGTACCAACAGTCCTACTACTTCTTACAACCCCCTTTTTCTATATATAGAGAGGTTTATATATCGTATAGATACTTTCTTGACTTTAAAAAAATAGTTCCAGTATCATGCTTCACCGTGCTGTTTCGTGAGCATTGGCTGTTGGTGGTATCTGCAATAGCTCTACTGTCCACTATTGCTGTGGTTGGAGAAGCCGGGGTAGATATCCATGAGACGTCTTACCGGGTCAACGTGTCGACGGACAGTTGTCCGGTTTGTCATCAGGTAAATGGTCATCTGACCATTGTTGATGTAAAGATGGGAACAGAGTGTATGGAGTGTCACAAGAGTAAGGTGGCATTGCCTTTGCGGGTTGCAACCAGTAAAACAGAACGGAATGAAAATATAGTCCATTCTAAAACAACTGCTATGGTAGAAATCCCTGCGGGGCAGTTTGTGATAGGATACGACCATCGCCATCCGGATGAAAAACCCGCCCATACCATCTCACTGGTCTCTTTCTTTATTGATTTGTATGAAGTGACTAATGAGCAGTATGAATTATTCACAAACAGCACGCATCGTACTCCCCCAGACTATTGGAGTAATGGCAACTACCCACTCAAAAAGAAAAAGCACCCTGTTGCCTATGTCACTTGGTATGACGCTCATGATTATTGTGCGTGGGCGGGCAAACGGCTTCCAACGGAAGAAGAATGGGAAAAAGCGGCAAGAGGAACAGATGGACGACTCTATCCATGGGGTAATGATTTCGATCCGAAAAAGGCGAATACACCTCAATCACGTCTGGGCGACACCATGCCCGTTGGCAGCTTTCCACGAGGCCGCAGCCCGTATGGTCTGTACGACATGAGTGGAAATGTGTGGGAATGGACTGAGAGCTGGGCAAAACCCTATCCTGAAAGCCCCATTCCCACCGGGCACTATTTTACGGGGGAGTACAAGGTGCTGAAAGGCGGATCATGGGTTGATTGCTCGTTCTACCGCTGTGGAATCAGCGCGCTAACATTTAATCGAGGCTATTTCAAGCCATCGACAAAAAACCAGGGGTTCGGGTTTCGCTGTGCAAAAGACGCGAAGAGATAAAGACCGGAGGCGGTTGACTGGTCAACTGACAGTATTTGCGTTGTGTGCGGTTGTAATATACAGTATTGCGCTAGCCGGTTGTCAGCGGGAAGAAGCTGTCCCTGAGGGAATGATCCGCGTACCGGCCGGCCCGTTTACCATGGGCAGTGACCAAGAAGATACAGAGGGCAAGACCGCGGAATTCGGCATGGTCAAGCCGCTCTACCAGGATGAGCACCCGTCACATACGGTCATGCTGCCCACCTACTTTATTGACCGACTCGAAATCACCATTGAGCAGTACGCCAAATTTATCGCGGCGACCAGTGCCCGCCCTCCCGGTGACTGGAAGAAGGGAAAGCCCCCGGCGGGGCGCGACAACTACCCGGCGAGCGGAATGAACTGGTACGACGCCGATCGGTATTGTGCGTGGGTGGGCAAACAGCTTCCCACCGAGGCCGAATGGGAAAAGGCCGCGCGGGGCCCAAACGCCTTCGTCTTTCCTTGGGGTAACGAGTTTGATCCGAAGAAAGCCAATACAGGTGGATCGGGTTTGAACGATCTGGCCCCCGTTGGCAGCTTTCCGCAGGGCCGCAGCCCATACGGCGTGGAAGATATGGCGGGCAACGTCTGGGAGTGGACGGCTGATTGGTACCAGCCCTATCCGGGCAGCCGCTACCAATCGGATGCCTTTGGCCAGAAGACCAAGGTCTTGCGTGGCGGCAGCTGGGGTGGCGCCGGTCATTATGCCCTGAGTTATTTTTATCGCACTTCGCATCGCTTGAATTCCGAGCCAGAGTTCGGTTTCCCTGATGCGGGCTTCCGGTGTGTCAAGCGGACTCGCTGATCGACGCACCTTCTGCCGGTTATTGAAATCAAGGGGAGAATCCGGCTCTCCCCTTGATTATCCCCATCGGATGTACGATGTATGAGCGCTGCGTAGGGGCGATAGGGGTTGTCAGGGGGAACCGGGCATGGGCCATCGGAGGAGACGGGGTGCCGACTCTGCACGGGTCCCCATTCAGAGAACAGAGCATCTCCCCCTGACTTCGATGACATGACACGAAAAATACTTGACAGGTCGACCGGTGCCTATTACAATATCCAGTACGTAGCAGTGGCCAGTTATTCTTCCGATCGCGCAGTAGTGACGCGATTATCCGTTTGACCATAAGAACCCAGCATACGAGTGCCATTCACCGGTGAGGGTTTGATCCCGACAATCAGACGAGCGCGCGTCGGCGCCCTTTGCCCCGCCTGACGACTGATGTGCGGGGGGAAAGGCTTTTCACAAACACGTTGGAGAGTCATCCCGCCGTTTCAGCACAGCGATCGACGACAGGTTACGCGAAACGCACCCCCAGGCACATCCCCAGAGGTAATAGCCTATGACAGCAGGAAAAGCGGCACCCCGCCAGGTCCGTGGCGAGCAAGTCAAGACTCTACCGGGCGATCAGAACGGCCGAACAGAAGGAGGAAGCATGAACCTGGCTGAACTCAAAGAGAAGAGCATCGCGGAACTCAATGAGCTCGCTCACAACCTCAGCATTGAGGGGGCCAGCAGCCTGCGCAAGCAAGAGCTGATTTTCGCCATTCTCCAGGCTCAATCTGACAAGGATGGGGTTATCTCCGGTGAAGGGGTGCTGGAGATTCTCCCTGACGGTTTCGGGTTTCTGCGCTCGCCGGATTACAACTACCTGCCCGGCCCGGACGATATCTACATCTCCCCCTCACAGATCCGCCGCTTTGGCCTGCGTACCGGCGACGTCGTCTCTGGCCAGATCCGCCCTCCGAAGGAATCCGAGCGTTATTTCGCCATGCTCAAGGTGGAAAAAATCAACTATGAAGAACCGGAGGCCGCCCGCGACAAGATTTTGTTCGACAATCTCACCCCGCTCTACCCGATGGAGAAAATCCGGCTCGAATATGATCCGGAGGATTTCTGCATGCGGGTCATGGATCTGATGACCCCGATCGGCAAGGGCCAGCGCGGGTTGATCGTGGCATCGCCGAGAACCGGCAAGACCATGCTGTTGCAGGCCATCGCCAAGGCGATCATGAAAAATCACCCCGAAATCGTCCTGATCATCCTGCTCATTGACGAGCGGCCCGAGGAGGTAACCGACTGGCAGCGGCAGGTTCACGCTGAAGTGGTCAGCTCCACCTTTGATGAGCCGCCTCAGCGCCACGCCCAGGTGGCCGAAATGGTTTTGGAGCGGGCCAAACGATTGGTCGAGCACAAACGGGACGTCGTGATCCTGCTCGACAGCGTCACGCGGCTGGCGCGGGCGTACAATGCGATCATTCCCGCCAGCGGGAAGGTGTTGTCCGGAGGGCTGGACGCCAATGCCCTGCAGAGGCCGAAGCGCTTTTTTGGCACGGCCCGCAATATCGAGAACGGCGGCAGCCTCACGATCATGGCGACGGCCTTGATCGACACCGGCAGCCGAATGGACGACGTGATTTTCGAGGAATTCAAGGGCACCGGCAATATGGAAGTGCACCTGGAGCGCAAGTTGGCCGATAAACGGATCTTTCCGGCGATCGAAATCAACCTCTCCGGAACCCGGAAAGAGGAGCTGCTGGTTGAAAAGGACGATTTGAACAAAATCTGGATTCTCCGCAAGGTGTTAAGCACCCTCAGTCCGGTTGAGAGCATGGAATTTCTGCTGGATAAGATGCGGGGCACCCGCTCCAACAAGGAATTTTTGGAATCGATGAACAAGTAGCGCCGCGGCCCCTGCCTCCATCCGGGGTGATCGTGGGCCGTGTTTTCCCTTCCATCGCCGCAAACAATTTGATATATTAGACAATTCCCATCAGGGGGGGGCCTCGTGCGCCCGGCCGATGGCCGGGCCACAGTGCAGTCAACGAACGGAGGAATGATCCATGAAAGCAGGGTTGCATCCCGCGTATGAAACGGCGACGATCACGTGCGCCTGCGGGAGTGTGTTGACGACAAGATCGACGAGCCCGCAGATCCGGATTGAGATTTGCTCGGCGTGCCATCCCTTTTTCACCGGCACCCAGAAAATCATCGATACAGAGGGACGGGTGGAGCGCTTCCGCAAGAAATACGCGAAAAAGCCGGCTGTTCGGCGAAAATAAGCGGGGTTCGCCCTTATGGTCGACAGCGTGGCCCTGGTCCAGCGGCTGGAGGTGATCAGCCATCGGTATCACGAGTTGGCCCAGTTGCTGGCCGACCCTGCCGTGTTTGCCGACCCCGAGCTGGTGCAACGGTACGCCAAGGAGCGGGCCGGCCTGGCCGAGATCGTGGATCGCTACGAAGCCCTCCAGCGCCTTGAACGGACGATTCGGGAGACCGAACCCATGGCCCGGGACGGCGGCACGGAATCGGAACTCCGGGCGCTGGTCGAGCAGGAATTGGAAGAGCTGCACCGCAAGCGAGCCAGCTCTGAAGAGGAGTTGGCGGCCCTCCTGACGCCGAAAGATCCTCGGGATCAAAAAAACGTCTTCATCGAGATTCGGGCCGGGACCGGCGGCGAAGAGGCCGCGCTGTTTGCGGCCAATCTGATGCGGATGTATACCAAGTATGCCGAGCGCCGGAGATGGCGGGTTGAGTTGATTACCGCAAACCCGACCGGGCTGGGCGGGTTTAAAGAAGTGGTGTTGCTCATCGAAGGGCGGGGAGTGTTCAGCCGGCTCAAATTCGAATCTGGCGTGCACCGCGTGCAGCGGGTTCCCGAGACCGAAGCGTCGGGACGGGTGCACACGTCGGCCGTGACAGTGGCCGTGTTACCGGAGGTCGAGGAAATCGAGCTGCAGATCGATCCAAGTGAGCTTCGCATCGACACCTTCTGCGCGTCGGGGCCGGGAGGGCAGGGCGTGAACACGACCCATTCGGCGGTGCGGATCACCCACCTGCCCACGGGTGTGGTGGTCAGCTGTCAGGACGAACGCTCGCAGTTAAAGAACAAAGCCAAGGCGATGCGGGTGTTGCGGGCGCGCCTGCTGGAAACCGCCCAGGCCGCCCAGACCGCCGAGATTGCGCGGGACCGCAAGATGCAGATCGGCAGCGGCGACCGGAGTGAAAAAATTCGGACGTATAATTTTCCGCAAAACCGCGTCACCGACCACCGGATCGGCCTGTCGCTGCGCCGCTTGTCGGAAGTGATTGAAGGGGAGCTCGACGAAGTGCTGGATGCGCTGGCCGCAGCCGAGCAGACCAAGCAGTTGGAGTTGCAGGCGCCGGCGTCGAACAATTGAGCGAAAACTGATGAGACGCGAACGCACAGATCCATGCCAGCCATCGACGATCCGCGGCGCCATCGCGTTGGGGACGGGACGGCTGGCTGCGGCCGGCGTCGCCGAGCCGCGCCTGGATGCGGAGTTGCTCCTAGCCGATCAACTGGCCGGGGATCGGCTGGCGCTCTACCGGGAGCCGGACCAACGACTGTCTCCCGTTGTGCGGCGCCGGTTCAATGCGCTGCTGGAGCGACGCGCATCGGGCGAACCGTTGCAGTATCTGCGCGGGCGGGTGGAATTTTTCGGCATGGAGTTTGACGTCAGGCCCGGTTCGCTGATTCCGAGACCTGACACCGAGTTAGTGGTCGAACTGGCGATTGATCGGTTGCGTGCGGTGTCGCGGCGCGGTGTCGACCGGCCCGTCCGGTTCGCCGATGTGGGAACCGGCAGCGGGTGCATCGCCGTTGCGATCGCCGCCACGGTCGAGACGGCCGTCGGTGCGGCCATCGATTGCTCGGTTCGCGCGTTGACCGTGGCCCGGCGCAATATCAAGCGGCACGGCCTGGCCGATCGGATTGCGGTGAGGCGGGGCGATTTGTGTGAGCCCTTGCATCGGGACACATGGCATGTTGATGTGATCGCCGCCAATCTCCCCTATATCCCAACCGGGATCGTGGAGACGCTGGATGGTCAGATTCGCGACCACGAGCCCCGGCTGGCGCTCGACGGCGGCGCGGACGGCCTTGCGGTGATCCACCGGCTTGTGCGGACGGCGGCCGATTGTCTCTTCCACGGTGGATGGCTCCTGCTCGAGGTCGGGATCGGTCAAGCGGCCCGTGTGACCGGCTGGGCTCAGCAGGCCGGTTGGCGCGTGGAGATGATCGCGCCGGATCTGGCGGGTATTGATAGGGTTGTTGTCCTGCGGCGGGTCTGACGGTGGATCAGATCATCGTGCAGGGCGGTCGGTCGTTATCCGGCGAAATCGCGGTCAGCGGGGCGAAGAACGCCGCCCTGCCGGTGATGGCATCGGTCTTGCTGGGTGACGGCGACTATGAGCTATCGAATATCCCCCGCGTCGTGGACATCCACACCATGGCCGAGCTGTTGCGGCGGCTGGGTGTGCAGGCCCAATGGTCGGAGGAGCAGTCCAACCGGTTGGTGCTGACCGTTCGTGGCGTGCAGAGTTGTGAAGCGCCCTACGAGCTGGTCAAAACGATGCGGGCGTCGATCCTTGTGCTCGGCCCGCTCCTGGCCCGGTGGGGACGGGCAAAAGTCTCGCTGCCAGGCGGCTGCGCCATTGGGGCCAGGCCGGTGAATTTGCATCTCATGGGGTTGCAGAAAATGGGCGCCGAGATCGGCATCACCCATGGCTACATCGAAGCGAAGGCGGCGAGACTCACGGGGGCGGCCGTTCTCTTCGATCAGCCGACCGTGACGGGGACGGAAAATTTGATGATGGCGGCCACGCTGGCCCAGGGCACGACGGTGTTGGACAACGCCGCATGCGAGCCGGAGGTGGCCGACCTGGCCGCCTGTTTGAATCGCCGCGGCGCCCGCATCAGCGGAGCCGGCACCCGTCGGGTGACGATTGACGGTGTCGATCGGCTGAACGACGGCATGCACCGGCACGAGGTGATCCCCGACCGGATCGAGGCCGGGACCTATCTGATCGCCGGCGCCATTACCCGGGGCCGGTTAACCGTCCGCGACTGCCGCCCGTCGCACATGCAGGCGGTGATCCAGAAGCTTCAGGCCGCCGGAGCGCAGACACGGGAAGAGGCCGACCGGGTGGTGATCGAAGGGCCATCGCGTCCGGCGGCGGTCGATGCCGAGACGGCGCCCTACCCCGGTTTTCCGACCGACATGCAGGCGCAGTTCATGGCGTTGATGGCGGTGGCGAAGGGACAGAGCCTGATCAGCGAGCTGGTCTTCGAGCAGCGACTCACCCATGTGGCGGAGTTGCAACGGATGGGCGCGCGGATACAGGTGCAGGGTGTGCATGCCAAGATTCAGGGAGTGGAACGGCTCAGTGGGGCGCCGGTGATGGCGAGCGATCTGCGGGCCAGCGCGGGTCTGGTGCTCGCCGCGTTGGTCGCCGAGGGCGAAAGCCGCATCCAGCGGATTTATCATCTGGATCGCGGGTACGAACGGATGGTGGAAAAATTACGCGGGGTCGGCGCCGTCATTGAGCGGGCGAGCGGCGAACGCATGGGGGCCGGCGCAAGCCGTGGGGCGCCATGATCCCCCCCATCACTGACGTCGTCACGATCGCGCTCCCGAAGGGGCGGTTGCTGGAGGGCTCGATCGCCCTGTGCGCGAAGATCGGCCTGAGCCACCCCGATCTGACGCCCCAGACCCGTCAGCTCTCGTTCAAGGTCGCCGATCATGCGGTGCAATTGGTGATCGTCAGGGATGTGGACGTGTCGACGTATGTCGAATACGGCGCGGCCGATCTCGGGATTGTGGGCAAGGACCGCCTGCTGGAGCAACGGCCCTCGGTCTACGAGCCGCTCGATCTCGGCTTTGGCCTCTGCCGCATTGTGCTGGCGGAGCCCGGCGTCTCCCGCGCGCGCCCCGCGCGGTGGACGATGAGGCGAGTGGCGACGAACTATCCGAACGTCACCGAACGGTACTTTCTTCGCAAGGGGTTGCCGGTGGAGATTATCAAACTGTCGGGCACGATCGAATTGGCGCCGCTGGTCGGCCTGGCCGATCAAATCGTGGACATCGTTGATACCGGGGCGACGCTCCGGGCCCACCACCTGGTGGAAGTGGAAGAGCTGGTGCGATCGACCGCCCGCGTGATTGTGAACCGGGCGAGCATGCAGACCAAACATCACCACGTGCGGCGCGTGATCCAGCAGCTGACCAAGCAGGTCGGCGGATGACACCGCACACAATGGCACTAAGAATCGGACATCACACCTCACATTTGTTCGGTGGGAGTGGTACTAAAATCGTATATCACGCCTCACAATATACGTTCGGCGTAAAGGAGCGCACATGACACAGCACGAGGGACAGGCGCACGGACGCGAGGAACGCGGCGGCGCTGGGGGACGGACATGAAGCTGTTGCGGTCGACTCAGCGGGGATTTGCCGGGCGGGTGGAGGCGCTGTCGCGCCGTTTGACCGTCACTGATAAGAGCATTGAGGGGGCGGTCCGTTCCATCCTGGAGGCGGTACGACGGCAGGGAGACGCCGCACTCATCCGTTATACGAAAAAGTTTGACCGCGTCCGACTCACCCCCCGCACGCTTCGGGTGACCGAGAAGGAGCTGGAAGAGGCCTACCGTCAGGCGGACCCCGCCGTGGTGGAAAGTCTGCGCTACGCGGCCGAGCGGATCACCGCCTATCACCAGAAGCAGCACGCCAGTTCCTGGTCGTTGACCAACGGCGGCATCACGCTGGGCCAGCAGGTCCGTCCCCTGGACCGCGTGGGCATTTACGTGCCGGGAGGCACAGCGGTGTATCCCTCCACCGTCTTGATGAACGCCCTGCCCGCCAAAATTGCCGGCGTCCGGCAGGTGGCCATGTGCACGCCCACCAAGGACGGCACGGTCAACCCCTATCTGCTCGTGGCGGCCGACCTGGCCGGCGTGCGGGAGATTTATCGGGTCGGGGGCGCACAGGCGATCGGCGCCATGGTCTACGGCACCAAGACCATTCCGCGCGTCGACAAAATCGTCGGGCCGGGCAACCGGTACGTGGCCGCCGCGAAGCGGTTCGTCTACGGCGATGTGGATATCGACATGGTGGCGGGCCCCAGCGAAGTGCTGATCATCGCCGATCAGACCGCCAACCCGGCCTATGTGGCCGCCGATCTGCTGGCGCAGGCCGAGCATGATCAGGAGTCGTGGCTTTTCCTGATCACCCCGATGCGCGATCTGATCCGCAAGGTGAACCGGGAGTTGGTGCGGCAGCTCAAAGGGCTCGACCGCCGCGCCATTGCCTCGGCCGCGATCAAACGGCACGGCGTGGCCATTCTGGTCAAGGATCTGGAGGAGGCGGCGGTGGTAGCCAACGTGATCGCCGCCGAGCACGTCGGCCTCGCGATCAAAAAACCGTTCGAATTGGTCCCGCGGCTCAACCATGCCGGCGCGGTCTTTCTGGGCCACTTCACGCCCGAAGCGGTGGGGGACTACATCGCCGGCCCCAATCACGTTCTGCCGACCGGGGGGACTGCGCGCTTCTTTTCGCCCCTGTCGGTGGATGATTTCGTCAAGCGCTCGAGCCTGGTGGGCTACTCGCAGGAGGAGTTGATCCGGGCGCACGAGCACGTCCTCCGCATCGCCGGTGTGGAAGGATTGACCGCGCACGCGCGCGCGGTGGAGATCCGCCTCCGTGGCTAAGAGGACGCGCCGCACGGGACAGGTCACCCGCGTCACGAAGGAGACGAAGGTCTCGGCGACCCTGACGCTGGATGGTGACGGGCGCGGTCAGGTCAAGACGACCCTGCCGTTTTTGGACCACATGCTGACCGCGTTCGCCAAACACGGCGGGTTCGACCTGCGGCTGACGGCCCGCGGCGACACCCATATCGACTATCACCATCTGATCGAGGATATCGGGCTGGTGTTGGGCGAGACGATCGCGCGCGGGCTCGCGGACAAGCGGGGGATTGCGCGCTTCGGCTGGGCGGCGGTGCCGATGGATGATGCGCTGGCGATGGTGACGCTTGACCTGAGCGGCCGCCCCTATCTGGTCTATCAGGTCACACTTCCCAAGCGGCGGAAGATTCTCAAGTTCGACGTCGGACTGGTCGAGCACTTCTTCCGTTCGCTCGCCACCACAGGCGGGATCACGCTGCACATCACGACACCCTATGGCCACGATCCGCATCACCTGCTCGAGGCGGTTTTTAAAGCCTTTGGTCGCGCGTTGGCCCAGGCGGTGCGCCGGGAAGGGCGGGCCGTGGCGTCCACCAAAGGAGTGCTGGCGTAAAAGAAATTTTCGATTGACGATTGTCGATTTTCGAATGGAATGCGACGGCGATGCCAATCACATTCCAGCTCAGCAAATGGCAAGATAACGATGGCCAGGAACCGAGCGTTGGTTTGACACGCGAGCCATGGTGAAGATGCGTACGGCGATGGGGATGATCAAGGGGAGAGGAGCATATC
Organism: Nitrospiria bacterium; assembly: GCA_041484905.1. Classification (GTDB taxonomy): domain Bacteria; phylum Nitrospirota; class Nitrospiria; order JACQCE01; family JACQCE01; genus JACQCE01. Next base: position 10,734 of record JBGPIL010000042.1, read on the forward strand.
CCCTTGATTTGAGCGAGTGCGGAGCAGGAGCGGAACAAACTGCCGAGCGTCGGTGTGACACGCGAGCCCTGGTGAGGACGCGTACGGCGATGGGGATTATCAAGGGGAGCGGCGCCGCTCCCTGATTAGATAGGGGGAAGATTCCGACTCTCCCCCGAACCCCCCATCGGAGTTATGATTCGTGAACGCTGTGCATGGTGATGGGCTCAGAGTCCAACAACCAATGGGGGTTGTCAGGGGGAGCTTGGGGCATGGGGGCATCGGAGGACGTTCTTCGCTTCCGCACGGGCCCCCATTACAATACCCTTCCCCTGACTTAACATGATCGCCATTATTGACTACGGCATGGGAAACCTCCGCAGCATCCACAAGGCGTTCGAGTATGTGGGGCATCCGGCCTGTGTGACGCGGTCGCCGGAGGTAATCGCCGACGCGTCGCACGTCGTCCTGCCGGGCGTCGGCGCCTTTCCCGACTGCATGCGCAATCTGGACCGGTTCGGCCTGATCAATCCGATCCACCAGGCGATCCGCAGCGGCAAGCCGTTTCTGGGCATCTGCCTGGGGCTGCAACTGCTGTTCACTGAAGGAGAGGAGTTCGGCCCGCACCAGGGGCTGGCGGTGCTCAAAGGGCGCGTCGTACGCTTCCCCGGCGGCACGGGCGGACTGAAGATTCCTCATATGGGGTGGAATCAGATCACACAGGTCAAACCACTGGCGCTCTTTCGCGGGATCGCCGAAGGGGCCTATTTTTATTTCGTCCATTCCTATTACGTCGTGCCGGAGGATGGGGCCCTGGCGGCCACGACGACCGACTATGGGCTGAAGTTTGTCTCCAGCATTCAGCAGGAGAATCTCTTCGCATGCCAGTTTCATCCGGAAAAAAGCCAGGCGGCGGGGCTCGCGCTGCTCCGGACCTTCGGCGCGACACAGTGAGTCTCGGCCGGCCGGGGTGGTGGTTGGCCGTGGCGGGACTGGCGGTACTCTCCGCCTGCGCGCCGGCGTATCTGCACAGTCATGTCGTGCCGCACGCGGCATTATCAGCCCACGCCCGGATTGCCGTGCTGCCTGTGACGGCCGCCGTCAGTTCGCACGGGGGGGAGCTGTCTCAGGGCGATCAGGTCGCGCCCGGCGCCGAAGCGATCGTGACGCGTGCCCTGTACGAAGCGCTGGCGCGACAGACGTCGTTCGATATCATGGGCCGGCCGATGGTAGAACAGGCTCTGGCGGCCTCCGCAGAACCCCCATCGACGCCGGACGCGTTACACGCCTTGGCCGGGAGACTGGGCGCGGAGGCCGTGCTGCGGGGCACCGTTACGCTCTATAGAGAGCGGGAAGGGAGCCATGTCAGCATCAGCCGTCCCGCGGCCGTCGGGCTGGAGCTGTCGTTGATCAGCGGCCGGGATGGACAGCTCCTCTGGTCCGGCCGTTATTATGAAGTCCAGCGGTCACTCTCGGAGGAGCTGCGAACAATATCCCTCTATTGGAAGCGGGGCACCCGCTGGTTAACGGCCGAGGAATTGACTAACTATGCCGTGACGGAGTTAGTGAAAACCCTGCCGCCGGTGCAGCAGAGTGGCGAATGAAGGCATTTTCGATTGACGATTTTCGAGTGAGATGCGAAAACATATGCCAAGCACACCCTGGCTCGGCGAATGGCAAGATAACGATGGCCAGGAGCCGAGCGTCGGTGTGACACGCGAGCCATGGTGAAGACGCGTACGGCGATGGGGATTATCAAGGGGAGAGGAGCATCTTCCCTTGATTTGAGCGAGTGCGGAGCACGAGCGGGACAAACTGCCGAGCATCGATTTGACATGCGAGCCATGAGTGAATCATGTATGAGCGATGGAGGTTGTCAGGGGGAGCTGAATGAAGCTTCGCAGGCTCTGCCTGCGAAGGCGGAATCTGAGCCGGCAACATGGCCCACGGCCATGGCCGAGTCGAAGCGCACGCTCCCCCTGACTTAAATAAACGCAATGGATATCTTTCCCGCGGTTGATCTCAAAGGCGGGCGCTGCGTCCGGCTGCGTCAGGGCCGCATGGATGCCGTGGATGTGTATGGGGATGATCCGGTGGCCATCGCCGGCCGCTGGGCGGCTGACGGCTCGGCCTGGCTGCATCTGGTCGATCTGGACGGCGCCGTCGATGGCCGGCCGGTCAACCGGGAGATCATCGGCCGGATTTTGGATCGAGTCAAGGTGAAGATCCAGGTCGGCGGCGGGATTCGCACGTTGGAACAGATGGCCGGCTATCTCGATCAGGGTGCTGCCCGGGTGATCGTAGGAACCTCGGTGATCGAACAGCCTGATTTTATCCGTCAGGCGGTTGCGCGCTTTCCGGGCCGGGTCGTCGTCAGCCTCGATGCGAAGGGCGATGAGCTCTATGTCGACGGCTGGACGCGGTCGAGCGGGCGGCGCGTGGCGGATGTCGCCCGACAACTGGCCGATGCCGGCGTGACTCAGTTGATTCTGACCGACATTCAACGGGACGGGATGCTGCGCGGTATCAATCTGGAACGGCTGCGCGAAACGGCGGCCGCGCTGCCGCTCCCCATCATCATTGCCGGCGGGGTCACCTCGCTCGACGATCTGGTCGCGCTCCGGCAGGTGCCGGGCGTGAATGGCGCGATCATTGGGAAGGCGCTCTACACCGGCTCGATCGACCTGAAAGCGGCGCTCGATTGCGTCAAAGGAAGAGTCGCTCAGTGATGTCGTATGCGTACGGCGATGGGGGGACCGGGGGGAGCTGAGCATCTCCCCCCGATACCAATGCTGGCTAAACGAATCATTCCCTGTCTGGACGTGAAAGAAGGCCGCGTGGTCAAAGGGGTGAGTTTTGTCGATCTGCGCGATGCGGGCGATCCAGTGGAAGTGGCCCGGGTCTATGATGCCGAAGGGGCCGACGAACTTTGCTTTCTCGATATCACCGCCTCGGTGGAGAAGCGTCCCATTTTGCTCGACGTCGTCCGGCGCACCGCGGAGCAGGTCTTCATGCCGCTGACCGTCGGCGGCGGCGTCCGATCCGTGGAGGATATCCGGCAGCTGCTCCTGGCCGGCGCGGATAAAGTCTCGATCAACACCGCCGCGGTTGAACGGCCGGAACTGATCGATGAAGCGGCCCGGGTCTTCGGCAGTCAGTGTATTGTCATCGCCATCGATGCTAAACGGGTGGCCGACTCTGATGGAAATAAGATGCGGTGGGAGGTCTACACCCATGGGGGGCGGACGGCGACGGGACTGGACGCCGTCGGCTGGGCCAAGCGGGTCGCGGAGGCGGGCGCCGGCGAGCTGCTCCTGACGAGCATCGATGCGGATGGGCGGCAGGCCGGTTATGATCTGGAACTGACGCGCGCGGTGGCGCGCGCGGTGCCGGTGCCTGTGATCGCCTCGGGCGGCGCCGGGCAACTGGAGCATTTGTATGACGCCTTTGCC
>JBGPIL010000043.1:0-13880 GCA_041484905.1 Nitrospiria bacterium
GCGGCCATCTCCGGAGAGAGCTTCATCTGGAGCTCCAGCAATACCAGTGCCTGTACGGTGAATGCCGCGCTCGGTTTGGTCAAAGCGGTGGGGGCCGGCACGGCCACCATCACGGCAACCGACCAGGGAAAGAGCGGAACCGCGACCTGCGTGTCAGTGAAGCCTGATGTCCGGGCCAATCCGGTCTCGGGGTCCGGCGCCTTCTTCATCAGCGAGTCGGTGTTCAACTCAGGAACCATCGCCATTCCCAAGTTCCAAAATAGTTATTACCTCTCGCTCAATAACGCGCTGACGGTTGGCTCGTCTGATATTCTGATCGGCAGCCGGTTCGTGTCAAATCTGGCGGTGAACGGCACCAGCGCCGCCTCGACCTCCGTCATCCTGATCAACATTCCGACGGGGTTCTATTATGTGAAGCTGTTCGCCGACTCCGCCAATGCGCTGATCGAAACGGACGAGACGAATAACATCACGGTCTCCACGGCGGCATATGCCATCGGCCCCGACCTGACGGTCAATAGTCTGTCGGCCACCCCCTCGTCGGCGAACATCGTCGTCAGCGATACGGAGGCGAACTTTGCCCCCGGCAACGAGGCCGCGGGGGCCTCGACCGTCTCGTACTACTTCCAAAAAACGACGACGTACAACCCGGCCACCGATACCTTCATTGGAACCCGCAGCGTGCCGACCCTCGCCGTCAACACCGTCAGCTCGGGGTCGACAACCTTCCCAATTTCACCCACGATGCCGGGGGGAATCTACTCCGTCTGCGCCTACAGCGATTCGGCCAATGGCGTGGCCGAGATCAACGAAACCAATAACACCAGATGCACCACGGGGACGTATGCCATTGGCCCCGACCTGACGGTCTATAGTCTGTCGGGCACCGTCTCGTTGTCGAACATCATCATCAGCGACACGGAGGCGAACCTTGCCCCCGCCACCCAGCTCGCGGGGGCCTCAATCGTCTCGTACTACTTCCAAAAAACGACGACGTACAACCCGGCCACCGATACCTTCATTGGAACCCGCAGCGTGCCGACCATCGCCGTCAACAGCACCAGCTCGGCGACGACGACCTTCAAGATTTCACCCGCGTTGCCGGGGGGAATCTACTACGTCTGCGCCGTGAGCGATTCCGCCAATTTAGTGCCAGAGATCAACGAAACCAATAATACCAAATGCACCGCCGGGACCTATACCCTCGGCCCCGACCTTCAGGTCAACAGCCTCTCAGCGATAAAATCGGGTTCAAACTTCTATGTCAGCGACACCGAGATCAACTCCGGAAACCAGCCGGCCGATTCGTTCATCGTATCATTCTACCTCTCCACCGACAATATCTTCAGTCCAGCGACCGATAAGCTGTTGGGGAGCCGGGGGGTGATTGTTGCGGGAGGTCTCACCACCAATGCGACCAACAGCGCGACCACGATCTTTCAGGCGCCAAGCGGCACTGCGGCGGGCAATTACTATATCATCGCGGTGACCGACTCGAGCAATCTGGTCGTGGAAATCAACGAGACCAACAACACGAAGGTGACCACCGGAACCTATCCGGCGCCGTAAAGGATAGGACGGTATCTCTCTTGGGGGGGCGTGACCGCGAAGTCACGCCCCCCTGTTTTTGAGGACGTGGCGTATCATCCCGTCGCTCTTCTCTCCCCCGACCTCTTCACCAGCGGGGAAGAGAGGCTCTTGGATTAGGCCATCGAACGTAAGATCTTGATTCGGGCCTCGGTCGATGGATGGGTGGACATGAGCGCGCTCGCGTTCATGCCGAACACCTTCAGCGGATTGACGATATAGAGATGTTGCGTCGCCCGGTTGGCCGCCTCGAGCGGCTCCGGGTCGCCGGCGATCTTGGCCAGCGCGTTGGCCAGACCGAGAGGATTGCGGGTCAATTGCACGCTGCTCGCATCGGCCAGGAATTCCCGTCGTCTGGAAATCGCCATCTGCAAGAGCATGGCGAACAACGGCGCGACGATCGCCAGGAGCGCAGCCAGCAACACAAAGGGTAACGCGCCCCGCCGGTCACGCCCCAGCCGCCCGAATCGGAACGAACGCAGGAACAGATCACAGAACAGGACGATCGAGCCGACCAGGATGGCCACAAGCATTGAAAAACGGATGTCCAAGTTGCGGACGTGGCTCATCTCGTGGCCGATCACGCCCTGCAACTCTTCCCTATTCAGCTTATCCAGCAGACCACGCGTCACCGTGATCGCCGCGTGGCTCGGATCGCGCCCCGTGGCGAAGGCGTTTGGGGCGGTATCATCGATCAGATAAACCGCCGGCGCGGGAAGCCCCGCCGCGATCGCCATCTCTTCGACGATATTGTAGAGCTGCGGCTCCGCCTCCCGTGTGACCGGCCGGGCGTTGCTTGCCGCCAAGACGATCGCACTGCCCTGGAAATAGGAGGTCAGTCCGATGATCACCGCCACGACGACGGCAAAACCGAGTCCGATGGGCCAGCCGTTGAGTGCGACCGCTTCACCGATCACTGAGCCGAGGAGGATCAGGAGACCGGCCACCGCGCCGATCAACAGAATGGAGCGCCGTTGATTGGCCGCGATCTCGACAAAGAAGTCGCGCCGTGATGCTGGTGTGGCCGGTGCCGGTCGAGCCGAAGTGACGGTGGTCGGGATTGATGTGGCCGGCGCTGCATGGGTCAGCCCGCCACTTTGCTGGCGGGCCAGCACGGCCCCGCAGAGATTGCAGGTCAACTCGCCCGGGCGATTCTCATAACCGCAGTGTGGGCAGGGGACGGCGGCGGAGGGCATCGCAGCGCCGCCTTATCGAAGATTGACTTTGACGGGCGCCTTTTCCGCTTCAGCGACGTGGAAAAATTCCTCGGCCGAAAACTGGAACGAGCCGGCGATCAGATTCGACGGGAACATCTGGATGGTGTTGTTGTAGCCCATGACGCTGTCGTTGTAAAACTGTCGGGCAAACGCAATCTTGTTTTCCGTTGAGGTCAGTTCTTCCTGTAGCCTCGAGACGTTTTGATTGGCCTTCAGATCAGGGTAACTTTCCACCAGGGCGAAGAGTGATTTGAGCGCGCCGGTCAGCATCCCTTCCGCCTCGGCCTGGGCGCGGGGACCCTGGGCCTGCATCGCCATGTTGCGCGCCTGGATGACTTTCTGGAGGGTCTCCTGCTCGAAGGACATGTAGCCCTTGACCACTTCGACCAGATTGGGGATCAGGTCATAGCGCCGCTTCAACTGGACATCAATTTGATTCCAGGCGTTTTTGACCTGATTGCGCAGACCGACCAGTGAGTTGTAGGAGACAATTGCCCAGAGTACCAGGACGACGACAAGACCGAGCAGAACCCATCCGGCCATACAGGCCTCCTTTTGAGCGGTGCGCCCCTCGCCTCATTCACACCAGCACACCAAGGCACCAGGCGCGCAGGGGTGAGCGTAGCATGACTGGTGGGACCGGTCAAGGAAGGGCCGAAATCGTGCTATACTGCTGCCATGAAACGCCACGCCCTGACCCAGGTGACGACCGCCGCCGGCGTGCTGGTTGCGCTCACCCTGATGGCCGCCGCGCCTGTGCCGCCGCCGGTCCCACCACCGGTGCCGTCCAAGGAACGGAACATCCACCTGCCCCGCGTGCCAGCCGATCAACTGGAGGCCGTCAAACAGATGACCAATCCGGTGCCGGATAATGCCGGCACGCTGGAGAAGGGCAAAACGTTGTTCACCATTTCCTGTGTCGCCTGTCACGGGCCGGAGGGACGGGGAGACGGACCGCTGACGAAAAAAACCAAGATCGATCCGGCGCCGCGGAATTTTACCAACCCCGATTTTCAGCATCTTCGGACCGACGGCGAGCTATTTTGGATCTTAAAACACGGTTCGCATGGGACGGAGATGATGCGAATGGACTTTTTCTTCACGGATGACGAACTCTGGACGTTGCTCCGCTATATCCGGATGCTTGGGCGCACGCCCGGCGCGCCCCCCAAGTAGCTCCCGATCCTCCATCCAGCCGCCTTGACGGATCGGCTGGTTCCCGCTATCCTTCATTTTGATGGACATTCTCCAGGTCGAAAAGCGCCGGTCCGAGCTGCTCCAGTTGGTCATCTTTATGATCATGCTTTTTCTGGGACTGGTCACCTATCAATCGATCCAGAATGACGAGGGCTATGTGGTGCCCGCACTGGGTCTTCTTTCCCTCGTGGCCTGCCTCTACGTCATCGGTCAGGAGCGCACGCTCAAACAGTTGCAGCAGCAGTTGGTCGAGGAGCTGGTGATGAAGGACCGGCAGGTGGTGCAGCTGGGCCGGGAATATAGCGACGCCCGCCACCGCCTCAAAGATGAAGAGTCCAAAACAGTCCAGGTTGAGGGGCGGTTGCACGAGGTGAGCGCGCTCTACAAGGCGATCAGCATCGTCAATGCGGTCCAGGATCCCCAGCGCACGCCAGACGGCGTGCTGCGCTCCGCTCTTGATCTGGTCGGGGCCGATTGCGGATCGATCATGCTGCTGGATGGTGACGGCGCCAATCTCGTGATTGTGGCGGCGCAGGGCTTGAGTGAGACCGTCAAGGTTCGGACCCGCCAGCCGATTAGCGACGGCATTGCCGGCTGGGTGGTGCGCCACAAGGAGCCGCTCCTGGTCACCGAAGAGTCGAAGAACGACCCCGAATTGAAATCAGTATTGATGCAGCATAGCCGGAATGATCACATGGCCATGTCTGTGCCGCTCCAGGTGCGAGGCCAGGTGATCGGTGTGATCAATCTGAGCGTCTCAGAGCAGGCGGCCAAACACCAGTTTGACGATCGCGACCTTCGGGTGGCGGCGCTCTTCGCCCAGCACGCCTCCGTCGCCATCGACAACGGCCGTCTCCTGGCCTCATTGCGGCAGGCGCGCGCCGCTGTCCAGTCCGCCTCTGGCGGAAACGGCGCCCCCCGGCAGGACCTGCCGGTCGGCTAATCGACCGTCTCGTCGTCCTCCCCCCTTGACCTTGCCCCGCAGTCATTTATAGACTGCTCCAAGAGAGCGATACACCGCATCAAGAGGCCACGGGCTGAAAATCGGCTGCGCCACGAGATCGCTTCTTACGAGATGACCTCCATGACCGTCGAACTGCTGTTGTTTGACCTCGGCAACGTGATCGTGCGCGTCTCGCATGCGGCGATGGCCGAGGCACTGGCGGCCCACTCTCCTAACCCGAGTTTTCAGGATCCTCAGCGGGTGCTGGCCCTCGCGTTCGATGATTGCAACGGGCTCACCGTCGGGTTCGACGAGGGACGACTGACCGCTGACGCGTTCTACCAAGCGGTTGCCGGCCGGCTCGGTTTGTCCGTTTCGTTTGAGGAATTCACCCGCTGCTGGAACACGGGCTTTGAAGAGAATCGGGAGGTGACGGCGCTGATCCGGCGGCTGTACGGTCGCTATCGATTGATGCTCCTTTCCAACACCAACGAGCTGCATTACCGTCACCTGGAATCGCAGTTGCCCGTCCTCTCGCTCATGGCGCGCACGTTTCTCTCCTTCGAGTTGGGCATGCGGAAGCCCGATCGGGCGATCTATGAGCGGGTGATCGCGGAGAGCGGTGTGTCGCCGGCCCGGATCATCTATATCGATGACATCCCGGCTTACACCCGTGCAGCGGCCGATCTCGGCATCCAGGCCATCACGTTTGAATCGGCGGCCCAACTGGATGCCGCTTTGAAGGCGCGGGGCGTGATCTAAAAAGGGGACAGGCTGCTTTTTCATCCATTGCCATATCGGATGATGTGGAAAAAGCAGCCTGTCCCCTTTTTATGACGTCTGCAGGGTTTTCAGCGCTTGGTGGATCTGCAGGGCATGATCGGTCGGTTGGACATCGGGAAAGAGCTTGCGGATGACGCCCTGCGGATCGATGAGCACCGTGCTGCGGGCGGCCACCGTCACCCCCATGTAGCTGGTCAGCGTGCCGTAGAGCTGACAGACCGCGTGCGTGCTGTCGGCCAGAATGGGGAACGTGAGTTTGAACTTGTCGGCGAAGGCCTTGTGCGAGTCGACCGAGTCGACGCTCACCCCCAGGACGGCGGCGCGCAGTTGCTGGAGCGCGACGAGGTTGTCGCGGAACGAGCAGGCCTCCTTGGTGCAGCCCGGCGTGTCGTCCTTGGGATAGAAATAGAGCACCACCCACTGCCCGCGCAACGATGACAGCGTCACCGCCTTTCGATTCTGATCCTGCAACGTGAAGTCGGGCGCGGGTTGCCCCTCCTTGACGGTAAACTGCGCCGGCCCGGCAAAGGCGCGGTACGCGCCGATGGCCAGGCCGATCACTACCAGCAGACCAACCAGGATGGCAGCCGTTTTCATGGGAGTCCTCCTATTAGATGTGGGGGTTTCTGCTGGCGCAACCAGCCGCCCCCACGCCCCGCGTTATCTATCACACTGCGTTATTCGTATGTGGGGGCCCGTTCACGGTGCCGATTACATGCGGGAGAGAATGACGGCGATGAAGACGATCGCCAGTGACAGCGCCAGAATCCCCGCTCCGAGCCAGCGTCTGCCGGTTGCCGCATCGGCGCCGCCTCCTGTGCCCCGGGCCGCCCCCCGTCCGGGTGACCCGCCGGGCGGCCCAAGAATGAAGTCATGGATGCCTGTCAACGCGATCAGCACGAGCACCAGAAAGAGCTTCAACATCAGCACCCCGCCGTAGATTGATGCGATCCGGGCCGAGCCGCCCTCGTAGAGCAGGTTGAAAAACCCCGTCAGCAAGAGCGCCACGATGCCGATCCATCGGAGGGTGCGGAAGCGCTGCTCGATCTTCGTGGTGAAGACGGCTTGGTCCGGACGCGGGGCCAGCAGCGCCGCCGCCGGCCGGTAGACGGCCTGATAGAAGATCGTCCCGCCGATAAAGGCGATCGCCCCCAGGAGGTGAATGCCCATGATGAAGTCGGTCATGACGATGAGATTTGTTTTGACAGAAGCGCGTCCGTTTTGTCAATGGGACGTGGGGATACTAGGGAGGGTGAAGGCGCTCAGACGCGACCATCTGTGACTTGTCTCCCTTTGAGTGTGTTCCGTACAATAGCGCGCATGAGTTGCGGTGTCACGCCATGACCGGGAACCTTGCCGCGTTGGTGGCCCACTATGGCCTGGCCGCCGTGTTCATCGGCACCTTTTTTGAGGGCGAGGGTGTGCTGGTGGCCGCAGGGGTTCTGGCCGGTGAAGGGCTGCTCCACCCTCTGAGCGTCTGGGCGACGGCCGCAGCCGGCGCGTGGCTCGGCCATCTGGGATGGTTTCTGGTGGGACGGTGGCTGGGGCGGCGGCAGTTACAGTCCCGATGGCCCTGGTTCGGTGACCGGCTGGTTGAAGCCGATCGCATTATTCAACGCCATCCCGGCTGGTCGATCTTCATCTTGCAATATCTGTACGGGACTCGTATGATCGGCGCCACGGCGTTCGGCCTGACGCATCTGTCACTCGGTCGTTTTTTATGGTATCAGGCGTTCAACTGCCTTTTCTGGGCGGCGATTGTCGGATCACTCGGCTACTTCCTGGGGGAGGCCGGCGCCAGGCTCTTTCATGACTGGGGCAAGTGGTTCTGGCTGGTTGCGAGCGTGGTGCTGGTGATCTGGCTGGCGCGGTACCTGAAGCCGGCAAGAGTTGAACAACGGACGGACAAGTAGAAGCGCCATTCGAGCCACGATGGAGAGCCTGTGATGGATCAGCAACAGGAATTGCCCGATCCGGCGGCCGCGCTGGCCTATTTTCAGCAGAAACTTGCCTTTACGATGGGCCCGGTGGCATTGCGCCGCCGGATTGCCGAGGGAACCGATCTGCACGTCATTGATGTGCGGGCGGCTGAAGACTATCACCGGGGCCATATCCCTGGTGCGGTCAATCTGCCCCAAGACCGCTGGACGACCAATTCCGGCCTGGCCAAGGGAAAGGTGAACGTATTTTATTGCTATTCCTCGACGTGCCCCCTGGCGGCGGAGGCGGCGGCCTATTTTGCGAAGAGAAAATTTCCCGTGATGGAGCTGCTCGGCGGTTTCGATGAATGGGTTTCCCGCAAGTTTGAAATAGAGACGCCATAAGAGGCGCCGCCGGGTCATGGGCCGGGAACCCGGACAGCGAGCATAGTCCCCCGCCTTCACAGATGGGGACTGTGAAGGGGGGGTAGCGAGCGAATAAGAATGAAACTCATCCACTCGGGTCGAAGAATCCCCGCCTCCGCCTCAGGCGGAAAAGGCGGGGTTCTTCAACATCCGCTGCAGTGGGTGGTGGAACCCTTGATGCAGCAGCCCTCCTATTTGCAGCGGGCGATGTTCGGCTGTGTGGGCTGCTATCTGCGCGGCCGGCTGATGCTGGTGCTGGCCGCGCGCCGGGAGCCGTGGCAGGGGTTGCTCGTGCCGACCGCTCGCAAACACCATGCCGCCCTCCTTCGGGAAGAGGGCGCGCTCGTTGTGCATCCGATTCTGGCCAAGTGGCTCTATCTGGCGGAATCCTCCGACGCCTTCGAAGAGGCGGCCCAGCGGCTCGTGGAGCGGATTGTGGCCGATGATCCGCGGATCGGCGTGGAGCCGTCGTCCGGCTCGCGCGTGACCCGGCGGAGTCGATTCAAGCGGCCGAAGTGAAACCCGGACGATTGGGGGGTGCTGGGGTTGTTGCTCTGGGTTTTCTATTGGCAGGGTGTGAGATGAAGAGCATGATCTTCTTTCCCGAGCCGCTGATCAGCGGCACGCCGAAGTCGATCGGCCTGCCCTTCGAGGATGTCTATGTCACAACATCAGACGGTGTGCGGATCAACGGCTGGTATGTGCCGGCCGAGGGCGCGACGGTCACACTCCTCTGGTTTCACGGCAACGCGGGCAATCTCAGCGATCGGGTGCATCAGCTCCGGCAGATGCACGATCAGCTCCGCGTCAACGTCTTCATGATCGATTACCGCGAATATGGCCGGAGTGAAGGGGAGGTCTCTGAGGCGGGCACCTATCTTGATGCGGAGGCCTCACTCGCGTATGTGCGCCATCGGCCCGATTCGTCGGAGGTTCGGATCGTCTACTATGGCCAGTCGCTCGGCTCGGGTGTGGCGGTCGAGTTGGCCCGCCGCCGATTGCCCGATGGGCTGATTCTCGAAGCGCCCCTTCTCTCCATTCGTGAGATGGCCAAGGCCGCGATGCCCTTCTTCCCTGTCGGGGCGCTGATTTCGACCAAATACGATTCACTGTCCAAGATTGGCGCGATCCATGCTCCGCTGCTGATCCTGCACGGCGATCAAGACGAAGTCGTGCCTTACGCGCATGGGAAACGGCTCTTTGAGGCAGCCAACGAGCCAAAACGTTTTTATGCCATCGCGGGCGCCGGTCACAATGACACGTACGTGGCCGGCGGCGAAGGTTATTTTACCGCCCTGCGCGAGTTTCTTCTATCGCTGCCGCGGTGAGCGGGTGAAGCCACCGGCTTGACAGGGCGATGGTAATGGTTCTAAGGTACGAGGAGTACGCAGGCAGGGTGGAAGAGGAGTGCCGAGCATGATCGCCGTGAAGGACAGTTTCGGCCGTGTCTACAGTTCGAGGCTGCCGGAACGTTTTTACGAGATTCTTCTCCACGCCGATCCAAAAATCTCCGCACTGTTTAAACACACTGACTTTGCCAGGCAGCGGGAATTATTCCTCCACGGTCTGATCTCCCTGCTCGACTATGCCGACGGGAAAGCGTCTGGCCAGATGGCCATCAAACGCCTTGGCGAGTTGCACAGCCGGAAGCGAATGAACATCGCGCCGGAGATGTTCATTGTCTGGGTGGACTCGCTGATGAAAACCCTCGCCGAGCTCGACCCCGAGTTTTCTCCGCAGTTGGAAGCGGAATGGCGGCGCACCCTCAGCCCGGGTATCGACGTCATCAAACAGATGTACTGAGTTTGCTTTTCCCCCGTTTGATCCACACATCAGACCGGATGACATCGGCCAGTCGTTTTCGTACAATACGTACCCAGTTACGCGGGTCTTCTGTGCGCTTCACTCGATCCCAGGAGTTGTAGGATGGCAGACGCGTTATCACCCAAAGAGCCCGTGTCTATTCAGCGGCTGCACGTCCGCCCGAAGAAATATCTTGAGGAATGGCTCGACTTTCCCGCTCATGTGCATCACGCGGCCTACCGCATGGCCGATCCGCCTCGTGATCGCCCCCGAAGCCGTCAGGAGTTTTTGCAGGTCTTGAGCCGGTTGGCCATGCCGGAGGCGAGCTGCGCGGTGGCCGAAAAATTCGGCTACGGCACGCGGGTCGAAGAAAACGGCGACCGTCTCATTATTGTCTGGGAGGCGCACACCGAATATTACAGCTATCAGATCTGGCATATTCCCGATGACAAAGCGCTGCCCCTGGAGTTTGGGCAGATCAAAATCCCCGGTTTTACCTTTCCGCTCACCCCCTCCGGGACGCCCATCAGCGCGCTCGATCTTATCTTTTCGCAGGAGCGCGACGTCACCCCGGAATTGATCCGGGCTCTGCTGCCCGGCCGGAGCGTTTACGGCAGCCGGGTCTTCGGCGGCGAGATCGCCGTGGTCACGAGCTTCACGCCGGATGACCAGGCGCGCGAGCGCTATCTCATCTTTTCATCAGACCCAAAGGCGCTGCTGGCCCATTTGGGCCAGGTGACAGACGCCGTGGTCACGGTCGAAAGTTATTATCATCTGCTTCTGCTGCCGTTCGCCGAGTTTTCCCGGGCGCTGGATCGGATCCACGAACTGGAACAGCACCATCTCCGCCAGCGGGAAACGATCACGGCACAACTGAGGACGTCGAATGCCGATCTCTTGCAGGAATGGGTCAACAAGCTGACGGAGGATTTTCTTGAGGTGAGCCGCTTCGCCGAGGCGATGCGGGTGCGCCTGTCGGCGTCAGCGCCCTATAACGCCATCGTCCATGCCACCGTTCGCGCGCTGCAGGAAAAGCCCGTTGCGCCCTTTCTGCTGTTATCGGACTACGTCCTGGGAGGTATTTCCGGCGTGGCGGACGGCTACCAGCAGTTGATCCGCCGGATCGAAGCGGTCGAGGCCGATTTTGAGAGCATTATTTCGGTCATTCGGACGAGGGTCACTCTTGTGCAGCAGGAGCAAAACCTCCGATTGCTCTCGAGCGTCGACAAGACGACCAAGAGCCAGGCGATTCTGCAGCGCACGGTCGAAGGTCTGTCGGTCATCGTCATCGCCTACTATATGACCGGCTTGGTCGGCTTTCTCTTAAAAGCCGCACAGGAACTGGGCTGGATTGCGAATGCCGCCGTGGCGACCGGCCTGTTTGTGCCGGTCTCGGTGGGGGCGTCGTTTCTCCTGATCTATTTCGGCCGGAAAGTGCTCTACAAACTCATGGCTGCCGATCAGGACAAATAGGCAGGGGCCTGTTGACGCCACGAAGAGGGAGAATGTGATGCACCGGATTCACCAGATTCGATACGTTGCGGGGCTCGGTGTGATTGTAATGGCGGGATTCGTTCTGGTCGTCTCGGCGGCGGAGGAACAACTCCCTCGGGAAGTGGTGCTGCCGCTTGCGCTGGCGAACAAGGCCGCCGTCGGCGCGTTCGACAAGTGCAAGGAGGATGGCTATCGCGTCAGCGTGGCGGTCGTCAATCGTGACGGCGTGCTCACCTCGTTCATGCGGGCGAGCGGCGCGGGCCCGCATACGGTCTCCAGCAGCACGAAGAAGGCCTATACCGCGGCCAGCCTGCGCCGGCCGACGAGTGAGTTGGCCGAGCTGATTGCCAAGCAGCCGGCGCTCGAAGGTCTGCGGCAGATGGATCCCAACATCCTCATGCTGGGCGGCGGGCTGCCGATCGAGATCGGCGGTGACGTTATCGGCGGGATCGGCGTCGGCGGCGCGCCGGGCACTCAATTCGACGAGGCCTGCGCCAGAGCGGGCTTGGACAGCATCGGGGCCAATTCAAAAACCCCAACGGGAAAATAGGGTGTGGCTGTTGGCGTGCTGTTGATTGACTCTCCGCAGGCAGGGTGCTACCATCCCGGCTCATCATGGCCCGTCGAACGCCTTCAGCCCGGACAGATCAGCCCGGTTCCCCCTTGACCACCACCCGAAAGTTGCTGTGCGAGTTGCTGCGGCTTTTTTATGTCAAAAACTGGGTCTCCGGAACCGGCGGCGGGATTTGCGGCGTCGGTGAACCGGGGAAGGTCCTCGTCGCACCGACGGGCGTGCATAAGGAACGGGTCGTGCCGGCCGATCTCTTTGTGGTCGACGTCCAATCGGGTGGGGCGGTGAGCCGGCCGCGCAATCCCACACTGCGCCTCTCCGAATGCAGCCCGATCTTCTGCGAGATTATCCGGACCAAAGGCGCCGGCTCGGTGATGCACAGCCATGCGTTGTCGGCGGTGCTGGCGGGCGACCTGGCCGAGGGGGGCGACCGGATGGTCTTTCAGCAACTCGAAATGCTCAAAGGGATCAAAGGGGCGACCAATCAGGACAAACATACGGTCGCCATCATCGACAACACCGGCTACGAGCCGGATCTCCTGCACCAAATGCGCAAGATCCTGGCCGATCCCGCCTTTGCCAAATCCTACTGCATCCTTGTCAGAGATCATGGCGCCTACATCTGGGGCGCCGATATCTGGGAAACGAAACGCCACGCCGAGATTTACCACTTCCTGTACGAAGGCACCGTTGCCCGGTCCGCAAAACAGTCAACCCACCACGGACATGCCTCTGCCTGACGGATTCAATTTGGGGGGGGGTAGTAACAGTGCGGGGTTCTTACAGACCGGAGCGCCAGAGGACCCGGCGCGCGCCCTGATAGCGGCTGTTCCAGTACTCGGTCGTCAGACTCTGAATATTAACCTGCCCGTTGGAACTGGGGGCGTGGATGAATTGCCCATCCCCCAGGTAAATGCCGGCATGCAGCGAGACCGACTTGTCGATCTTGAAGTAGATAATGTCGGCCGGCCGAAGGTCGGCGACATCGATGGGCTGGCCGATCTGGCTCAATCCCTGGGTTTCACGGGGCAACTCAACGCCGGCGGCCGTGTGGTAGACGTAATAAATAAAGCCGCTGCAATCAAAGCCTTTGGGGGTGACCCCGCCGTATTCGTAAGGGGTGCCAAGCAGCGATTGGGCAACCTTGATGACCTGCGCTTGGGCCGGGGTGGCCGCCTGCAGGGTGTGGGTCATGGGAATGGAGGCGGCTGGCTTCGGCGGTGGCGCGCCGGCACAGCCTATCAGCGCAACCGCAATCACCCCTGCCACACCCTCTTTCAGCCCCGGAATCATTAGGGTAAAAGGTAGCCGATGGCTAAAATATGTCAACTCAAATGGGGGGGTATTTTTGAGAGCCTTTCGATATCAAACGGTTATGCGCGTCCAGATGAAAGACGGCCGGCCATCACCCCGTGGGCGATGGCCGGCCGCCGTGAAACAACAGCCCCCCCGCACGCTGTCTGTGGGGCAGCGTGAAGGGGGGGAAGGCGGTTAGTGTGACGACCAGCGACGCCAGTTGCCCGGTGTCGCGGTGTCCCGAACGGCGGGTTTATGGCCGTGCGCCGCTTGGCCGTTTTGTGCCGCTCCCGTATTTCGATGCGAGGCCGATTCCGTCCGCGGCGCTTGCCCTGAAGGTCTGTCCTGAAGGGTCCGCACCGATCTTTCGCCACTTTGGGCGCCCCTCTGGGAGAACCGTTGGGATGGGCGGGATGAGCCCTGAGCACCTTCGTGGCGGGGGCTGCCCGTGGAGTTCCCGCGCCGGGGCTTGTTGAACGATCGTCTTGGCTCCTCGGTGTGCGTGTCGGCACGGTGCTCAAACCCTTCCACCGTGGATTGGGGAATTTTCTCTCCGATCAGCCGTTCGATATCCCGCAGCTGCTCCCGCTCGTGCGGGGCCACCAGGGAGATGGCGTCACCGGCCGCCTCGGCCCGGGCCGTCC
>JBGPIL010000044.1:0-13791 GCA_041484905.1 Nitrospiria bacterium
CGTCGGTCAGTGGGCTGCCGGGCACGCCGCTGACCACCTCGTGGACTGTCACGCCGGCCCTGACGAGCAAGACGACCTATTACTGGCGCGTGCGGGCCAATGATGGCCAGCTCTTCTCGGCCTGGAGTGCGACACAGACGTTTAAAGTGACGAAGCTGGCCATGGGGGACAATATCCAATTCGCGGCCACGAAGTCCGCCGGCCTGAGAGTCGCCACGATTGGGAGTTTGAGCGGGTTGACGGGGAGTCCGACCGAGGCTATCTTCTTTTATCACACGGATCATTTAGGGACTCCGCTCATGATGACGGATCGTACCGGGCAAGTCGTCTGGAAAGCCGAATACCTCCCATTTGGAGAAGTGGCGTCACTCAATGAAGATGTCGATGGGGATGGAATCAACGTCACGAACAATCTCCGATTCCCGGGGCAGTACCAGGATCAAGAGACGGGACTGCATTATAATATGGCAAGGGATTATCAGCCGAAGATTGGAAGATATATCGAGACTGATCCGATAGGTTTGAATGTAGGTAAACGGGGCGTCCTTCTCTTGAGGCGGGGAGTCAATCATCTTTATATATATGTGGGAAATAATCCAGTTCGACTGGCCGATATCTTGGGTTTGTCGTCACAGCTTCCACCTTGTTTCTATGTACTAAAAAGTAAATGTATCGAAGATTCAACTAAAATAGATCTAGTCAATAATAATGGAATTGATTGTGTGGCTAATTGTGCAAGAAGCTTTTTAGATTACTATTTTCCAGGTGAAAATTGTAGAAATAGCGACGGAACGTATAAATATACTCGTGAGTGCCTGCTGAAGGCTATAGACGAGATGAAAACTCAGTGTAAAGCATTTACAAAGATACATTGTCCTTGTTGTTCATTGCCGCAATCCTGCACAAATGAAATGAAAGATTGCCTTGGTAGTTTTCAGGAATAAAGAGAATGATCCGATACTTAAGTAATAAAAGTATTTTCATTATGATAGGGCTGGGCGCACTTCTTTCCTCTTTAATTAATTTCCCTGCAATTGCAGGTAGAGATACAGGCGATGGGATTCTAATTGGTTCTGTACATAGCGTAATGGAGCAATCCGGAACGTGGGAAAAGGGGGCAGAGATTTCTTGCGATACAACTACTTACGATCTTAAAGGCAACGTCACGCAGACCAAAACTGCTTTCTGTGAGATCGATGGGACTGTCAAAGGTAAAGAGTCTACGTCTACCTATCAGTATAATGAGCGGGGCAAGTTAATAAAAATAGAATCTTCATTTAACGATGGGTCACCTCCATCAGTTGAGACAATCCAGGATGATGGTTATATAAGAATAGAAGCCGTTCACAATCTGGATGGTTCCCTACGGAACAAGCGAATGTATTTTTATGAGCGCGGTCGTGAAGTGAAAGAGATTTTCTATAACGCCAGTGGTTTGGTTCTTTCCAAGGTTATTTATACCTATGATAAGAGCGGAAATCTAACCCAGACGATCTCCTATAAAGGCGATACGTCAATTGATCACAAAAATGTATTCGCCTATGACAAGAACGGGAACAGAACACAGGCGACCATTTACAAAAGTAATAACTCAATCGATTACAAAGCCACATATACCTATGATGAGAAGCGACACATGACAAAATCACTTATCAATAAATATAAAACGGATGGTTCTCTGGATGAAAAGCAAGTCACCTTATATAATGAGGCGGGGTACCTGACTGAAACAGCTATATACAATGCCGAGGACTCACTTCAAAAAAAAGAGACGTACTCTTACGAGTTTGACTCTGTTGGGAACTGGACCAAGAAGACCACTTCAAAATGGGTGATGAAGGATGGCAAATTGTCCCCTGGAACACCCTATATCATTAAGAGGACCATCGCTTATTACTAGAAGCTGTCAAACTTAGAGCCGGGTCGGACCGAGCGAAGCGATTGAAAGACAAGGTGTTGTTTCAAAAAAACAGCGTGTATACGGTCTTAAGCGGATGTTTTTGACGGTGAAAACGGCAGGATAAGGGATAGGAGACCATGCCCAGAGCCAATCGCTATTTTGTGCCCGGCTTGGTGTGGCATCTGACGCATCGATGCCATCAGCAAGAGTTCCTGCTGAAATTTGACAAGGACCGGCAGTGTTGGCTCCACTGGCTGTTTGAGGCGAAAAAGCGCTACGGACTCTGCGTGCTCAACTACATCGTCACCTCGAATCATATTCATCTGCTCGTGTGGGAGACCAGAGCCGAGGTTATTGCCCAAAGCATGCAACTCATCGCAGGAAGGACGGCGCAGGCCTATAACCAGCGGAAGGGGCGGAACGGGGCCTTTTGGGAGGATCGGTACCATGCCACGGCGATTCAGACGGGGGAGTCGCTGGCCCGTTGCCTGGCCTATATCGACCTGAACATGGTGCGAGCTGGCGTGGTGAATCATCCGAGTGAGTGGCAGGAGAGCGGGTACTGCGAACTCCAGGCCCCGCCTCGCCGATACCGGATTGTGCACACATCGGCGTTGATGGAGTTAGTGGGCGTGAAGGACATGAAACAGTTGCAGGAGGCGCGTGCCCACTGGGTGGAGAGTCTGTTGAGCACGCCCACCCCGCGCGATGCCGCGTGGACGGAAAGCCTCGCGGTGGGCACCCAAACGTTTGTCGAAGAGGTGAAAGCCACGTTGGGCATACGAGCGAGGGCGCGGGAGGTGGTCCCAGAGGTGGCTGGCTTCGTGCTCAAAGAAGCCCCGACTGCTTATCGGGCCTCTTTTGAGGGCAAAAAAGGCTCGTTAAGGGCAAAACCGCGCCGTGTTTTGAGGGAATCGTGAGGGAAAATGATGGATTGCGCAGGTCCGACCCCGATCAACATACGTGTGCAATTGGGATCGACAACCACTTGTTTAAGGGATTGCATGCTTGCACATGAGAACGTTCACATCCAAGACGCATTACGTATCGATCCATCTATATGTAGGGGAAAACCTGATGGAACAGTAATACTCTGGACTCCTTCTGAGCGTAATCCTTCAGAAGTCAAGGCAAGCACTGCGGAGATTGATTGTTTAAGAGCAAAATGTAAAAATGAATGTGGGTTATGCGAGCAGGAGATTAAAAATCGTATACCGCAAATGGAAAATTATAGAAACCAGTTCACTAACCCTTAGGGATCGAATATGTTTAATCCCACTATTTTTACGGTCGCGGTAGTAGTTATGTTTTCAATTTTTAATGTGTCCCCTGCTCATTGCGATGACTCAGATAGAAAAATGGTCGTAAAATTAGAAATTGCACAGAGAGAAATTAAATATGGTGAAGTGCCAAAATTTAAGGTCGAAGTTAAAAATATATCAGATAAAGCCATAAAAGTTCTGAACGTTAATAATAGAATTGATCTTCAGCATGCTTACTGCAAGATTGTTCTTGTGTCGGAAGAAAATCTATCTCAATTACCTGAGATCATTTCTGATCCAGGACCTATAGATAAGGATCATGACTATTTGTTGATTCCAGCGGGTGGAAAGGTGATCTTCAAAATCGAGTCGCTTACCGTCGATGCGCGATCATTGATTCCTGGAAATTATAAGGCCCAAGCCTTATTTCGGTTTGATCCCATTAATGCTCCATTAGAGAAATATCAATCTCAAGAGTTGAAATTCAGAATCACTAAACCCTAGCGCCGGAAAAAGTAATGTGGTTAGGTTGGGCAAACGCTGGTTTCACCTCATCCCTGTTTTATTGGTTCCACTGTAGCCTAACCTAGTAAAAATCGAAAACCGGGGTCAGAGTGAGGTAGCCCCGATTTCGTGGACGCTGGGTTTAGAGACTTCTTGCTCTTCATACGTCACGGGACTGAGATAGTTGAGCCCCCAACGGCGCCGGCCATCGTGAGCCCTTTAGATCAGAGTACGATCACCATCCTTCAGCCGACGCTGACCATCAGCAACGCAACCGATCCGGATCTCGACCCACTCCAATATGAGTTTGAGCTCGATACCGTCTCGAGCTTCAACAGCCCCGCGCTCCTCCAATCCGGGCCGCAGCCGGAAGGGACGGGCGGCCAGACGAGCTGGCCCGTCCCGCAGCCCCTGGCCGACAACACCCACTACTACTGGCGCGCCCGGGCTGATGACGGCCTGGCCGTGAGCGGCTGGACCACCGCGACCTTCTTCGTCAATACGGTCAACGATCCGCCCACCGCGCCCACGCTGGCCAATCCGCCGAATGGCAGCCAGGTGGCCACGCTCACCCCGACGCTGAGTGTCAACAACGCCACCGACCCCGATGGGGATCCGCTGACCTATCGGTTTGAGGTCTATGCCGATCCGTTCCTGCTGCTCCTGGTCACGGCTTCGCCCGAAGTAACCCAAGGAGCCACGCAAACAAGCTGGGTCGTCAGCCCCGCCTTGCAAGAGAATCATCTCTATTGGTGGCGGGTGCGGGCGAGGGACAGTCACAATGCCGCCGGCGGGTGGATGAGCCAAGCCGCTTTCCAGGTCAATGTCCAGAACGATCCGCCCACGGCGCCGATTCCCGTCTCACCGAGCAATGGGGCCACGGTGCAGACGGCGACGCCGCTCTTGCAGTGGGTCGATAGCCTGGATCCGGAATTGGCGGCGGTCACCTATCAGGTCCAGGTCTATAGCGACAGTGCGCTCACCAAACTGGTGGCCTCGGTCAATAATCTCCCCGGCACGCCCTTGAGCACATCCTGGCAGATCACCCCGGCGCTCACCGTCAAGACCACCTATTACTGGCGAGTCCGCGGGAGTGATGGGTCACTCTATTCAGCCTGGAGTGCCACGCAGAGCTTCAAGGTGACCAAATTGGCCAGTGGCGACAATATCCAATTTGCAGCAGGGAAACCCGCTGGATTGCGCGTGGCCACGATCGGGGGGTTAAGCGGGTTGACGGGGAGTCCGACCGAGGCTATCTTCTACTACCACACGGATCACTTAGGGACGCCATTAATGATGACGGATAGCACGGGGCAGGTGGTGTGGCAGGCGGAGTATCTTCCATTCGGGGAAGCGGTGAGCGTGAATGAAGATGTCGACGGGGATGGGGTGAAGGTGGTGAATAATTTCCGGTTCCCGGGGCAGTATGCGGATGGGGAGACGGGGTTACACCAGAATTGGAATCGGGAGTATTATCCCAAGATAGGAAGATACATTGAAGATGATCCAATCGGTTTAGACGCGAGTAAACGGGTAGCTCATTTGTCCTTACGAGGGATCAATCATCTTTATATATATGTGGAGAATAATCCGGTTCGGCTGACTGATCCGTCAGGTTTAGCATCGAAACTTCCGCTTTGTTTGCTGCCACAGATAAATAATTGCATTAAAGATTCGCGAAATATCGATGAAGAACGTAATCATGGAATACCTTGTGTAGGAGCATGTGCGGGAACAACTTACGGTCTTTATTATTTTGGTGGCTCATCGTCAGCCTGTAAAAACGGTCAATATACAAAAGAATGTCTCATGGCTGATCTATTTGATGCAATAAATAAATGTCAGAAACATATAGAAGATAATTGTCCTTGCTGTGGTAAACTTCCCCAATCCTGCTCATATGGAATGGCCGATTGTATTGGTACTATGGAATAAAATGATCCTCGTCCTAAACAACAAAAGTGTTTTTCTTGCTCTGTGTTTGTTCTTTGTCCTGTCAGTCTTTGCAATTCTAGGGTCTGCAGACGGGCAGGAAATAATTAAGCATCCCCTGGAAGTCAACCAAATTCTTGAAATGGCAAGTAATCTTGCTGCCATACTCAAAGACAGTGATTTTGCTGAGGCTTGTTGCCCAGCTCAGACCAGAAAAGTTGAGCTATTCACTGATATTGCAAGGGTTCAGGAAAAAGCAGGAGATCAAGTCGGTCTTAGAAAAACTGCACACCGGGCTATTCAGGCCGCGCATGGGAGTGGTTTATATGCCTTTCACTTGGCACAGATTGCGAGAACCCAAGCGAAGGTGAAAGATGTCGCCGGTGCATCAATAACGTTGCAAGAGGCGCTTGTTGCCACTCGGGCGATCGATAAGATCGAAAATGCAATTGACAAGAATGCAGCGAAAGATTCGGTCTTGTCGATGATTGCACAGACACAGCTTGATTTGAAGGAAACAAAAGAAGCTCGCGAGACTGCCGACGCCATCAAAGACCAGCTACTTAAAGCCTCTACTCTTGCTAAGCTCGCGTCGGCTCGAGCAAAAGATGGAGACAATAAGACCGCATCAATCATCTTTCAACAAGCGCTTCTGATCGCGAATGCGATTAAAGACGATCGGGATAGAGCCTCAGCTTTACGGAACATTGCTAGTGCACAAGTGGAAGCAAAAGAGATTGGGGCTGCACAGAAGGCGTTACAACAAGCACTGAGTGCTGCAGAGGCTATTGTGGATGATTCGTACAGAGCCGATGCCTTGCAATCCATCTCGGACATTCAGGTGAAAGCAGGATCGCGGGATGATGCTCGAAAAACGTTTGCTTGGGCGCTTCAAGTGGCACGCGCAATGAAGAAGGATGCTGATAGGGTCGAGCGTTTGCAAAACATCGCCTTGGATCAGGCAAGTGCAGGAGATCGACCGGCGGCTTTGGCAACGATGAAGGAAGCTTTTAATGTGGCGAACAAGATCAGCGGTTCTTTTGATAAAGCTTCTGCCCTGCAGAAAATCGCTGTTACATATGCGACATTGGGGGACCAGGTTTCTTCCAAAGAAGCTCTGACGCAAGCGCTGAGCGCAGCGAACAATATAGGTTCTAAAAGCATGGCTTCTTTTGTTTTGTTGGATATTGCTAGACTGCAAACCAGCATGGGAGATCTAAATGCCGTGAAGCAGATCACCCAAACCATTTCAGAGGATACAGTAGAGAAGGCCTATGCCATGGTGCTTCTTGTCGAAGCCCAAACAAATGGTGGAGACCTAGATGGAGCCCTTGCTACTGCTAGCGCCATCAAAGATGCAGAGCGGAAAGCAGAGGCTTTGCAGGTGATCGCAAAAGGCCGAGCAAAAAGCGGGAAGAGAGAAGAGGCCATCGCATGGGCTATGGAGCAAAGTTCTCCTGTTAGCAAGGTCCATGCTTTGTTGGGTGTAGCTGAAGGCATTCTGAACAATTCCTGATTTGGAAGCAACACCGCAAACCTCAGAGTGCAATTTTCTGGTATATGACTATGACGACGCCGGCCGGCTCCTCAAGACCGTCTCGCCCGACACCGGCACGACCACCTATACGTACGACGACGCAGGCAACCTCACAACCAAGCGCGACGCCAACACCGTCCTCACCAGCTATCAGTACGATGCCCTGAGCCGGCTTACGCTGATCAGCTTCCCGGACGCCGCGCAAAATATCAGCTACAGCTACGACAGCCCGGCCTCAACCAATGGCCGGGGACGGCTGACCGGCATGACCGATCCGTCGGGGACGACCGTCTATCACTATACGGTCAAAGGCCAGCTCGCCCAGCAGATCACCACGCTCAACGGCCTCGGCGGTCTGTCGTTCACCACGGCCTATCAGTATGACGCCAACGGGAATCTGACCACCATCACCTATCCCGACGACCGCCAGATCACTTATGCATTCGACGGCGCCGACCGATTGGCGCAGGTCACCGGCACGCTCAACGGCGTGACCACCACGCTGGCCACCATGAGCGACTATCTGCCGTATGGCCCCGCGCGCACGATCGCAATGACCAACGGCCTGACGACATCGACCAGCTATGATCCGCAATATCGATTCAGCGGCCAATCGATCACGGGAACAGGCTCGCCGCTCTTGAATCACAGCTACGGCTACGATGCCAACGGCAACATCCTGGCCATCTCTGACGCGCTGGATCCCACGCACAACAAAACCTACGGCTATGACCTGCTCAACCGGCTCACCTCCGCTACCGGGCCGTGGGGAACGGGCGCCGCTCAGGCCGCTCTTTCCTATACCTATGACGGCGTGGGGAACCGGCTGACCGAAGGGGGCGACCTGGGTTCCAGCAGCTACAGCTACAGCGCCAATCGGCTGACGAACACGACGGGGGCCAAAGCCCTGACCTTCACGTATGATTCGAACGGCAATACGCTTACCGAAAACGGCCGCACCTATGGCTACGATCAGAACAACCGGCTTATGCAGGCAGCGGAAAATCTCTCCACGCTGGGTAGCTACCTCTATGACGGGCAGGGGCGGCGGGTCAAGAAAACCGCCGATGGACGGACGACCGCCTTCCTCTATGACCAGCAAAGCCGCCTGATCGCCGAGACCGATGGAAGCGGCCGGCTGATCACCGACTATCTCTGGCTGCCCGATCGGCCAATGGCTAGGATCGATCAGCTCGCGCCCCAGACGCCTCCCGCGCCGCCCACCGGGTTGAGCGCCGTCGCCGGCGACCGGCAACTGAGCCTGAGCTGGGCCGCCAACACGGAGCCCGATCTGCTTGGCTATCGCGTCTATTACGGCACGGCGTCGGGCAGTTATCCCTCGATGATCGATGTCGGCAATGTGACCGCCACCACGCTCACCGGCCTGACCAACGGCGTAGCCGAGTATGTCGTGGTGACGGCCTACAACAGCATCGGCGAAAGCGGTTATTCCGCCGAAGTCAGCGCCGCCCCCAACCTCAATCCCGCCGGCCAGCCGGGCTATACGCCGGGCACGAACCTGGGCTATTTCGTCTGGGTGGGGACGACCCATCTGCGTTGGAATGGCAACGGGCAAGCGCACACCTTCACGGGGACGATCACGACCGACGGCACCTTCTGGGCCGTGCAGGGGGTGAACTTGGAGCCAGACGACACCTTCACCGTGAGCGGCCACACGATCACCTTCAGCGGGACAGTCATCACCGACGACGACGGCCTTGATTTCCGCACGACCGGCACCCAGGTCACCTTCAACATCCAGCAGGATGGCGCCGATCATCCGGAGTCGGTGACGATTGGATCATCGAATTCAGGCGGGGGCCAGCATCCCTCCTCCATTCCCTTCACGCTCCTGGTGACCGGCGAGACGAACAGGCCGCCGACCGCGCCCTCCACCAACAGCCCGGCGCCGAACGGAGAGGTCGCCACACTTCAGCCCACGCTCAGCGTCAACAACGCCGCTGATCCGGATAGCGATCCGTTGACCTATACCTTTGAGCTCTATGCCGATGCCGGTCTGACCACGCTGGTCGCCTCGGCCAGTAACATCCCTCAAACACCGAGCACGACGGCGTGGCCCGTGCCGGTCACGCTCAGCGACAACACCCATTACTACTGGTGCGTCCGGGCGAGCGACCCCTATGACACCGGCCCCTGGATGACGCCGGCGAGCTTCTTTGTGAACACGGCGAACGATCCCCCCACGGCGCCGACCGTCAGCAGCCCCGCCGATGGGGTGCAAACTTCTGGGGTCAGGTCTTGCAATCCAACATTCACATCCAGTATGGTGTCGTCATGGCTCGCCCCCTCCGACTGGCATTCCCCCATGCGGTCTATCATGTCACCAGCCGGGGCAAGATCAACCTGACCCTACTACTACTGCCGAGGCGCATCAATCACCCCAAACCGGACATTTCTACTTTGGGAGGAACCGGACATTTCTAAATTGGCTGGACATCCAGAACGATCCCCCTTGACCTGCGTCCTGAAATCGAGCACTATGCCAGTCGAATTCACATCGAGCAGCGAACGTCACATGAACGCATCACGATGGGGACTTTGGGGAGGGCTCATCCTCGCAATTCTCTGTGGAGGTCTTTCCTCTGCCGCGGAGACTGGACAAAGTTCTTCGCTTGAGGAACGGCTCAACGGGATGGAAAAAGACATCAAGGAGATCAAAGAGCTGTTAAAAGCTTTGACGGCGCCCTCTTCTCAATTCTCACGGCAGAGCCCCTCCTCCCCTGAAGTGACCGTCAGTTTTGACCATGCCCCGATCAAGGGCGACCCAAAGGCAACTCTTATTCTGATCGAATTTTCAGATTACCAGTGCCCATTTTGTGGAAAATTCTTTCACACGACGCTCCCGGAGATCGATCGCGCGTATATCCAGGCAGGGAAGCTCAGGCATGTGCTGCGGGATTATCCGCTGCCCATGCACGCCCACGCGGCCAAGGCCGCGGAGGCGGCCGATTGCGCAGGAGAGCAAGGGAAATATTGGGAGATGCATGACTTGCTGTTCAGTCATCAACAAGCCCTGGGGCTTGATCAGTTGACCGGATATGCCAAAGAGCTGAAGCTGGATGAGAAGTTTTTTGAGACCTGTTTGACCACGGGGAAATTCAAAGAGAAAATCGCAAGAGATATTGCCGATGGGCAGCGGGTCGGGGTCTCCGGAACTCCGAGCTTTATTCTTGGGGTGACCACGGATGGCAAGACCATCAAAGGGAGCGTGATTACGGGGACCAAGCCGTTTCCCTTTTTTAAAGACCTGATGGAGTCGATGTTGGCCCAACCAACAGCCAAATAGCGATCGACTGATTTGCAAATCGTTTTTTGTTGATCTGCCGCTCCTTGTATGCCCTGTGACGTTTCTACGCTGAACACCATGAAAAAAGGGTGAGGGCCGAAGCCCTCACCCTTAAATATTTCATTGCGGGGAGAGGATTTGAACCTCTGACCTTCGGGTTATGAGCCCGACGAGCTACCAGGCTGCTCCACCCCGCAACGGCATGCTAGCAGAGCGGTCTTGAAGGTGTCAAGAAGTGTAGATGGTAGCGAGGCGGCAAGGTTGCTTGGTGGCTGGGGAACTCGTGATGATAGGCTGCCCAGTGTTCAAATCATTTCTCCCTGGCCACCTTACCACCCAGCGACCTTTTCTTATATTTTCCGTCGGTTGATTTTGACGGGGAAGCGTGTCAGAATGGCGACGCTTCGCGATGACAGATGAGGGGTCGCTCAAGCCTGATGAAACGAAAAATCGTCGAATTTCCTGAAGCGGTGCTCCGGCAGCCCGCCAAGCCGGTGGAACGGGTGGACGCCGAGATCGACCGGTTGATCGAGGACATGATCGAGACGATGTACGACGCGCCGGGCATCGGCCTGGCGGCGCCTCAGGTGGGGGTGCCGCTGCGCCTCTTCGTCTATGATGTCGGCCATACCGAGGGCGTACGGCAGGCCAACGTGTTGATCAATCCGGTGATTTTGGAACGGCGGGGCACGCAGTCGGATGATGAAGGTTGTTTGAGCGTGCCCGATTATCGGGTGGTGGTCAGCCGGGCCAATTGGGTGAAGATCCAGGGGATGGATCGGACTCGCAAGGTGGTGACGCTGGAAGGGGCGGGGTTGCTGGCCCGTCTTTTTCAACACGAGACGGATCATCTGTCCGGCCATCTGTTGATCGATCGGATCAGCAGTCTGAAGCGCAATATGTTCCTGCGACGCCATCGCAAGCGGATGCGGACGCTGCACGAGCATGATCACACGTGTGACCACGACCATGACGAGCTGGAGGAATCGGCCGGCGCGTCGTGACGCGATGCGCGGTGGCTGATGACCGTCCCAATCGCTTGATCGGCCTGATCGGATGAATGCGATGCGGGTGCTGTTTATGGGAACGCCGGTTTTTGCCGTGCCGAGCTTGGAGGCGTTAGCCCGTCTCGGTAAAGGGGCCGCCAGCGGGGCCGAACTGATCGGCGTGATCACGGCGCCCGACCGGCCGAAGGGGCGTGGCCAGGCGGTCTCACCGCCTCCGGTAAAGGAAGCGGCCATTCGTTTGGGCCTGCCTGTCTGGCAGCCGGAACGGGTGAGGGCGCCGGCCGCGATCGACGAGATCAGGGCGCAGCAGCCCGATCTGATCGTGGTGGTGGCGTTTGGGCAGATTCTGCCCAAGGCGCTCCTGGAGATTCCGCCCAAAGGCTGTATCAACGTCCACGCGTCGTTGCTGCCGGCCTACCGGGGCGCGGCGCCGATTCAATGGGCGATCATTCGGGGAGAGGACCGGACCGGTGTGACCACGATGCTGATGGACGAGGGGATGGATACCGGGCCGATGCTCATGCAGCAGACGGTGGAGATTGGGCCGGATGAACGGGCCGGGGAATTGGCCGAACGGCTCTCGCGCATCGGCGCGGTGCTGCTGATCGATACGATCGACGCCTGGATGCGGGGCGCCGTGACGGCGACGCCGCAGCATCACGCCGGGGCCACCACGGCGCCGCTCATGAAAAAGCACGATGGACAGATTTTCTGGGACCGCCCCGCGCGCGAGATCATCAACCTGGTCCGTGGCACCGATCCCTGGCCGGGGGCCTGGACAAGTTACAACGAGCAACCGTGGCGGATCTGGCGGGCCGCCGTCACGCCGCGCGGGGCGGGGCAATGGTCGCCGGGAATGATTGCGGCGGTGCATCCCGTCGGGGGCGGCGGGACGGGCGGGATCGATGTGGCGGCCGGCCGCGACTGGGTGACGATTCAGGAGTTGCAGATTCCCAATCGCCGGCGGATGACGGCGGCGGAATTTTTGGCCGGCCATTCGGTCAAAGTGAGGACGATGCTCGGTGAGCCGGCACGTGTTTAAGATTGCTCCGATCCGCTTGCCGCTGGTGGCGACAAGCTCATCGCCGGGGGAGATCCACTCCGCTTCGACTCGGCCATGGCCTCTGGCCATGTCGCCGGCTCAGGTTCCGCCTCCACAGGCGGAGCCTGTGGAGCTTCACTCTCCCCCTGACCACCCCCATCGAACGCAGATGAAAGAGCATAGAGATATACGGTTATGACCACAACGCATGTATCGAAGAAAGGTCCGTCGAAAATGACTCGCGATACGCCAGCCCGGCAGGCGGCCGTGACGGCGTTGCTCGCGATCGACACCGGCAAAACGACCGCGCAACAGGCGATCGATCAGGCGGCCCGGGAAGGGGCGCCGGCCGCACTTTCATCTGACGACCGCGCCCTGCTGCATGAACTGGTCAACGGCGTGCTCCGCCATCGGCTCTTTCTCGACTGGGCGTTGCAGCAGGTGGCGCATCAAACGCCCTACACCCGCCAGGCGGTGCTCAAGCAGATTCTACGGTTGGGCGCCTACCAGTTGCTCTGGCTCAAGCGGGTGCCGGACTATGCGGCGGTCGATCAATCGGTGGAACTGACCAAGGCGCGACTGGGCGAGAAGAGCGCGCCGTTGGTGAATGCCTTGCTGCGGACGTTGATCACGCGCCGCCATGAATGGACGCTGCCCGATCTGTTGCAGCAGCCGCTCGAGCATATCACGATCAATTATTCCCACCCGGCCTGGCTGGTCAGGCGCTGGCTCAAACGCTACGGCTCGCAACGAACGATTGCGCTCTGCCGTGCGAACAACGAACCGGCGCCGCTGACGATCCGGGTCAACCGGCTCTCGATGAGCGTGGCCGAGTATCAACGCATCTTGCAGGAGAAGGGGATTGTTTCGACGCGCTGCGCCTATGCGCCGGCCGGTTTGCACGTGGAACATGAAGGGTCGGTGACCGGACTGCCCGGGTATGCGTCGGGCTGGTTTTATGTGCAGGATGAGGCCTCGCAACTGGTGCCGTTATTGCTGGCGCCCAAGCCGGGTGACACGGTGCTCGATGCCTGCGCGGCGCCGGGCGGCAAAGCGACCGAGATCGCCGAGTTGATGGGCAACCGCGGCACGGTGGTCGCGGTCGACCGCAGTCCGGAGCGGCTGGCGGTGGTGGAGGCCAACAGCCGGCGGCTGGGTGTGACCATCGTCAGGACGATGGCCGCCGATGCGACGAAGCGGCTCCAGCTGGCCGGGCCGGCGCGGATGGATCGTATTCTGGTCGACGCGCCCTGTTCCGGGTTGGGCGTGCTGCGCCGCCATCCGGAGGGAAAGTGGATCA
>JBGPIL010000045.1:0-13435 GCA_041484905.1 Nitrospiria bacterium
GCCTTCCTGGCCGGTGCGCTGCTGGAGCCGTTCCTGACCGATCTGGCCGAAGAGTGGGTGGAGCAGGAGCGGGAATCACCCGGGCCGCCCGATAATTCGGATGCGCGGCGGCTCGTCTATTCAATCGCCGCGACGATGGCATGCCACGGCGCGATCAAAGCCAATCAGCTGCTCAGTCGCGAAGAGATGCGGGCGCTGTTGATCCGCCTGCAGCAACAGCCGCTTGCGCCCACCTGTCCGCATGGCCGCCCGCTGCGCGTCAGCTTCGACCGCGCGCATCTGGAAAAATTGTTTCACCGACGATGAGAAATAATGAGTCAAAAGTGTACGGCGATGGCCGGGGCGTGGGGGCATGGAGGACGCTTATCGCCTCCGCACGGCCCCCACACGAGATGACCGGGGAGGAGAGGAGCATCTCCCCCCGCTTAAGCGAGTGCGTTAGCACGAGCGGAAAGACTCCGTTGCGACCGTTGCTGTGTCTGGTGGGGCCGACGGCCTCGGGCAAAAGCGCGGCCGCCTACCGGCTCGCCCGTCGATGGACGAGCGAGATCGTGATCGCCGACTCGCGGCAGCTCTATCGCGACATGACCATCGGCACCGATCAGCCGCCGGAGGACTGGCAACGCGAGGTGGTCCACCATCTGGTCGGGATCGCCCCGCCGGACGAGTCGTGGAACGCGGGGCGCTTTTGCCGCGCCGCGGAGCCGATTATCGCGCGGCTGCACGAGGCCGGCCGGGTGCCCGTCATCGTTGGCGGCACCGGGTTGTATGTCCGGGCGTTGCTCTACGGGTTGATGGCCGCGCCGCCGTCGGATCCGGCGCTCCGGATGGAGTTGGCCGAACAGGCGGCCCGCGAGGGCGCCGCCTCGTTGCACGAACGGTTGCGGGCCGTCGATCCCGTCTCCGCCGCCGCGATTGCCACGGGCGACGGCCAGAAAGTGATCCGGGCGCTGGAAATTTATCTTTTGACCGGCCGTTCGCGATCGGCGTGGCAGGCTGATCACGGCTTTCGCACGCCCCGGTACGATCATCTGATGATCGGTCTGCGTCTGCCCCGTTCCGTCCTCCATCAACGGATCGATGCGCGGGTCAGGGAGATGGTCCGGCGGGGGCTGGTGGAGGAGGCGAGGCGCTTGTGGGAGGCCGGCTACGATGAACGGCACAATGCGATGTGCGGCCTCGGCTATCGGCAATTGCTGCGGGCGTTTCGCGGCGAGTGGCCGATGGATGCGGCCATTGACGCCACGATTCGGGAGACACAACACTACGCCAAGCGGCAACTGACCTGGTTTCGCCATCAGGCCGGGTTACGCTGGATCGATCTGACCGGTGACGAGTCCGCCGACGCGGTGGCGGAGCGGCTGCATCAGTTGGCCGGGGAGCAGTGGGGGCCGAAGGCCCCGTGTGCTATAATGGCGGAGTTTTTCTCACAGAACTCACCGCAGGACTCACAGCATGCCCACACCACGTCATCGATCTAAACGCAGCCGCAGACCGGCTAAGGGCAGGAGCAGTCCCGCGAATCGATCGGCCGGGTTAATAGGATCAACAGGACAACGCGCGTTGGCCGCCACGATCGGCGTCATCGGCGGGAGCGGCCTCTACCAGATCGAAAGTCTTCGACAGCTTCGGGAAGTCCGGCTGCGCACGCCGTTTGGCGCGCCGTCGGACGCCTATCTGGTCGGTGAGCTGAGCGGGATTCGGGTGGCGTTTCTCGCCCGCCACGGCCGGGGCCACCGGCTCATGCCCTCGGAGATCAATTATCGCGCCAACCTGTTCGGCCTGAAACTCTTGGGGGTGCGCCAGGTGATCTCCATCAGCGCGGTCGGCAGCATGAAAGAGTCGCGCCATCCGGGCGAAGTGGTGATCCCAGACCAATTCATCGATCTGACCAGGCACCGCGCCAGCACCTTTCTGGGCCATGGCGTCGTCGGTCACGTCGGTTTCGGCGATCCGGTCTGCGCGGAGTTGGCCACTCGGCTGGAGGAGGCCGGCCGGCGGATCGGGGCCACCGTACACCGCGGCGGCACCTACCTCTGCATGGAAGGGCCGCAATTTTCCACCCGGGCGGAGTCGAATCTCTACCGCTCCTGGGGCGTCGACGTGATCGGGATGACCAATGCCACCGAGGCCAAACTCGCGCGGGAGGCGCAGCTTTGCTATGCGACGGTCGCGTTGATCACCGATTATGACTGCTGGCATCAAACGGCCGAGCCGGTGACGGTGGAGGCGATTCTGCATCTGCTGCATCACAACGCCGAGCTGGCCAAGCGGCTGATCGCGGAGGCGGTGCCCAAGGTTCCGGAGGTGCGCGCCTGTCCGTGTGCCACAGCGTTGCGCGACGCGATCGTGACCGCGCCGGGTGCGATGACGGCGGAGGCCAAGCGCCGCATGGCCGTGCTTGGACGGTAATCGATGATGCATGCTCGGGTACGGATGGGTGTGGTGGCGGCGATCGGGCTGTTCGTGTGGGGCTGCCCGGCGATCGTGCCGCCCGAGGTGAAGATTGAGCACCAACAACGGTTCGTCGTGCCGTCGTTTTATCGTGAAGCGGTGGGGATCGGGGGAGTGGCGGTGCTGCCTTTTGTGGGCGGAGTGGGGCCCGAGGGCATTCGTAACGATGCCGCATTCGAGCTGGCCCAGGCCTATCGACGGGCCTTCCCGCGCGCCACGGTCATCACGAAGGACGACTTGATGCGGGCGCTTCGGCCGAACGGGCTGGATCAGGCGGTCATGCGGCTGATCAAGAGCTACGAGGCGACGCAGAAACTGGACCAGGCGGTGCTGTTGCGGCTGCGACAGGATGTCTCGATCCGGTATCTGGCTTACGGGCGGCTGGAGCGATTTTCGGAACGGGATGCGGCCGGGGTGCGGCGCAAAGAAGTGGAGTTGTACACCGAGTTGTGGGATGTCACGTGCCGGCAGGTCGTCTGGGCCGGCAGCGGCAGCCATCGAGTGGCGGAGTCGTTGCAGCAGACGGGGACGCCGATGGGGGATCTGTTCGTCGGGGCGGCGACGGAGGCGGTGGCCGCGGTCGGCCCCTCCGTTGGCAAGAAGGTGACAAGTGCGCCATCCTGTTAAACGCCAAGGAGCCGGTATGGGGGTCTTGATCGTGGGGTCGGTGGCGCTGGATTCCGTCCGCACGCCGTTCGGCGAGGTGGAGGAGGTGCTGGGCGGCTCCGCCACGTACGGATCCATTGCGGCGAGCTATTTTACCGATGTCAATCTGGTCGCGGTCGTGGGGGAGGATTTCCCCGAACCGCATCGCGATTTTCTGCGCCGCCGCGGCATTAACGTGGACGGTTTGGCGACCCAGCCGGGGCGCACCTTCCGCTGGAAGGGTGAATATGGCTTTCAATTGAACGAGGCCAAGACGCTGCGCACCGAGTTGAACGTGCTCGAAACCTTCCACCCGACGCTGCCGCCGCCTTATCGGCAGGCGGAGGTGGTGTTTCTGGCCAACATCGACCCCGAGCTGCAACTGCACGTGCTCCGCCAGGTCGAGCGGCCGCGGTTGGTCGCCGCCGATACGATGAATTTCTGGATCGACGGCAAGCGGGAGGCCCTGCTGCGCGTGTTGAAGGAGATCGACCTGTTGATGATCAACGACGGCGAGGCGCGCTCCCTGGCCAAGGAGGTCAATCTCGTCAAGGCGGCCCGGTGGATTCTGGGGTGCGGACCCAAAGGACTCATTATTAAACGGGGGGAATACGGGGCCATGATGTTCAACCACCATCGGGTCTTTATCGCGCCGGCCTATCCGTTGGAAAGCGTCTTCGATCCCACGGGGGCGGGTGACAGTTTTGCCGGCGGGTTGTTGGGCTATTTGGCGCAAAGTGACGACCTCTCGGACGCGAACCTGCGCCGGGCCGTCATCTACGGCAGTGCCATGGCGTCGTTCGCCGTTGAAGCGTTCAGCGTCGATCGGTTGAAGGACGTGACGGAAGAGGCGTTGCAGGCACGGGTGCGGGAATTCAAGGCGATGACCGCCTTTGAGGAGATGGTGCCATGATCGGTCGATGCATATCGGGGGCGTGGGTGGGCCGGCTGGCGTGGGTGGCGATGGCGGCGGTGTTCTTCGTCGGGTGCGCCACCGCGAACCCCGAGCAGAAGAAACAGTCGCTGGCCCATTATCAGCTCGGCGCATCGCATCTGGGCGAGAGCCGGTTGCAGGAGGCCTTTGTCGAATTTCAGCAGGCGGTGGAGATGGATCCGGCCAACCGCGACGCCCAGTATGCCCTGGGCCACATCTATTTTCAGCAGGGCCGGTATGATGAAGCCGTCAAGCGGTTTCAAACCGTGCTGCGCCTCAAACACGACGATTCGGAGGCCTTGAACTACCTGGGGAAGGTCTACGAGCAGCAGGGCAAGCAGGCGGAGGCGGTCGAGGCCTACCGGCAGGCGCTGAACAACCCGTTTTATATCACGCCGGAGATCCCGTATACCAATCTCGGCCTGCTCTATATCAAACAGAAGCGGGCGCCTGATGCGATGCGTGAATTTCGTGAAGCGATCAAAATCAATCCCCGTTATCCGGTCCCCTACATTGAGCTGGGCAAACTCTATCTGGAACTCGGGATGACGGAAGACGCCGTCTCGATCGGCAAGGAACTGGCCGGTCGCTATCCCGAGTTGCCGGAGGCCAACTATCAGCTGGCACTGGCCTACGCCAAAAGCGGCGCCAAGCAGTCCGCCCTGACCTATTTTGACAAGGTCATCCAGCAGGTGCCGGACAGCGCCCTGGCGGTTGAAGCCAAACAGCAGGCTGACAAGCTGCGATAAGCGGTTGCCTTCGGCCCCTGCGCGATGTTGACAAGCCACGCTGGTTTGGTAAGATAAACCCAACCTTGGGGATGAGTGGGTTGTCATGGGTGAGTTCGGTCAGCTTCTTCGCCAGCTTCGGGAGACGCACGGTCAGAGCATTCAGTCCGTCACGCAGACGACCCGGATCGCTTCCCGGTATCTTCTCGCCTTAGAGTCCGAGCAGTTTCAAGCACTTCCAAGCGACGCATCTGCCAGGGGGTTCGTACGGCTGCTGGCCAAGCATTACCGGATGGACGAACAGGAATTGCTGCGCCACTATGGGCAGGCGGTTGCCCCCCTTGGTGTCGTCGCCCCGCCGCTGCCGCTGGCCCAGACCAATGCCACGATCTTCAAAGTCCAGTCCGGCCGTCGTCATGCCGGATTGGGGGTGGGCGTTGGGCTGATTGTCGCGGTCGTGCTCCTGTTTGGGTGGATGCGAAGCGCACAGGAGCCGCCGGAACAGGCCCCGGCCGTTCGTGGGCCGGCCAAGGGAGAGAAAGCCACGGCAAGCCGCCCAACCGCCCAGTCACTCGCCCAGCAGGACAAACCGCGTCCAGCGGAAGAAGAGAAGGTTGCCGTCTCCTCGGCCCCGCCGAGTGTTCCGGTCAAGAATGACACGCTTGTCGCGGCGGCACAACCGGAGAGCGTGGCCAAGACGACCGCCAAACCCGTATTGCCTCTCCTCCGTCTGGAGATTGAAGCCCATGAACAGAGCTGGGTGCAGGCCGCCCTGGATGGGGGAGAGATGAAAGAGGCCATGTTAAAGCCGGGAGAACGGCTCACCTGGACGGCCACCGAACAAATGGAATTGACGCTCGGCAATGCCGGAGGGCTGGCGCTCTCGTTTAATGGCGAATCGCTGGCCGCGCTCGGCGAGCCGGGCCAGGTGGTCCGGTTTCACCTGACCAAAGATGGTCTGGGCCGCGTGAAGCGTTCCTCACCACCCCGCCCGCAACTGCCGCCCTCGATGATGTCCTCCCCGTCGCCCTCGACACCGTCGACCTTCGCGTTCTGATCTGGTCTTCGACTTAGGCCACGGCCATTCGTTCCGAGTCTCGCTTTGCTTTCAGCGCAAAAGTTGAAGGCACAGCCACCGGTCAGAATCGAACTGACGACCTGCTGATTACGAATCAGCTGCTCTACCAACTGAGCTACGGTGGCGTGTGGGTGGGCTGGATAACCTGGAAGATTGTACCTGCTGTGCAGCCTCATGTAAATAGGCGACAGTGTTGCTCCAGTAGCGCCGATTAATTCGTCAGCAGGTCGTCGGCTGCGCGAAAAGAGCATCGCGCCCATGAGTGGAGGCCTTCGGTGTTGATCGATCTGTCAGCCTGGCGGCTGACCATGCATGGTCAATCCCGACCGCCGACTTTAGAGTGCAAAGTGTAAGGGGTGAAGGGTGAAGGAAAATCCCGCACCCATTTGTTGTGTAGTTGATCTCTTTCGTCTTTCATCTTCCCTTTACCCCTTACCCTTTCCCCTTTACCCATTTTTCAACGCCCTGTCCGCTCATGGCATTGGCAACCAACTGATAGCGATTCATCGCGTTGAACTTGTGCATCAGGTTTTTGAGGTGAAATTTCACGGTATTGACCGAAATATGAAGGATCATGCTAATTTCCCAGTTGCTCTTGCCCTCGATAAGCCACTTCAGAACCTCGGATTCCCGTGGCCCAAGTTGGATACCGGGGCCCGGATCTGTTTGGCCCTCGGTGCTTCTTTTGTAGCACCGCATCATCGCATTGTGCAGATGAGGCACCATGGCCTGAATCAACGGACTGAATCGGTGGGCCTCCCGACGGGTGTGGAACTTGAGGTAACCCCCGGTCTGCAGCCCGGCACTTTCAATCTGTCCAAATCGAAGGGCTAAGCGGAGGTCGCAATCCAATGTGAACTCGACAAACTTGGGGTCGATCCCCTGCTTCGTCCATGGATTAAATGAATGTTTCTGCTTCTCATAGACATCGAGCCACAGCGTGGGGTACTGGCTCTTCAACCAGGTAAAAAACTGGCCGTCTCGTTCGATGACCTTCTCACCCAAATAAAACCGTAAGAACTCCTCAGGCCAGCCTGCATTGTAGACCGCAGGGATATCGATGTTGGGCGATTGCCGCTCAGTGGGGGTCCCGTTGCCGGTTTGCGGGGGTTCCACCTTCACAATGCCGCAGACAGCGGCATGGATAGGGAAGATCTTAAAAAAGCTTTCTAGCAGTGCTTGAAGCTGAGCAGGTTCCTGGCACGTGGCGGCGGTGACCCCAAGCTCGAACATCTTGAGGGCATCGACGGCTGGAAGCCGTTGTGGGGAGAGCGGTGGCATCAAGCCCCTCCTTGAAACCGCACCACAATGAACGAATAATCTGAGCGGCACACATAATATCGATTTCAATAAAAAAGAGCAAGTGTGGTACCCTACCCCAATGGGTAGTTGTGTGCGAATGTGATGTCATGTAAAAAGAGCGATATTCATTGGGAGCTCTTGACGCGCTCTGCATGGGGCACTGGCGATAAAATGCTTAAAATGCTCATAACGCTCTGCCTGGTCTGATTTGATGCGGTCGAACATCAACATGCCCAAGTCTATGATTAGTCAAGGAATCATGCCCCGTTGGTCGTTGCTCGCATCCTTTGTATTTGCTCTTCTGTTTAATCCCCTCCAGATTATTCAACCAACCCAGGCCCAGCAAGCAACCCGACCAGATTCTTTAAAGAAGCTAAGTATCTGGTCAATTTTTTTGGATAAAACCCGCCGCGCTTATTATCGAAAACGGCAGGAGTTTTGATGGGTTTCATTAGGTTCTTTAGAACAGGTCGTTTGATTGGACTGATTTTGCTTGGTTTGCTTTTTTTACTCTTTATTGTCATTACTCGAGGTTACGCTCAAGCCGATGGGACGCCAGAAGACCCGAGGGCGACATTCTCCCTATCTTTCAAGCCTGGTGGTGCTGGAAATGAAGGCAGCGGGACAGTGGTGCCCGATCTCTTTACGGGCAATATGGGTCTAACAATTCCAATTGACGTGCCATCGGGTCGTCATGGGATACAACCAAACTTAAATCTTGTTTATCGTAGTAGTAATGGGAACGGTTGGGTAGGCATGGGTTGGGAGATGGAGGCAGGGACGATCGAACGTGACACCAAAAATGGCGCCGCAGACTATGCTGGAGATGCTTATTTGTTGCGTCTGGCCGGGGTGACCGAAGAGTTGGTTGACATCGGTAATGGAGAGTATCGGACTAAAATCGAAGGCTCTTTCATGCGAATCCGCAAGATTGCGGGCGGTTCAGCTTTTTACTGGGAGCTGACCGACAAAGCTGGCACGCGTTATCTCTTTGGCCAAACGACACTTTCTCGTCATGATGGCCCTGGCAGCCCACTAATTTTAAAATGGTTGCTCGATCGAGTTGAAGACCAGAATGGGAATTTTATGACGTTATCCTACTGGAAAGATGGCTTCACTATAACAATTTTAGGGGTTACCATGTCTTATGTTTACCAAATCTATTTGGATCACATTGATTACACTGGAAATGGAGTGCTGCCGACCACCAATTATATAAAGTTTTATAGAGAAGGCCGTAGTGATGTTTCATACACATATATGACGAATCCACCATCTCGAACAATATCCCGGCTTAAGGCCATTGATGTAATGGCCAACAGCAGTCGGGTGAGAGCGTACAAGCTGAGTTATGCCACAAGCAATAGCACATCGCGGTCGCTCTTATCGAGTGTGCAGCAGTTTGGTAAGGATGCAGCCGTCGATGCAACCGGCACAATCACCAACGAAGCGGCCGCGTCAAAATTGCCGGCATCCACGTTTTTCTATGATGTGAATCGCTCTATTCTTACCCCAACGAACTGGACTAACGGACCTGGGGGCCCGGTGACAATGTTTGCGGATTTCAATGGAGATGGCAAGACAGACATGATTCGTTTTGACAATCCAGGTTCTGTTATGGGGAGTTCCTATGTGTATTTGTCCAATGCTACGGGGAACAATTTTGTCGTTCCTTCCTTGGCTTGGGGAACGGGGCATAAACGTCCTCAATTAGGTGATTTTAACGGGGATGGGATGATTGATGTGATCGATGTTGATGATACTGGGAATGCCTATGTTTACATTTCCACGGGCAACAGTTTTATTAAATCTGTATTGCCATGGGGCTCGGGTTTTAGAACATCGACTTCAGATCCTAAAGTTGAAGATCTTATCGGGGATTTCAACGGAGACGGGAAGTCAGATGTCATACATATTGATGTCTCTGGAAACTCGTATGTTTATTTGGCCAATGCCACAGGCGACGGCTTCATCCCTCCTGCCAATGCGTGGGGTTCTGGGCATATAACGTCCGAGCCATATTTTCTTGGCTCGTATATCTTTTATATTAATAAGATCTATCTAGGGGATTTTAATGGTGACCATAAGACGGATGTACTGCATATTGATAGCAATGGAGATTCCTATATTTATTTGGCCAATGCCACAGGGGACGGCTTCATGGCTACTACTCCTAGCAAGTGGGGTTCGGGGCATTACCCGTATGATACGAACCCCGTGAATGGATTTCGTACCGACGTAACACACGTTGGTGATTTTAACGGGGACGGGATCGCGGATCTCATCCATTTTTATCAGGGGAATTATTATGTTTATATTTCCTCGAGATTCAGTTTTGCTGATCGTGCTATTTGGGCCTCGGGGGTCACAAATTATACGAACCAAATCGGAGATTTTAATGGGGATGGTCGAGAGGACGTGATTTATTCCGATGTGAGCGGGATTTCTTATGTCTCTTTGTCAGGCGGTGGCAGTTTTCTCCCCGCTCTTCAGTGGGGTATGGGGGGGCCGAATTCAGCAGCATACAATAATCTTGGGGATTTTAACGGGGACGGTAAGACAGATATCATTAATCCGGTCTATTCCCCCAACACGGTCTTTTTGTCGGATCTTTTGGGCGCCGATCTCCTTCGGATCTTTTCCAACGGTCTTGGAGGTACCACCACCATTGCCTATACTCCATCGTCAATGTTCACGAACCCATGTCTCCCCATACCCATTCAAGTTGTCGGCTCTGTTACGACCAGTGATGGGACTAACACGGTGTTTCCTACAGGTTATTCCTATTCCTACTCGGGTGGCTGCTATTATATTCCCGAACGTGATTTTCGAGGTTTTAATCATGTCACGGTGACCGGTCCAGCAGGTCCCAACAGCGAGCAAAACATCACCGAAACCTACTTCTTTCAGGGAAACGACACAAGTGTGAACTTGAGTGCTCCAGCACAAACCACAAACAACCCGAAGGTTCCAGTGGGCTATATGAAGGGTAGGCCCTATTACGTTCGAGTGACAGATATCAATGGGACCGAATACGCTAAAACGATGACGAGCTATACTCCAAATATTACGG
Source organism: Nitrospiria bacterium (assembly GCA_041484905.1). Classification (GTDB taxonomy): domain Bacteria; phylum Nitrospirota; class Nitrospiria; order JACQCE01; family JACQCE01; genus JACQCE01. The sequence continues at coordinate 10,215 of JBGPIL010000045.1, forward strand.
CTCCGTATTATTTTAATCCCCCCCAACAGGTCGATAGTTTCATCTGTGACAGCGACGGCGTTTGTGGAAGGCAACTCAGAACACAATATATCTATGATTGTCAGTTGCGGTCTCCCTGTTATGGAAATCTAGAAGAAGAGGACCAATATGGTGATCTACCCTCTCCCGGGGATGAGCGCACGGTTACGCACAGTTTTTCACCGTACGTGACTGCTTGGATTGTCGGTTTACCCACCACTGAAGTCATCTATAGCGGAATCGGGACGGGCGGGACTAGGATGGCTGAGAGCCATTTCTATTATGACAGCCCCCCCAGTTACACGCCCAGCAAAGGCAACCTGACCCGCACCGAACGGTGGCTGAGCACAAGCACCGCCTCTTATCCCTATATTGCTACGACGATGTCCTATGACCCCTATGGCAACCTGACCAGTACCGCCGATACGTTGGGCCGTCCGCCCACGACCATCTGCTATGACACCAGCGCCACCTTCCCGCAAGCAGTTACCAGCCCGCCAACCGTCACCAATGGGGTTACTTTTACACATATAACACAAACGGATTACTATGGCGTACCTTGGAACCTAGCTTGCGGTACCTCGGTTTACACTGGGGCTGGCCTCTATGGCGAGGTGATACGTGTGAGGGATTCCAACGGCCAGATGATAACTACCCAATATGATGCTCTTGGACGCAAAATCATAACAAATTCTCCGGATGGTTCTTCAGCCAGTTGGATTTATCCATGTAGCAGTTCGGTGAGCTGTACGCCTGATGCAAATAACTATTATGGCCATGTTGGATATCAGTATGTTCAAACGAACACGGCGGTGGGGCTTTCATCCTGGGATTATTTTGACGGTTTGGGTCGAACAATCTTGGAATCTAAAACTGGACCGGATAACAAGATCATCTCCACCAAGACGATTTACGACGTTCGTGGCAATGTCCATCAAAACTCCCTTCCTTATTTCACCGGTGCCGCGATTCTGATGGCAACGAATATCTATGATCCGGTCGGCCGGGTGACTCAGGTCACGAACCCCGATGGCAGCCAAACACAGGCCTGCTACAACGATGGCGTCAGGGTCACCGTTGATACCAACGGTCACATGAAACGTGAGACCCGAGATGCGGCAGGCCGGGTTATTAAAGTTGATGAATATACGGGCAGCTATTCCAGCTGTGCCACGGTTGGCACCCTGTACGCAACGACGATCTATCAATACGATCTTTCGGGTAATCTGTTGGCAGTCACCGATGCCCAGGGGCATCGGACGACAATGCGCTATGATTCCCTGGGGCGCAAACTCGCGATGGCCGATCCGGATATGGGCAACTGTGGAGATCTCACAACACTGGCCCCTAGCAGCGGCACATATCCCTGGTATCCGGCCCCTTGCTGGAATTATGACTATGATGCCGCCGGAAATCTCCTCCATCAACAGGATGCCAAAGGCAATCGGATTGACTTCAGCTATGATGCCTTGAACCGGGTCACGAAGAAAGATGCCTATCCAGACATCACCCCTCCGGGGCAGCCGGGGACACCCAATCCAATCGCCAAAAGTAGTACGCTGATCAACCTTGGTTGGCCTGCTGCCAGTGACAACATTCAGGTGAGTTCTTATCAGGTCGAGCGTTGCACGGGTGCAAGTTGTGCCAGCTTTACCCCAATTGGCACAACGAGTTCTACCTCTTATAATGATGGTGGGTTGACATATGGTTTGACGTACACCTACCGGGTGCGGGCGGTGGATGAAGCCGGAAACATCGGGCCCTATTCCAATACAGCGACGATTGTCCTCCTGTTGCCTGATCTGCTCTCCACAACCCTGACCGCCTCTCTTTCCGGGAATAACGTGATTGTGAACGATGCCGTGACAAACCAAGGGGACGTGGCAGCGGGACCATTCACCATCAACTTTCATCTGTCGACCAACACAACGTATGAGGGACAAGACGATATCCCACTATGCAGCCGGACCGTCAACTCATTGGCGGCCGGCGCGTCGGATCCGGCCAGTGGAACGACGACCACGACCTGTCCGATTCCGGCCGGTGGAGGGGGTCTTTACTACGTGTTGGAGCTTGTTGACAGTGGAGGAAGCCAGGGAGGAAGTCAGGTAGTAGAAAAAGACGAATTCAATAACACAAAGACCACGGGCAATACATTTCCCCTCAATCCGGATGTTTACCCCACGGCCTTTGCCGCTTCGCTCTCCGGGAATAAGATCGTGATCACGGATTCCGTCAAGAACCAGGGGAACATGGGGAGCGTGCCCTTCACGATCGGCTTCTATCTGTCGCTCAACACGACGTATGAATCGGGAACCGACATTGCCCTCTGCCAGCGAAACGTCGATTCGTTAGCCGCGGGTGCCTCGGATCCGGTGACTGGAACGACAACATCAAGCTGTAGGATTCCATCGGGTGTTGGTGGCTCCTACTATGTGCTGGTGGTGGATGACTCCGGGAATGTGCTGACGGAAAGTGATGAGGCAAACAATATCCAGTCTACCGCCAGCCCTCTACCCATTGGCCCTGATCTGCTTCCCACGGCGCTGACCGCTGCGATCTCCGGAAGCAACATCGTGATTACGGATGCAGTGATAAATCAGGGGAACATGTCGACGGGGGTAAATTTCCAGATCCGGTTCTATCTGTCAAGCAACTTGACGTATGAAGCCGGTTCGGATATCGATTTCAGTTGTAAGCGAAATGTGAGTTCGTTGGATGCCGGCGCCACGGACCCGCCGACCGGGACGACGACCACAACCTGTCCGATTCCGGCAGGCGTTGGAGGTTCCTACTACGTCCTGTCGGTGGACGATTCCGCGAGCGTTGTGGTCGAGAGCAATGAGTCGAACAATACGCAGTCCATAACCACCCCGCTGCCTATTGGCCCCGACCTTGTTCCCACGGCCATGACCGCCGCTATTTCCGGGGTTAACGGAAATAACCTTGTCATTAACGATTTGGTCAAGAACCAGGGAAACATGTCCTCCGGAAACTTTACGATCGGCTATTATCGGTCGACTAACCCGACCTATGAGGCCGGCTCCGATGTTTTGCTTTGCAGTCGAAATGTTAATTCGTTAAACGCCGGGGCATCGAATCCCACCAGCGGGACGACCGCCACGACCTGCTCGACAACGAGTATTCCTCCGGGCATTTACTACATTCTGGCCGTGGATGACTCCACAGGTACGGTAACAGAA
>JBGPIL010000046.1:0-13237 GCA_041484905.1 Nitrospiria bacterium
GTCCGCTTCAGCGGGATCGGTCGACGGCTCCTGCCGGGCCAGACGCAGTTCCTGTTCTTCATTCCAGCGATCGAAATCGTCGCGTTGCGCCAGACGAATGCTCTCCGGCGATTGGATCGCGGCCGTGCGCGTGATCTCCGTCCTCTCTCCGGCGCGAATCCAGGCGCTGCCCGCCCCGGTCACAATACGCACCTCCCCTTTATAGACGGCCACGGCGATGGCGCCCTCCTCCAGCATCTCCACGCGCGCCATCGTCGGCATCTCACTGCGAAACGTCGTGTGGCCGGCTTGCAGGGTGAATGCCACCCCCTTATACCCGAGGGCAGGATGTTTCAGGTAAAGCGTACCGCTCAGCAACGAGAGCGTCGGCCGGGGCCCGTCCGCCCCATCTGGCCCATCCGACCCGCCTGATTGAACGAGTTCGATTTGTGTCTGATGATCAAGACGCGCAATCAGGCCTTCCGGACCCCGGACAACCGCTCGCCCGGCCGGCGCGGCCCAGAGCCGATCACCCGGCTGTAACGGATCGGAGGCTCCGGCCATGCGCCAATCAACTTGATCGGTGGGCAAGATGAAAAGGTCGCCTTCGGCCTCCATGATCTGCCAGGCTGATTCCCCCCCAAACGCCAACGGAACCCCGGCTCCCCCCATCACGAGCATGATCGCCATCGCCATGACGCCCTGCCGCATCCGCTGTCTCATAACCGCCTCCATCTCTGATACGGGCCCTGATATCGGACTCTGAGCTTTAGACGTCATGCAGAGGCAAATGTTCACGCCCCCATCGGTCAAATCAGAAGGAGGGGAGGCAAGCGGACGAGCAGCTCCCCTTTAGGGGGTGGCCGCCGTAATGGCCAAGATCAGGACACCGGCCTCATGGACGGGGCCGCCAACCAGAATCGTCCCGCCATTGGCCAGCTTCAACTCGGTATTCAGCAACACCTTCCCGCCCCCCTGAATCGAGGCGAGCAACACCACCGAGCCCCCGCTGACTCCTTGGGGCACGAGCAGGAGGGTGCGCCCGCCGGGCAAAGGAACGGTGCCCTGCTGGCCAATAGACTGTACCAGTGCATGCGAACCAAGTTGCCGGAAGCTGGAATAGCGAAACGCCCGCAACTGTCGCTCCACACGGGCCAGACTCGGATCGACCCGTTGTCCTTCGTTGGAGGCGTAAATCACCTCAACACCGAGCCGAATGGGATCAGCACCGGTGGCAAATGCCGGCCAACCGGCCACCGCCAGCAACACGAACAGCCCGGTCGCCCAGATTGCCCAAATTGCAATGACCGAAGTGTGCCGGACTCGATCGTTCATGCGGGCGGAAGGGGCGAGGATTCACTCGGCTCGAACAACCAGATCACCGTCATCTCATGCGGGTGCAGCGGCATCATCACCATCACCGGATAGTCCGACGCCTCGACAAACGCCACGGCGGCCTCATGCGACTGAGGCACAGGCAGCCGACCGTACGGATTGACCAACAGCAACAACAATGCCACAACGAGGCTTCCCGCCGCAACCCACCCCCACCGAAACGACCAGCTCCACTTCCACCATACGGCCCACCCCGGCCACCATGGCATGGAGGGGATCGAGGCGGGCAGCCGGTCGGCCACCCCCTGCCAGACAGCCGAAAATTCGGGCACAGGCCCCACCCCGCTCCGGAGCCACGCCGAAGCGGACCCAGCCGTTTCAAGATAGTTGCGGCACACCTGGCACCCGGCCAGATGGGCCGCCACCGCGGCCCGGTGACGTTCCGGAAGCTGTCCGTCATGCTCCTGCATGACCAGCCATTCCATCGATTGACTATGCCCTTTCACTCCCATTGGGTTCTATCCTTATTGGGTCTTTGTCTTTTGCCTTTCATTCGAAAATCGAAAATCATCATTATGATCCGCTTGCACACAACACTCGCTCAAGTTAAGGGGAGATGTCTCAGCTCCCCTTAACGGTAGTGGGCCAGTTTCATACGTTCATCACGCTCCACACGTGAAAAATAGGGACACGTCCCAATTTTGCCGAGTATGCACTTTTGCAACTGACCACAGAAAATTGGGACGTGTCCCCATTTTTCCATGAAACTGACCCACTACCCCCTTAACAATCCCCATCGCCATACGCATCAGTTCTCATAATTTCATTCGTCATTCGACATTCCCCATTCGTCATTAGTTCTGCCCATCCTAGCACGGGTCACCGACCGAGACGACTGCTTCCGATCCCCGTTCCCCGTGTGCACTCCTCATCCACCCGGCCGATAGGGCGCCATCAGCGCTTGCAGCCGTTTGCGGGCGTAGTGCAGGCGCGACATGACCGTGCCCAGGGAGCAGCCCGTCACGGTGGCAATCTCCTCATACGACAACCCTTCCAGCTCGCGCAGCACCATCACAGCACGATGGGGCGCCGACAATTGCGCAAACGCCCGTTCCAGCGCCTGCCGCACTTCCGATCGGTGCACGGCGTCATCCGGCGACTCGGCGGCCGGATCCGGCCATTGCATCGGGGCCGCATCCTCCTCCAGTGTCGGCGGCAACTCCACCGTCTGAGGCGAACGGCCCAAGCGGCGAAAGTGATCAATACACAGATTGGTCACGATACGATAGAGCCAGGTCGAAAATTTGGCCGAGAACCGAAACCCCTGAAGCGATCGGTGCACATGCAGAAAGGTCTCCTGGGTCAGATCCAGGGCGTCGTCCCGGTTGCGGACCATGCCCATCGCCACCCCAAAGACCTTCTGGTAATGCCGTTCCACCAGCGTGCGAAACGCAGAGGGCTCGCCGCGCCGGACTTGCTCAACCAACTCCTCATCGGTCGGTTCCACCAGCCAATCGTCACCGGTGGGACAGAGACGCCGTTTTCTTGAAATTATTCATCGGTGAATGATCTGGGGAGCCTGATCCGGTGGGGAAGCCGGCACCAGCGCGGCCGCGCCATCGCCATCCGGCTCCATCCACGGGACGTTGAGCCGGTCGGACAGGGGTTGTCGATCCAGCAGCAGGCGAATATACCGGCGCAACACCAGCTCGATCTCCCGGGAGAGAGTCGCTGGGGGATCCAAGCGCCGCCCTTTCTCCAAACCCAATTGCGCAGCTTGACGCAAAAAGACCACCACACTTGACGAGACGGGGAACGGCGGTTCCGCGGCGGCCGCATCGCGCCGATCGGCGGCCGCACAACGCCGGCAGAGCAGTCCTCCGGTCTGCGGGGAAAAGAGCGGCGCGCCAGCAAGTTCCGGGCGCCATTCGCGTTGGCATCGGACGCAGCGATCCAGTCTTGGCTCGTAGCCGACATCCCGGAGCAACTGCACCTCAAACAGCCGGAGGGTGAGCCACGCCTCCTCCCCGCGCGTCAGAGCCGACAACGCGTCGGCGAGAAGGGCAAACGCGACCGGGTGGGGAGCGGCTTCCGGCAAAAACGCCCGGCAGAGCGTCACCAGCCGGCCGGCCGCCTCGATCCGGACCAGATCGGTGCGAAGCGCCGGAAAACAGTTGATGATCGAGGCCTGGCGCAGATCGATGTGATGGTGCGGCCGGCGCTCGGCCACGACCAGTTCGCACTGCGTGAAGGGCTCCAATGCACCGCCGAACCGGCGGTTGGGCCGTCGCACGTTATAGGCCATGCCCGTCAGCCGCCCACGGGCCGGCGTCAGAAACGTGACCAGCCGGTTCGCTTCGCCCAGACGAATCGAGCCGAGAATGATCGCTTCGGTCCGGGTTAGCGCCATATCATATTATTCAGGGGGAGATGCTCCTCTCCCCCTGACAACCCCCATCGCCCATACGCATGAACTCCCCCCGTAAATCCGATGGAAAAAGGGGACAGGCTACTTTTATCTTCATTGAATCTTGTCAGGCTGTTGATAAAAGTAGCCTGTCCCCTTTTTCAACCACCATACGCTCAATACCCGACCTCAGTCAGGAATTGCTCATTTTGCCGCCATTCATCCTTGACGCTGACCCACAGGGAGAGAAAGACGGAGCGGCCCACGAGGGGTTCGAGCTCCTGCCGGGCCTCGGTGCCGATCGTCTTGAGCATCCCGCCCCCCTTGCCGATCAGAATGGCCTTTTGCGACTCCCGCTCGACGATCACCCGCGCCCGAATACGGGTCGCGGCGGCCGGCCGATCGGCCGGCGGCTCCACATACTCCTCGATCACGACCGCCACGGCATGGGGCACCTCCTGGCGCGTATGGTGCAACACCTTCTCCCGGATCAGTTCGGCCGCGAGAAACAGCATCGGCTGATCGCTCGACTGGGTCGTCGGATAATAGGACACGCGGTCTGGCAGCCGTTGGACCAGCGCCTGCAGCAACGGCTCGATGCCGTCACCGGTTTTTGCGGAGACGGGCAGAAAGAGCTCAAACGGATGGCGCTGCCGGTAGGCATCGATCACGGGGAGCAGACGGCCCTTGTTGATCAGGTCGATTTTGTTGAGCAACAGAAAGACCGGGCAGCGGACCGAGGATAATAATTCAAGAATCGCCGTCTCGCCGTCTCGCCGGCCCGAACCTGGCAAGGGCGGCTTGTGGGTGGCATCGATGACGAAGAGCACCAGATCCGCCTCCTGCAACGCCGCCTTGGCCGTCTGGACCATTCGCTGATTCAACCGATGGCCCAACGGCCGGTGCAACCCCGGGGTATCCAGAAAAATAATTTGCGCGCCGGGCAGATGGCGAATGCCGATGATCTTCGTGCGGGTCGTCTGCGGCGTGGCCGAGACGATCGACACTTTTTCCTTCAAAATCTGATTGAGCAGCGAGGATTTCCCGACGTTGGGGCAGCCGATCAGCGCCACGTAACCCGAGGCAAAAGATCCTCCCCCCGTCTCAGGCGGAGGAAGAGGTGTGTCAATTTGACCTGGTTGAACCGGCTGAGCTGGCCGAACAGTTCGGACGGGCCAGGAGGGCTGAGAGGAAGAGGAGCTCTTCCCTTCGGCCCACCGTCTAGCCGCGTCGGACCGAGGCGGACGCGGGGATTTCGGCGTCCGTTTGGGACGAAACGGCTTAGTCATTATTCTCCCTGTCAGACGCCGGCGGGGCCATCGGGGGCGTGACCGTCGAGGTCACCGGCTCGCGGGGAACCAGGCGATAAACCTGCTCCCCCGACCGCACCATGCCGAGTTCTTCCCTGGCCAGCGCTTCGATATAGACCGGATCGCTCCGGAGCGCGTGGACCTGATCGGACAGCGTGGCATTCTTCTCACGCAGGTCGGTGATTTCCTGTTGCAGATCCCCCCTCGTCCGGTGCAGGTTGAGCAGGGTGAAGATGCCCATATCACTCAGCAGCAACGACAAGAAGAGTTTGAGCAGCACGAACGCCGCGGCCGCCAGCCCCAGCAGCGCCAGCCACCGGCGCCGCCGGAAGGATTCGACCGCTGTAAGATTGGGATTCGCCACGCCGCTATCGTCTCCGCGCAAACACGTCGCCCGCATAACGGGCGCGGTCACCCAATTGCTCTTCAATGCGTAAGAGCTGGTTGTACTTGGCCGTCCGTTCCGACCGGCAGACCGAACCCGTCTTGATCTGGCCGGCCCCGGTCGCCACGGCGAGATCGGCGATCGTCGTATCTTCCGTTTCACCGGACCGGTGCGAAATGATCGCGCCGTAGCCGGCCTGCTGCGCGATGCGGACCGTCTCCAGTGTCTCGGTCAGCGTGCCGACCTGGTTGAGTTTGATCAGGATCGCGTTGGCGACCCCCTCCTTGATTCCTTGCCGCAACGGAGCGGCCTGGGTGACAAAAAGATCATCCCCCACCAACTGCACCCGGCCGCCCAAGCGCTTGGTCAACTGCTGCCAACCCATCCAATCGTCTTCGCCAAGTCCATCTTCAATGGACACGATCGGATAGCGGCCGACCAGCCCTTCGTACCAGTCGATCACCGCCTCGGCGGGCTGTCGTTCTTTCTTCTCGGCCCGCAATGTGTAGCGTCCTTCTTCGACCCAGCCGCTGGCCGCCGCATCCAACGCAATCGCCACCTGACGGCCCGGCACGTAGCCGGCCGCCGTGATCGCCTCGACCAACAGCTCGAGCGCCGCCTCGTTGGAGCCAAGCTGAGGGGCAAAGCCGCCCTCGTCACCGATCGCCGTCGAAAAATGACGGCGATGCAAGAGCGCCTTCAAAGCGTGAAACACCTCGGTGCCCATGCGGAGCGCCTCTCCAAACGACGGCGCCCCAACCGGCACGATCATGAATTCCTGAATGTCCAAACCATTGTCGGCGTGGGCGCCCCCGTTCAAAATATTCATCAACGGCACCGGCAGCGTCGTGGCGCTCCGACCGCCCAGGGCGGCAAAGAGCGGTTCGCCCCGTTCCTGCGCCGCCGCCCTGGCAACCGCCAACGACACACCGAGGATGGCGTTGGCCCCCAGCCGTTTCTTTTCCGGCGTGCCGTCGAGCGCGATCAGCAGCCGGTCCACCGCTTCCTGATCATCCGCCGGCGTACCAATGAGCGCCTTGGCGATTTCCCCGGTCACGTGGCCAACCGCCGTCCGCACGCCCCGCCCGCCGTAGCGACGATCGTCCCTGTCGCGCAGCTCCAAGGCTTCCCGGCGCCCGGTCGACGCTCCGGACGGCACGGCCGCCCGTCCCATCGTGCCGACCTTCAGCCACACCTCCACCTCCACGGTCGGATAGCCCCTGGAATCGAGGATCTCGCGGGCGGTGATTTTTTCAATCGCGCTCATACCTGCTCTCCCGAATCGTCCCGTTCAACCCGACGGCCCCGATTCCCCCGATTGCGATGATGCGCCGCCACCCAACCGCTGTTTCAGCCGCCGAGTGATCTCGGCCGGATTGGCGCGTCCGCCGGAGGCCTTCATCGCCTGGCCGACCAGAAACCCTAACTGTTTGTCCTTCCCTTGCCGGTAGGCCTCGACCTCCGCCGCGTGGCGCCGGCAGACCTCATCGATCAGCCGGTCCAACTCCCCTGTGTCGCTGACCTGCGCCAGTCCTTCTTCGTCAATGACGCGCCGGGCGTCGCGGCCCGTTTCATACATTTTCTCAAACACGCTTTTGGCCAGCGTCGTGCTGACCACGCCCTGGTCAATCAGCGCCAGCAACCCGGCCAGCTGTGCCGCGGAAACGGGGCTCTGTTCGATGCCCCGCCCGTCTTTGTTCAAATGGCCGAACAGTTCGACCGTCACCCAGTTACTGGCCGCCTTCGGCTTGGCGCCCTGCGCCAGGACCGCTTCGAAAAACCCGGCGGTGGCGGGCGTGGCCGTCAGCACGCCGGCGTCATAGTCGCTCAATCCATAGACGTCCCGATAGCGCTGCCGTCTGGCCGCCGGCAGTTCGGGCAGCCCCCCCCGGCGCTCGTCGATGAACGCCGCGGACAATTCGAGCGGCACCAGATCCGGTTCCGGGAAATAGCGGTAGTCGTGGGCCTCCTCCTTGGAGCGCATCACCGCCGTGACCCCACGATCGGCATCCCACAACCGCGTCTCCTGCACGATCTTCTCACCCTGGTCCAGCCGTTTTGACTGCCGGACGATCTCGTATTCCATCGCGTGCTGCGCAAATCGAAACGAGTTGATGTTCTTCAGCTCGACCCGGGCACCCAGACCCGAGCTGCCCAAGGGCCGCAGGGAGAGATTCGGCTCGCAGCGAAAGCTGCCCTCCTCCATGTTGCCGTCAGAAATGCCCAGATGGACAACCAACTCACGCAGCGTTTTCAGATAGGCAACCGCCTCGTCCACCGAATGCAGGTCCGGCTCGCTGACGATCTCCACCAGCGGCACCCCGGCGCGGTTCAAATCGACGTGGCTGGCGTCGGCAATCCCCTCGTGCAGATTTTTGCCGGCGTCCTCTTCCAGATGGATCCGGCGGATCCGCACCCGTTTGGTCGCGCCGTTCACCGTAATATCGAGCACCCCGTGCTGGCAGATCGGCAGTTCATACTGGGAAATCTGATAGCCCTTGGGCAGGTCGGGATAAAAATAATTTTTGCGGGCGAACCGGCTGAAGGGAGTGATCGAGCAGCCGGTCGCCAGGCCGGCCGTCACGCCCATCTCGACCGCGCGGCGGTTCAACACCGGCAGCACCCCCGGCAGGCCCGCGCACACGGGACAGACCTGGCTGTTGGGCGGAGCGCCGAACGCGGTGCTGCAGCCGCAGAAGAGCTTCGACTTGGTCGACAACTGGCAATGGACCTCCATGCCGACGACGGGTTCGTATTTCATGATTGATCCGTTCGCATAAACCGCTCACTCAAGTTAAGGGGAGATACTCCTCTCCCCCTAACAATCCCCATCGTCCATACGCATTGGATTCGCGCCGTATGCATTGGATTCGGTGGGAGATGCTCCTCTCCCCCCAATAATCTCATCAGCAATCCCCATCGCCATACGAATGGGAACCATGGCTCGCATGTCGAATCGATGCTCGGCCCCTTGCCAGCGTTATCTCACCATTCACCAAGCTGAGAAGGGATTGGTGCCCGTCTTGACTTTTCATTCGAAAATCGACATTCGAAAATCGAAAATTTTTATTTGTCACTTTACGATCGCCCTTCGCCTGTGCCAGTCCGTCTTCTGTTCATAGGCGTAAGCGGTGCGCAGGAGCGTCGCCTCATCAAACGGTTTGCCCAACAGTTGCAGCCCCACCGGCAGAGTGGCCCGCGTCAGTCCGCAGGGCATCGACAGCGCGGGAATACCGGCCAGGTTGGCCGAAATCGTGAAAATGTCTGAGAGGTACATCTGCAACGGGTCGTCCGCCTTTTCGCCGATCCGGAAGGCCGGCGTCGGCGCGGTCGGCGTCACGATCACATCCACCTCGGTGAAGGCGTGGTCGAAATCGCGCCGCAGCAGGGTTCTCACCTGCTGGGCTTTCTGATAGTAGGCGTTGTAGTAGCCCGCGCTCAGGGCGTAGGTGCCCAGCATGATCCGGCGCTTCACCTCGGGGCCGAAGCCCTCCGCCCGGCTGCGGGCATACATCTCGGCGAGCGTCGAGGCGTGCGCCGTCCGATAGCCGTATTTCACGCCGTCGTAGCGGGCGAGGTTCGAGCTGGCCTCCGCCGTCGCCACCAGGTAATAGGCCGCCACCGCGTACCGGGTATGCGGCAGCGAAATTTCCTTCACGGTCACGCCCATCTTTTCATACACACGAATGGCCTCGCGCACGGCCTGCTCGACCTCCGGGTCCATCCCCTCGACAAAATATTCCTTCGGCACCCCCAGGCGCAATCCAATAACCGGCTCCCGCAGCGCGGCGCCATAATCGGGCACCGCGGCCGGCGCCGACGTGGAATCGCGGCGATCGGGTCCGGCGATTGCCTGCAACAGCAGGGCGCAGTCGGTCACATCCTTCGTCAACGGGCCGATCTGATCGAGCGAGGAAGCGAAGGCGATCAGCCCGTAGCGGGAGACGCGGCCGTAGGTCGGTTTGAGCCCTACCAGACCGCAGAGCGAGGCCGGCTGCCGGATCGAACCGCCGGTGTCGGAGCCCAACGCGGCCGCTGCGCAGCCGGCCGCCACCGCCGCGGCCGAGCCGCCGCTGGAGCCGCCGGGAATGCGGGTCGTGTCCCACGGATTTTTCGTGACGGCCACCGAGGAATTCTCGGTCGACGAGCCCATGGCAAACTCATCCATGTTCGTTTTACCGATCATGGCCATGCCGAGTTGATCGAGCCGCTCAACGACCGTGGCATTATAGGGCGGCACAAACCCCGCCAGAATCTTCGACGCGCAGGTGGTGGGCACACCCTTCGTGCACAGGTTATCCTTCATCGCAATTGGCAGCCCGGCCAGTGGGGAACTTTTGGCGCCCGTTTGCCGCTCCCGGTCCGCGAGGGCCGCGGCCGCTTCGGCGCGGCCCCGTGTCAGGGTCACATAGGCATTCACCTTCGGTTCGACCACATCAATCCGGTCGTAGATCGCCCGCGTCACCTCCACGGCACTGAACGCCCGCTGCGCAAGTCCATCGCGCAACTCGTGCAGCGTCAGCTCATGCAGTGGTCGATTTGGCATTTGTTCTGTTCCACTCTTCATTTTTTCATTCAAAAATCGAAATTCGAAAATCGGAAATAACCTTATTCGTCATTTCATGACTTTCGTAGTTTATTCTTCTCGTCCACCAGAACAATCGTCGGTTTGTACCGTTTCAGTTCTTCTTCGCTGTACATCTCGTAGCAGAAAATGACGATGCGGTCGCCGATCTTCCCTTTGTGCGCCGCCGGTCCGTTCAGGCAAATGGTGCCGGAGTTGGCCGGACCGGTGATCACGTAGGTTTCAAACCGCTCGCCATTATTGAGATTGGAGACCATCACCTGCTCATAGGGCAGCATCCCGGCCGCCTTGAGCAACTGCTCATCGATGGTCAAGCTGCCTTCATAGTTGATATTGGCATCGGTCACCGTCGCCCGGTGAATTTTGGATCGGAGCATCACCCGCAGCATCTTATTCCCCCTGGCCTCCCTGGTTTCCCTCGGTCAAAATCTTTGGCACCCGGAAAAACTCATCGGTCCGGTCCGGCGCATTTCCCAGCACGGCTTCCCGCCCGGCCGACGGCTCCACCACATCATCCCGCCAGACGTTGGCGATCGGCACGACGTGCGCGGTCGGCTCGACCTGACTGGTGTCCAACTCGTTGAGCGTCTGAATATAGTCGAGAATCCGGCTCAACTGCCGGCCAAACTGGGCCGTTTCCTCGGCGCTCAACGCCAGACGAGCCAGCGTGGCCACGTGCCGGACATCGTCCTGACTCAATCCCATTGTGACATTCGCTCCATCGGGTTCAGACCTGTTCCAGCCGGGCCTGTTGGACCAGCAGTTTTTTCATCCCGACGCTGGCAAAATGGACCACCACTTTCTGCCGGTCTCCCCGTCCCTCGCTCAGCTTGATGGTCCCCATCCCCCAGAGGGGATGGCGCACGCGCGCGCCCGCCCGAAGAGTTTCGATTTCATCGACAGCGGGAACATCCGACACCTCGGCCACCACGGGTTCCGGCGCAGTCCAATCGTGATCTCCGTGATGCCCCTGATTCCGATAACCGGACGCGGCGGCCGCCTCGCCGGACGGGGCGACACCTTCAAAGACCGATTCGAACAGCTCCGCGGGCACCTCGTCGAGAAATCTCGACGGCGCGTTCCACTGGACGGAGCCGTACAATCGCCGCATTTCGGTATGGATCAGATAGAGCCGCTGCTTGGCCCGCGTCATCCCGACGTAGCAGAGGCGCCGCTCCTCCTCCATCTCGGCGGGCTCGGCCAGCGACCGGGCATGCGGAAACAACCCCTCCTCCATCCCCGCCAGAAACACGGCGGGAAACTCAAGCCCCTTGGCGCTGTGCAGCGTCATCAGGAGCACCGCTCCGCTTTCCTCGCTCAGCGCATCAACATCGGAGACCAATGCCACCTGGTCCAAAAAAGCCGCCAGCGCCTGATCCGCCCGATCCACCTGCTCCGCCTGCTCCGATTGATCCGGCGTCGGCTCCCCCTCTGATTCACCCACCCCGCGCTCCTCGAATTCCTCGATGGCGGAGAACAGTTCCTGAATATTTTCGATCCTCGGCTCGGCGGCCGGTCCGAATTCCTGCTTGAGCCATTCCTGATAACCGGTCCCGCGCAGCAACGCGTCCAACAAATCGGTGAGTCCGCCCGGCCCAGCACCAGAGGCCAGCCGTTCGTGTTGGCGCCAGAGGGCGCGCAGGGTTTCCCAGAGTTCGGCCAGCGCCTTGCGTGGCGCCGACGCCAGGTTCACACCCGCCGCCTGGGCCTCTGCGGGCGCCTCGAGCAGCCGGCCGATCGCATCGGAGAACGACACCCCCCAGCCTGCCGCCGCCTGCTCGATCCGGTCGATCGTGGTCGCGCCGATGCCGCGCGTCGGCACGTTCAGGATGCGGAGCAGGCTGATCCGATCCTGCGGATTGGCGATGACCCGCAGATAGGCGAGAATATCCTTGATCTCCTTGCGTTCATAGAATCGCAGGCCGCCGATGATCTGATACGGAATCGCGCGGCGGCGCAGCCCTTCTTCCAACGATCGCGACTGGGCGTTGGTCCGATAGAGAATGGCGCAATCGCCATAGCGGAACCCCTCCGTCCGGTGGAGCGCGTCGATTGTCCTGGCGGCATAATCCGCTTCGACCTCGTCATCGGCCGCGCGGCAGCGCGTGATCAGCGGGCCGCCCCGGTTGTCCGTCCAGAGCTGCTTGGGCTTGCGAGACGGGTTGCCCGAGACGACGGCCATCGCGGCATCAAGGATCGTCTGCGTCGAGCGATAGTTCTGCTCCAGGAGAATGACCGAGGCCGAGGGAAAATCCTGTTCGAACCGCAGGATGTTGCCGACGTCCGCGCCGCGGAAGCGGTAGATGCTCTGGTCATCATCACCGACCACGCAGAGATTGTGATGGCGTCCGGTCAGCAACCGCACCCAGCGGTACTGGACCGGATTCGTGTCCTGAAACTCGTCGATCAGCAGATAGCGGAACTGCTGCTGGTACGCCTCCAGCACAGCGGGATGCTCGTCGAACAGACGGACCGTCAACTGCAGCAGATCGTCAAAATCGATCGCCTGATTGCGCCGCAACTGCTCCTGATACCACGGGTAGAGCCGCGCGGCCGCCCGCTCCACCCCGAACGAGGCCGCGGTCTGCTCGAACGCCTGGGGTGTGAGGAGATGATTTTTCGCCCAGCTGATCCGGCCCAGCAGCGCCGACGGTTTATAACGGTCCGGGTCGAGTTGCAGTTCCTTGATCCCTTCCTTCACCACCATAAGCTGGTCGGCCGTGTCATAAATTTGAAAACTTTTTGCGTAACCGAGCCGGTCGGCGTGCTGGCGCAGAATTCGCACGCAGGCGCTGTGAAACGTGCTGACCCAGACGCCCAGGCTGCGCACGCCGAGCAGCCGGGCCACCCGCTCGCGCATCTCGCCCGCGGCCTTGTTGGTAAAGGTCACAGCCAGAATCTGCGCCGGCGACACGCCCTTGGCGGAGATTAAATAGGCGATGCGGGCGGCAATGACCCGCGTCTTGCCGCTGCCTGCCCCTGCCAGCACCAGGAGCGGCCCTTCCGTCTGCTCCACAGCCCGCCGCTGCGGCGGATTCAACTGGTCAAGAAAATGCCCGCTGCTCATGCTCTTTTGATCACCATTTTTTGATCGTTATCTTTCATTCAAAAATCGAAATTTAAAACTTATTCAGTTCGGGGGATTGGCCAATAGCCCCAACATTCGACAAAAGACAATCGAAAATTTTTTTATTAAAATGTAACGCTCTTTGCCAGATTAATAGGCTGATAAACAA
>JBGPIL010000047.1:0-13106 GCA_041484905.1 Nitrospiria bacterium
CGGGAACTCTTCACCGATTCGCTCGCGTTGAAAAAAGTGATGGCGGCGCTCAAACGCGATCTGGCCGCCGCCTTTCCCAATCTGTCGGTGACGCTGGAGTTGGACCAGGATGAGGAGCAGAAGGGTGAGGTCATCCGCTACACGCTGATGCAGGACGGCGTCAGGCAGGAGGGGATCGTCAACGACACCCTGTTGGCGTCGGCCGAAGCGAGGGAGCTCCGACTGGTCTCTCCCCTTGCGATCGGACTGGGGCGACCGCCCTACCACCTGGCCGCGCAATCCGTCCCGGGTAAACCGTCGCCCAAGGGCCGAAAACGGGCGGCCGCCTCGACGGTCCAATCCGAGCCGCCGGAGGCCGCCGCCGAACCGGCTTCCCCGGGGCCCGGTGACGCAGAGTCGGCCCCCCCAGCGCCCATTGACGCGGAGCCCAAGTCCTTCGTCACCGCCAGCCAACTGGTGCGGGCGATCTTGGAGCTGGGCAAACGCGGCCTGGTGATCCAACGCTATAAGGGCTTGGGCGAAATGAATCCGCAGCAGTTGTGGGAGACGACAATGGATCCCGAACGCCGGACCCTGTTGAAGGTCACGCTCGAAGACACGGTCATGGCGGATGAGATTTTTACCATTCTGATGGGCGATCAGGTCGAGCCCCGTCGAGATTTCATCCAGAAGCACGCGCTTGAAGTCAGAAATCTGGACATTTAACGGAATGAGAATCGGACATAACGTCTCACGTTCGTTCGAAGTAAAAGGAGAGTAACAAGCATGCCGGATGTGCTGATCCCGCAGGGGCCCCAGGCCCCGCCGCCGCAGACCGTCGCCATTGAAGACGAGATGCAGGGGGCCTACCTCGACTACGCGATGAGCGTCATTGTCGGGCGGGCGTTGCCGGACAGCCGCGACGGCCTCAAACCGGTCCACCGTCGCATTCTCTACGCGATGTTCCGGGAGGGACTGCTCTCCACCCGCCGCTATTCCAAGTCGGCGGGCGTGGTCGGCGAAGTCATCAAAAAATACCATCCCCACGGCGATGCCGCCGTTTACGACGCCCTGGTCCGCATGGTCCAGGATTTCAACCTCCGCTATCCGCTGATCGACGGTCAGGGCAATTTCGGCAGCGTGGACGGCGACCCGGCGGCGGCCTATCGGTATACGGAAGTCCGGTTGATGAAGCTGGCCGAGGAGATGCTGGCCGACATCGATATGGACACGGTCGACTTCTCGTCCAATTACGATGATTCGACCCTCGAGCCGATCGTGTTGCCGAGCCGCATCCCCAATCTGTTGATCAACGGTTCGACCGGGATCGCGGTCGGGATGGCGACCAATATCCCACCCCACAACCTGGGCGAGGTGATCGACGCCGCCCTGATCCTGCTGGAACGGCACGACACCCCGATCGACGCGCTGATGACCGTGGTCAAAGGCCCCGACTTTCCGACAGCCGGCTTTATCTACGGCGCGCAGGGGATCGGCGAAGCCTATCGGACGGGACGGGGCAGCCTGACGCTGCGGGCCCGGGCGATGATCGAGGTCCATCCCAAAACGGAACGGGAATCGATCATCATCACCGAACTCCCCTACCAGGTCAACAAGGCGCGGCTGATCGAGAAGATCGCCGAGCTGGTCCGCGACCGGCGGATTGACGGGATCACCGATCTGCGCGACGAATCGGACCGGGACGGCATGCGCGTCGTGATTGAATTGCGGCGGGGCGAAAGCGCCCAGATCATTCTCAACCAGCTCTACAAGCTGACCGCGTTGCAGAGCACCTTCGGCGTGATTCTGCTGGCCCTGGTCAACAACGAACCGCGCATCCTCACGCTCAAGGAGCTGCTCTGGCAATTTTTGGAGCACCGGCGGGAGGTGGTCGTCCGGCGCACCCGGTTCGAGCTGAAAAAGGCGGAAGAGAAAGCCCACATCCTGGAAGGGCTCAAGATTGCGCTTGATCATCTGGACGAAGTCATCCGCTTGATCCGGCGTTCGCAGTCAACCGAGGAGGCGCGGGCCGGCCTGATCCAGCGTTTTCAACTGACGGCCGTCCAGGCCAATGCCATTTTGGACATGAAGCTGCAGCGGTTGACCGGATTGGAGCGGGAAAAACTGCTGCAGGACTACCAGGAGACGATCCAGCGGATCGAGCATCTGCGCTCGATTCTGGCCAGCGAAACGGCCCTGCGCGGTGTGATCCGGGATGAACTGGTTGACATCAAGACACGCTACGCCGACTCCCGGCGCACCGAGATCGTGACGGAGAGCGCCGAGATCAACCCCGAGGATCTGATCGCCGTCGAGGAGATGGTCATCACCGTCAGCCACACCGGGTACCTCAAACGCAGCGCGCTGACCATCTATCGGAGCCAACGGCGGGGCGGCAAGGGCAAGATCGGCATGGGGACCAAGGAGGAGGATTTTGTCGATCGCCTCTTCGTTGCCTCCACCAAAGATTTTCTGCTCTTCTTTACCGATGCCGGCAAGGTCCACTGGCTGAAGGTCCACCAGATTCCGGAGGCCGGCCGGGCGGCCAAAGGGAAGGCGATGGCCAATCTGCTGCAACTGGCCGAGGGCGAACAGATCTCGGCGATCCTGCCGGTGGCCGAATTCAGCGCGGACACCTTTGTGGTGATGGCGACCAAGCGTGGCGTGATTAAAAAGACGCCGCTGGAAGCCTACAGCAATCCGCGTGCCGGCGGCATTATCGCGCTCGGCCTGACCGAGGGCGACCGGTTGATCGCCGCCCATCTGTCCACGGGCCGCCAGCAGATCTTGTTGGGCACCCGGCACGGCCAATCGATCTGTTTTGCCGAGGATGAAGCCCGGCCGATGGGCCGGACGGCCACCGGAGTGCGGGGGATCCGTTTACGCCGGGATGACGAACTGATCAGCATGGAGATTGTCGATCCGAAATCGGCCGTTGATATTTTGGCCGTGACGGAAAAAGGCTTCGGGAAACGGACGCCGCTGGGTGATTACCGCACGCAGGGTCGTGGCGGCAGCGGCACGATCGCCATCAAGACCACGGGCAAGAACGGTCCGGTCGTGTCAACGCTGAAGGTTGAAACGGACGATGACGTGATGATCGTCTCGGCCGGCGGAATGATCGTCCGGCTCAAGACCAAGGATATTCGGAGAAGCGGCCGGAGCACCCAGGGGGTGCGGCTGATCGATTTGGCTAAAGACGACCGGGTGATGGGCGCGGCCATTTTACGCGAAAAAGAGGATGACACGCAGACGGAGGCGCCGTCCAACGGCTCGCAAGAGAACGGGAAGCCTTAAAAAAGTCGCGACTAGCGGGCCGCGCGTCGTACAGTAGGGGAGGTCGGGGCGGCAGTCAACGCTTTATGCAGCAGCCGGCGGGCGGCTTCGGCGACCACCGGATCTTTCAGCAGCGCCATGGCGTCATTGATCAACGCGTCGGTCTCAGGAGTGAGGGGAATCGGTGACCAAGTCGGAAGCGCCTGTGGGGACGGACGTTGGGCATCATCGACCACCGGCCCCACGACCCAACGCAGCTCCGTCACCAACTCCGGGCCGAAGGCCCGTTGAATCTGCGCCAGCAGCATGGGCTCCAAATAGCGCAGTTGATGCAACCAGGCCGGGCTTTCCGCCGCCACGGTGAGTCGCTGACGGCTGAGCCGCAACGGCCGGCTGTGGGTGGCGACCAGGTGCCCGGCGATCCCGGCCCATTCGGTTTGCAGCCGCCACTCGCGCAGATGATGCTGGACACCGGATTGTTGCAGCCAAGGAGCGAGAATCTGCCCCGCTCTCATCGGATACCCCTTGGGCGATCCCATGACGCCACCTTACCCCACGGCGGGCCGTGGGGTCAATCCGCTCGTGCAAAGCACTCGCTTGAGTTAAGGGGAGATACTCCTCTCCCCTTAACAATCCCCACCGCCATACGAGTTGTGCCCGAGGCTCGCATGTCACATCGATGCTCGGCCCCTGGCCACCGCTATGCCGCGGTTTGCCGAGTTTCGGGGTGTGACGGAAATGGTTTGTCCTCATTCGAAAATCGAAAATCGTCAATCGAAAATATATCTTGGAGTGGTGCTTTATGACCGCTGAGAAACCCGCCATGGTTCCCGTGGCCACCAACCGCAAGGCGCTGCACGATTATTTTATCGAGGAACGGTATGAAGCGGGGCTTGCCCTGCTGGGGACGGAGGTCAAAGCGCTGCGGGAGGGCAAGGTCAATTTACAAGATAGCTTTGCCCGGATCGAAGACGGCAACGTCGTGCTGCATCAGTGCCACATCAGCCCCTACAGCCACGGCGCGCGTGAAAACCATGACCCGCTGCGTCCCCGACGACTGCTGTTGAACCGGGACGAGATCAACCGGCTGTCGGGCAAAGTGCAGCTGAAGGGGCTGACCCTGGTGCCGCTGTCGCTCTATTTCAAACGCGGCCGGGCCAAAGTGGAGCTGGGGCTGGCCCGCGGCAAGCAGCGCGGTGACAAGCGGGAGACGCTCCGCCGGAAAGCGGCGGAACGGGAAGTTGAGCGAGCCCTCAAAGGCCGCCGCCCCGATCGCTAGCGCAAGACGACTTCCCCGCCCTGCACCAGCCAGTCGGTATGCGGTATAATGGGTGAGGGTTCACTCATTCCTGAGACGAATGGGGGTGACCGGTTTCGACGGGGATCATGAGACCGCCGGATGCGTGCCGAGGTGCCAGTGGGCTCGTAAAACAACTGGCAAAACCAGAACTGCCAACACTGAGTTGGCTCTCGCTGCTTAAGTAAGCAGCCATCCCGGTCGCGACGCCTGCGCTCGATCGGGGTGACCAGAAGCGGGCTGGTCCGATGCTTCCGTCTCGCGGGCATCGGACGAGACTCTAGCGGGGCTAGCGCCTCTCGAGGCCGGACACGGGGCCGAGAGAGGGGCGAATCTCAATCCGTGACGACGCACGTGGGATCCGACAGTTGAGGATTTCCGGACGCGGGTTCAACTCCCGCCACCTCCACCATTCCGCCGCCGGCGCCTGAAGATACCAGGCCCGGCGGCTTTCTTTTTTCTTCATCATCGACTATGATGAACAGCATGCGACGCACACGCGCTCACACGGCCACAATCCTATCGACGGTGCTGTTCGGGGTCGTGATCATGCTGGCATCGGTTGTCCGGACCGGCGCCGA
Organism: Nitrospiria bacterium; assembly: GCA_041484905.1. Taxonomy (GTDB): domain Bacteria; phylum Nitrospirota; class Nitrospiria; order JACQCE01; family JACQCE01; genus JACQCE01. The sequence goes on from JBGPIL010000047.1 coordinate 5,134, forward strand.
GGAGATGCCAAACGCCCCACCGGAGAAGTCCCCAGAGAAGGCAAAAGTCGAGCGGTTTCTGAAAAAGATTGTCGACTCGCAAGGGGGCGGCCGGATTGTCATCGATCAGTGGCGGCCGTCACCCATCCCGGGCCTGTGGGAAGTGCATTATTTTATGGACGTCCTGGGTCAACGGAAACCCGGTGTCGTCTATATCTCCGGCGACAAACTGATCCTGGGTCAGATGATTGATACGGCGACCGAGAAAAATCTGACGGTCGGTGTGATCGGCCAGCCGACGAGGACCATTTATAAACTCGAGGACTTCGATCTCGACGGGCGTGTGCCGAGGGGGGAGCCATCGGCGACGCTGACCTTGATCGAATTTTCCGATTTTCAATGCCCCTACTGCAAACAATTGCATGAAACCTTCACGGCCTTGATGGCCAAATACCCAGGAAAAGTGCGACTCTACTACAAGCATTTCCCGTTGACGAACCTCCACCCGCTGGCCTATACCATGGCGCTGGCCGCCGAATGCGCCAGGGAGCAGAAGCCCGGCGCCTTCTGGGCGCTGCATGACGATTTCTTTGCCCGTCAGGAAGTGGGCGGTGACACGGGTGCGCTGGCCTCGCGATTGAAGTCGTGGGCGGTTCAGAGCGGTCTGAATGGCGACCGGTTGATCGAGTGCGTGCAACAGCGCAAGCCGGAAAAGCGGATCGAAGCCGATCTTCGGGATGCCCACACGCTGGGGATCACCAGCACGCCGGTTGTCATCGCCAACGGAGAATTTATCGGTGGCGCGCAGCCGCTGGAGGTGTTTGAACGTCTGCTCGAGCCGGTCCCTTCAACGCCTTCCCCTCCCTCCCCAAGCTCTCCCGCGCCTCCTCGCCCGCCCGCGCCGCCGGCGCACTGAGCCGCGCGCCATTCTTCTGGCGGCGAGCCGCTGCGGCGGGGTCGCCTGATGGCTTGACTTTGTCTCCCGCAACCCGCTATAAGGCGGTGGTTGTCACTCATACCCCGTCGGGAGCCTTCCTGCAACCCTATCTGATCACCCTGCCGATCTTTATTGCGACGGTCTATCTGTCGCTCGCACAGCCGACGATCGCGGGCTGGCGTCTTCATCATGGTTGGGCCGCCGTGGCCGGCGCGTCATTGATGTTGATCGTGCTCCCGGGTTCGCCGTGGGCGCTGATCGGCTCCTCGATGGCCATTCTCCTTCGACCCATCATGACCATCATCAGCCTGATGGTCATCACGCTCGTCGCCCAGCAGGCCGGGCTCTTCGACCGGCTCTTGCAGGCGGTATTGCGGTTGGCTTGCGGCGACGGCCGGCGGCTTTTTTTCTGGCTGTTTTGGGCCGGGGTGCTGACCGGAGCGCTGTTTACCAATGATGCGGCCGTGTTGATTCTCACGCCGATGGTGTGCCTGATGCTGCGAAACGCGCCCGGGCTTTCTCCCCTGCCGTTTCTCTTTGCCGTGCTCAATATCGCCAATCTGGTCGCCGCGTTTGTCATCAGCAACCCGATCAACATTGTCGTCGCGCACTATTTTGGCATTGATTTTCTTGATTATGCCGCCTGGATGTTTTTCCCCGCGATGGCGGCCGCCATCAGCACATATGTGGTGCTGCGATGGTATTTTCGCCGTGAGATTTCGGCCAGCCGTCTCCCCGAGGCTCCAGCAACCAGAAAATCGCTCTCCCCGTTTGCTCGGTGGTGTGCGGGCCTGATTGCGGTGATTGTCTTGGCGGCGTTTTTGGGGCCGCGTATCGGCGTGCCGCTGTGGGTGGTCATGAGCAGCGGGGCCTGTCTGCTGTTACTAATCGGCCGGGTGATGGTCGGTCTCGATCCCCTCGGAGTGGCCAGAGGGGTAGCCTGGGATGTGCTCGTGTTTGTGGTCGGTTTCTTTATTCTCGTCAATGGCCTGAGAGCCTCTGGCATTTCGGGCCATATCGGTGTTCTCCTTCATCTCGCCGGCGAAGAACCGATCAGACTGGTCTTCTCAACGGGCGTTGTGGCGGCGCTCAGCTCGGCGCTCATGAATAACCACCCCACGGCCTATTTGATGGCGTTGACCATCGGCGATCTGGGCGTGTCGCCGTGGCTGCAAAAGGTGCTGGCGTTTGCCCAGCTCATCGGCGGCGACCTAGGCCCGAAGATGCTGCCGATCGGCTCGTTGGCCGCCTTGTTGTGGTTTCGGATTTTACGGGATCACGGTATTACCGTTCCGTATCGCCTCTATGTGAAAATAGGCGTGCCGGTGACCTTGATTGCGCTCTTCCTGGCGCTGTCGGTGTTGGCGGCGGAGATGTATTGGATGGCGGGCGGGACACCCGGATTCTGACTGGGCGCCCGGCAGGGCGTTAAAACACCACGCCAACGCGACTGGCGACGCTCAGTTGATCGATCAGCCGCATCTCCAGGCCGAAGAAGGCCGATCGCGTGACATTGACCCGGCCGCCGACAAAGAGACCGATCGGGGTGTGCTCGTCCAGATTGGCCGACCCGCCCGCGCCGCGAAGCTCGCCAATCACCACCGATCCAAGCAGGCCGCCATACACTGAGACCCCGGGCCGGATGGTGACCGTCGGCCCGGTGAACAGATCAACCTCGTGCCAGGTGATCGTTGTCGAGAGGGCGGAATCCTTGCTTTCGTGATAGAGCACCTGACCGCCCGCTCCCCACGCCACCGGCCCTCGCTCATAGAGCGTGACTTTGAAGCCACCTCCCATGGCCACGGCGGCGGAGCCCTCGAGATCAACGCTGGCCGGCACATGGAGCGTGTGCATCACCACGCCGCCCAGTCGCCCGAACAACTCGACCCGCCGATGCACGAGCCCGGAAAATTTGAGCAGCAACCGGACGGTTTCCGATTCAAGGCAGCACAACTGGCTCAGCTCAACGTCCCGCGACGCGTAGTCGATTTCCGATTCGAGCCGGAATTGACCGGGTGTCCCGACCGCGGTCGGTTCTCCGATCATGGCGCCGTCAACGGGGACGCTCCAGAAGAGCGCTGTGCAGAAGGCGGCGGCCCAAAAGGCAACCGTACTGAGGAGACCGCTCGGCATTCCGCCAGCGCCGCACGGCCGGCGACGCGAGGGCCGGCGCATCTTAACTGGCTGGTCCGGCGCCCGGAGCCTGCGCGGACGAATCGGCCGCCGGCGGGGTGGGAGGGACGGGCGGCGGTTGATAGACCGCCGTATCAAACTGAAGACTGCGTTCCAGGGCGCGCAGATGATGGCGCATGGCCGCCTCTATCAGCTTCGGATCGCGCAGCCCCCAGGCCGAATAGGTCCAGAACTCGAGCAGCTGGCGGTTGCGATAGACGCGGATCGGCCGACCCTCTTTGTCGATCGTGGTGGAGATGGTCAACAGATCAAGGGCCATCGGGTAAGGGATCGGCGCCAGAAAGGCCAGCGGCCCGAACAGCAACCCGTAGCTAAAAAGCCGGCCCTGATGATCGTTCACCACGTGCATCTCGGTGATGATTCGGATCGGTGTGGGGCCCATGGGATTTGGAGGGTCGGAGGCGACCGGGGCGGAAAAGCGTTCACCCACCAACACGCGATAGCGGGCCGCCAGTTCGGTGTTGATCTCGCAGGGTTCGTCGCGATAGCAGAGGCGAAAGCCGTTGGGTTCCACCTGTACGGTGGGTGGCGTCGCCAGTGACAGCGACGGCAACGGTTGAAAGGACGGTTGCACCGAAATGGAAGAGGCGCAGCCGGTAAGCGAGGCCAGCAGCAGCCATGCCGTTATTCTCACGAGGTTCATAAGACACCCCCCGGCGGCCGATTGGGCGTCGACCGCACGCTTCCTTCTACACCAAACGGGGCAAAATAACAATCCATGCCACCGGCACGGCGTGACGATCGGAAAGGCAGGACCGCCTAGTGCCGTACCAACTAGTTCCCCAATTTCACGGCTGTGGCGAGCCTGTCTGTCACAATGATCCACCCCCTGGCCGCCGACAGCATCATAGGATTCTTGGATTGTTGGGGGACAGTTGGGAAATGTGAGTTGGTACGGGACTAGGGGCTGAAAGCTAGAACGATCCCTGGCACCAGATAGTCGAGATCGGGACCCGTTTCGAACAGATGATGATAGCGAAGGTCGAACCCCGCCATCACCCACTTGGACAGCTGGACGAGGAACCCCGCGCCGATGCTGACCCCCAGATCACCGTGGGTCTTGTCGATGCCAGGGGAGGCAGAGTCGGTCTGATAGTACCCCGCCCCAAGCAGCAGATAAGCCTTCCCCCGGTTGTTGGCCAGAGGCGCTTCAAACCGTACCACAGGCGTCAGTTGGAAAATGGTGGTGTCCAGCGATCCTTTGGAGTGGGCGAGATTGCCGCCCGCCTCCAGGCCGAGACTCGCCGTCTGGCCGATGTGGACGAAAACGGTGCCGCTGAGGAAAGCGCCGGGATCGGCCACGTCCGAGAAAGCGGCGAGCGGCACAGCCGGTCCAACCCGGACGTCAAATTCAAACGGGCTTTGTGCGGTCGCGGACTCGGGGGCAAGGACCAGCGCGCAGAGGAGCAGAAGAGCGCCGCGCCACGCACCCATGGGGAGCCTACCGATCCGCCTCGCGATCGAGCAGATCCAAACAATATTTCAGGACGTCCTGGATCGAGAGCATTCCCGTCAATTGGCCTTCGCGGTCGACGGCCGGCAGGCCGCTGATCTTGTGCTTGAGCATGACCTGAATCGCCTCCTGCACCGGCTGGTTGTCTCGAATGGTGATGACGTTGAGTGTCATCGCTTCTTCAACCGGCAGATTCAGGTAGGCATCGTCCTGCGCCGTTTTGGGTAGCTTCAAGGTGGGCCGCCCGGCCAGTTGGCGCACATCGCGATCGGTGATGATGCCGACGAGCTTGCCCTCTTTGATGATCGGCAGCCGACGGAAGTCGTAGCGGGCCATCAGCTCCATCGCCCGCCCGATCGTCTGATCGGGTGTGATGGTGACGGGTTTGGGGATCATCACCTCGCTGATGAGAATGCGGCGCATGGCATGTGCGGAGTCGGCGCGATTCGGCGACGACCAGCATGAGCACTATAGCATGATTGCCCACAATCAACAAGGCGCCCGTCCATTTAAATCAAGGGGAGCATTCCGCTGCTCCCCTTGATAATCCCCATCGGATGTACGCTCCGTGAGCGCCGTGTAGGGACGATGGGGGTTGCCGGTGAGCAACGACTTTTCATACGTCAAACAACCAATGGGGGCAGGGGGGAGATACAGTCTCCCCCCAATTCAAATAACGGGTTGTCAGGGGGAACCCCCCTTCCAGTCTGACTCGAAGCTCAGCGAACTGCAAGAAGACGGTGGCCAGGGGCCGAGCGTCGCTTTGACACGCGAGCCGTGGGTACAACCCGTATGGCGATGGGGGTTGTCAGGGGGAGCTGAGCACGCTCCCTGATTAGATCGGGGGAAGAATCCGGCTTTCCCCCCGAGCCCCTCATCGGATGTACGCTGCGTATGAGCTGGGCACACAACATGAGCACAGCAACCAATGGGGGTTGTCAGGGGGAGCTAGCGGCTCGAGGGATCCGCTCGCGCCTGAAGAGATCGTCGCTCGCTCACCCGGGGGGGAGAGTGTCGCTTTCTCCCCCCCCGCTCCCCCTATCGGATGTACACGCAGAGGGGTTGAGTTTACCCCATGAGTCCAACAACCAATGGGGGGTTGTCAGGGGGGGAGATAGTGTCTCCCCCCTGACTCTATATCGGTTGCAATCGATCCGGAGGCTCTTTTATAATGCGCAGGCGCAGGTGGGAGCCGGACAGGCGATCGCTCCGACGCATTGAGTCGGGGAGGAAAGTCCGAGCCCCATAGGGCAGGGTGCTCCGTAACGCGGAGTCGCCGCGAGGCGAAGGAAAGTGCCACAGAAAATAAACCGCCGAAGTAGGGCGGTGGAAAGTGAAAAGTGGTGAGTGGATAATATGAACGTTCCACTATTCACTATCAACCATCCACTGTTCTACTGGCAAGGGTGAAACGGTGAGGTAAGAGCTCACCGCCCCGAGGGTGACCGAGGGGGCATGGTAAACCCCACCCGGAGCAAGACCGAATAGGCCCCGCGCCGCTTTGCGGCTCAGCGGCCCGCTGGGTTCACCGACCAGGTGACGCGGGGCGGGTTGGTCGCTTGAGCCTGCCGGCAACGGCGGGCCCAGAGAAATGGTCGTCACCCGTTCGCGGGCAACCGCGAACGGGAACAGAACTCGGCTTATGGCCGGCTCCGACCTGCGCGTTTTATCCGATGAACTGTCCTCATCACAACCGCTGAGAGCCGCGCGGCGGCAGACGCCACATCACCCCCATATCACAATGACTCCACCTGACCAGGCCGCAACACCCTTTTCCGTCGCCACGGCACGCTATGACGGGCAGGCGCTGATTTCCGATCCGATTCACGGCTACATCACCTTCACCGTGCCCGCGCGCAAGCGCGAGAACGAGACCACCGAAAAAGAATTGATCGATTCGGCCTGGATGCAGCGACTGCGCTACATCTCGCAGTTGCAAAGCGCCCGTTGGGTCTACCCGTCGGCCGAACACAGCCGGTTTCAGCACTCGCTGGGCGCGATGCACGTGGCCGGCCGTTTCGCACGTCACCTCTACCCCTCTCTGAACGCCGTGGCCCCCGACTGTCCGTCGCCGGCGTATATCGAAGCGCTGCTGCGGGTCGCCGCCCTGTTGCACGACGTGGGTCACGGCCCCTTCGGCCATTTTTTCGATCAGCATCATCTGGAGTTGTTTCACCTGACTCATGAGCGGGTCGGGCAACGGATCATCGTTGAACAACTCGGTGAGTTGATCCGCAACATTCGACGGAGCCCCGGCGGCCCCCTGGCGAAGGGAGAGACCCTTGATCCGGAGCAGTTGGCGTTTCTGATCCTGAAGGATCCGCACAAGGACAGCTCGAAGTGGCCGCGGTGGCTGGTGTTGCTCCAGCCGATTTTGGGGGGCACCTACACGGCGGACAATCTCGACTACGTGCTGCGCGACGCCTACATGTGCGGCGTGGCCGTCGGCCCCGTCGACCTCGACCGGCTGCTGCACTACACGTTTTTCACCGGCGATGGGCTGACGTTGCACCGCGCCGGACTGGCCGCGCTCCAAATGTTTCTGACCGCGCGCTGGTATCTCTATACCAATGTCTACTACCACCGGACCACCCGGGCGATTGATCTGCACCTGCGCGATATTTTCAAGGAAACGATGGCCCTCTATTTTGACGCCGACCTGCGGCGGGATCTGACACCCTACCTCGGGCTGACCGACTGGTCGCTGCTGGAAGAAATGCGCCGCTGGCAGGGCGCGCGTTCCGAGCAGAAGCGTAAACTGGCGCAGGAATGGCAGCGGCTGCTGGGACGCGACGTGAAATGGAAGATGGCCTACGAGCGGACGCTGCCCACGCGTGGCGAGGAGCGGGGACGCGTCTTCATGGAGAGCGGCCAGGTGGAAGCCGGCATCCGGGCGCACCTGCCCACGCACCTGCGCGAGGTGCCGTTCCGGGTCGATCTGGCGAATCAGGATCCGCGCCCCTTGAACCCGTTCAACATGGGCGAGTTTCAGATTCATGTCTACGATCCGTCGACGGGCGCCAACTCCAAAGAGCCGCTGCGCACGCTGGTCGATTTTATTCCAGCCAAAGTGGTTCAGTGCCGTGTGTTTGCGCTCGATCACGGTGCGGACGCCGAGCTGGCCAAAGCGACCGAGCGCGTGCTGGCGCAGGACGTGCCCAGCAGTCCGACTAATTTGTAATCTTTTGAAGTCAGGGGGGAGACGCTATCTCCCCCCTGACAACCCCCCATTGGTTGTTGGACTCATATCGTAAATCTGATGGGGGTGATCAGGGGGAGAGTCGGAATCTCCCCCTGATTCCAATAGTGGAGAAGCTCCTCTCCCCTTGATAATCCCCATCGCCGTACGCATCTTCACCATGGCTCGCGTGTCAAACCAACGCTCGGTTCCTGGCCATCGTTATCTTGCCA
>JBGPIL010000048.1:0-12797 GCA_041484905.1 Nitrospiria bacterium
AAAGAATGGCTGGGGGACGAGGATTCGAACCTCGGTAAGCAGAGTCAGAGTCTGCTGTCCTGCCGCTAGACGATCCCCCAGTAGTTGAGCAACAAGGTGACTCGGTTGCTAGGTAGATAGGTGGCTAGCAGAGATAAAATTATTTGGTCTGGTTCTTCCTAACTACCCAGCGACCTAACCACCGAGCCACCATTCTCCTTATTATTCCCGATCGAGTCAAGGGCCTGTTACGCGCGCCAGAAACCCCACGTGGTGCGGGTCAGGGCATAGAGCAGCGCGCCGGCCGTCAGCACTTTGACGGGCGGTGGCCCGAGCACGAAGCCGCCGCCGAAGAGGCCGATCGTCATCATCACAGCCCCGACAGCGGTCAGACAGCGGCGACGCCAGACCGGATCGCTCAACCACGCGCCGCTCTTGCAGGCCTCTTTCATGGCGTGAAACGAAAACTCGTCATCGGCCGCCTGCCCCTGTGCCGTGCCCAGAACTTTATAGGCCGTGGCCCGCCACGTGACCGGCTGTGCCGCCATCCGGACGCTGCGCTCCACATCCTCGGCTTCCTCATGACCGAGCGGTTTCCCCCGATCCAGAATGAGCCACAGGATGCCGCTCATCATCAGCAGCAGGCCGAGCAGGGCCGCGCCGCCCAGGATCACCATCCACTCGTTGCGATGGGCATCGACCGATTCGAACCAGGCCGGCAGCGGGGGAATGACGCTGATGACGGCCCCGATGAAGATGGCCGCAAAGGCCATCCCGATCATTTTCACCGTCTGAATCATGCTGCGGGGCCAATCCAGACGTGCAGATGAGGGCGCTGGGAATCATACTTCACGGAGATGCGTTGGCCGGTCTGCCACTGCGGCGCCTCTTCCGGGGTGATGATGCGGGAGTCGGTGTGGGATTTGCCGTAGGCGTCCTGATACCGGTAGTGGATGGCCCACTGCTGCACCTGGTTGATCCGGATGTTGGCCGGGGCCACCTCGGTGATCGTCGCGTCAGCCGGCATGCCGCGGCGGCGCAACTCTTCATCCAATTTGCGCTTCGCCAGCGCCCTGAAGACGAGCGTGCCGCCGATGGCGGCCACGATGCCGCCAATGAGCGCGAATTCAGCCGGCTGTTCAAGATCCGTCAGATGATCGGTCATGAATTTATAGATCAGCATTGATGCGCCGGCGGTGAAAAAGATGCTTCCCACGAACAGCCAGAGGCCGCCGAAAAAGAGCCAGAAGTTCTGGGGGGTGATCTCGAAACGAACGGACATGGCGGTCGTTCCGGATCAGAACGTTTTCAGAAACCGCTGGAGGTTGGCATCGATGTTTTCTTGCGCGCGATGCATGGCGATCAACTGGTCCATGCCGCTCGTGAACAACCGGATGCTTTCGTCCACGGCCGCAATCGCCCGTTGGAGCTGATCGAGCGTGACTGTCACATCGGGCGGAGTCGCTGGCGCTTGGGCGACCAGTCTGGCACGGGGCTCCCGCCGGTCATCAAAGGCGGCGGAATTCGACAGAATCTCCTTGGCCCGCTTCAACGCCGCCGAGGCGTCGAGAATATTGCCTGAAGGATCCCGGTAGAGGTTGCCATTGTTGTCCCACGTCTCCATCAACTCCCGCGCGCGGTCTTTCAGCGCTTCCGCCGCCTGCTGTTTTTCTCTGGCTTTGGCGCAATCCTTCATCTGATCGCCGTAGGCGCGAAAGGCATCGGTGGCTTCTTTGAGCAGACGGGCCGCTTCGGCCGCCATCTTCCGGTTAGCCTCCCATTCGGCGTTCAATTGCCGGGTTTTCTCCGCGAGCGTATAAATCCAAAGCGCCGTGCCCGCCGCGCCACCGAGTTCGGCGCCTTCGATGACGGCGGCCGCGGCCCGGGACCGTTCCAGGTAGGCGGCCTTCGCTGCCAAATCTTTGCCGGTTTTTCCCATGGCGACCAGACCATTGTGTTTAAGCTTTCCCGCCATCGCGAGCGGCGGCCCCTTGGCGGCGGCCACCTCGCCCATGCCTTCCAGTTGCTCTTTGTAAAACTTGGCGGCCTCTTCCTTCACCTCCGCCCGTTGCTTGGCGGCGGCTTCGAACAGTTCTTCGGCCGTTTTCTTCTTCCGTTCATATTCCACCCATACACTGGGATCGCAGGGGTTGCAGCCCAGGCCGACGCAGCCTTTTACACCGGGGATTTCGACCGGCGCGTCGCAGGTGGCCCCGACGCAGCCCTGGACGCCCGGCACATTCGCCGCCTGAGAGGGTGGGGCGATCATCAGAGCCGAGAGGGCCGAGATGATGCCGAATCCTACGGTCAGCATGATTCGTGTGATCATGTCATTACCTTTGGGGATGGGGGTTGCCGCATCAGTGGTCTCGTGATGGCCGGGAGGTGTTTACGGTTTCGCTTGTATTTGAGATCGAAGGGCGCGAAGCTGCTTGCGCATTTTTTGGTATTGTTTCAATCGATTGATCACGCTCGTCGTGCCTTGCCGGATGTGCGCTTCCGCGACGGAGATGTCGGTGATCGCTTGTTTGACCTCATTGGCAGGCGCGCCGGCGACCGTCAGGTCTGCTGTGAGCGTGGCCCGGGTCGGTACGCCGCGCCGATCCAGCGCGCCGGACTGTTTGCGGTGGGCGACCAGCTCCTTGGCGGCGTCCAACGCACGCTTGGCGTCTCTGAATTCCTGATTGCCGACATAGTAGACCTTGGTGACCCGGCCGTCTGGTCCGATGATGCCGCCTTCCTCCATATACCGTCGCGCCTGCTTTTCAAGCGCCCGGTCGGCTTTGACTTTCTCATCCAGGGCTTTGTTTGCCGCTTTGCATGCCGTTTCCTCGGCTTTTGCCCGTTCCAAATCATCCAGGGCCTGCTTCCATTTCTGATCGCCGCGCGCGCGCATTTCGGCCTCGGACTGCGTGGCGTAATCGAGGTCGTCCACGGCGGCGGACACATGATGGACGGCTGTGCCCATTTCAACGAGGGTGGTCCCCACCGTAATGGGGATTTCCGCCGTTTGCGGCAGTTCGATGAGCAGGGCTTTGGCTGTGCCGGTTTCCTCTAACACATGCTCGCCGATTTTTGGCAGGGTCTCCTCCGCTGCTTTTCCGATCCCTCCCACACCCATCTCCTTGAGAATGTCGTCGCCGGTTTCACGAAACTCTTCGAGCGCTCTGTCGCCTTCCTCATCGGCATCTTTCCACAGGCCGGTGGCGATCTTGAGATCGCGCTTGTAGGCCTCCATGGCCTCGGAGACCTTGGTGTCGTCGCATTTTTTCCGGCAACCCAGCCCGGTGTCGACCATGCCGCCGTCGAGTTGCGCCTGGCTGCACTTGCAGCCCAGGCCGACGCAGCCCTGCACCCCGGGGATCTCGACCGGTTTGTCGCAGGTCGAGCCGACGCAGCCTTGGACGCCCGGCACCTGCTGCGCCTGCGATGCGGGGACGGCCAGCACCAAGCTGATGCCGATGGCAAAGACGAATCGTGTGATCATGGTTTTGCCCCCTCCTTGTCGCACCCCATCCCGACGCAGCCTTGCACGCCGGGCACCTGAGCCGGTTTGTCGCAGCCCATGCCAACGCAATCGCTTGAGGAGCCGACTGAGGATTTGGCCGATCCCGCCAATTCCCCCGGTTTCGATGTCGAGGAGGGTTGCTCCCGATTGGCGCAGTGGTTCAGGAACAGGAGTGTCAGGACCAACACGAATAACGAAATCAATCGGGGCATGTGATTATCCGCCGATCGAATCAAGCGCTTTCTTGAGTCGGGCGAGCGACCGTTCCTTGCCCAGCAGCGCCAGCACTTCATAGATGCCGGGGCTGACGGTGCGGCCGGTCAAGGCCACGCGGACGGGCTGGGCGAGCTGGGCCATCTTGAGTTGATGCGCGGCAATGATGGCTTCAAACGCCGCGGGGAGCGCCGGCTCGTCAAATCGCGGCAGCGCGGAGAGTTGCTTGGTCAGATTGGCCAGCGCGGGCTTGATCGCGGGGGTGAGGTATTTCGCGGCCGCGGCCGGTTCGGGGTTGATCTCTTCCTCCACGTAGCACATCGACAGATCAGCCATTTCGGCGAGTGTTTTGGCCCGTTCCTGCAAGGCTTTCACGATCCGGATCATCTGGTCATCCGGGATTGATCGAGCGGCCGGCTCGCGCTCGGCCAGGTAATGGTCGCGGAGCAACAGGGCTAAACGGGTGGTGTCACCCGTCTTGATATAGTGGCTGTTCAGCCAGAGGAGCTTGTCCGGGTTGAAGATGGCGGCCGACGAGTTGACATGGTCAAGCGAAAATTTCTCCACCATCTCGTGCAACGAGAAGATTTCCTGATCGCCTGAGGACCAACCCAGGCGGGCGAGGTAATTGAGCAGCGCCTCGGGCAGATAGCCCATCTCGCGATAGACCAGGGTTGACGTGGCGCCGTGCCGCTTCGACAGGCGCGCTTTGTCCGGCCCCAGGATCATCGAGACGTGGGCAAATTGGGGCGGCGGGTAGCCGAAGGCCTCGTACATCTGCAGCTGCCGCGGCGTGTTGTTCAGATGGTCATCGCCGCGAATGACGTGGGAGATTTTCATCTCCGCGTCATCGACGACGACGCAGAGGTTGTAGGTCGGGTTGCCGTCGGAGCGCAGCAGAATGAGATCATCAAGCTGGCTGTTCTCGAAGACGACGTCGCCGCGGATGAGATCCTTGACGACGGTTTGTCCGGTTTGCGGCGCTTTCAATCGCACGGCAGGCGTGCGGCCGGGGATCGGAGTCTTCCGGTCGCGGCAGCGGCCGTCATATTTGGGGGTTTGCTTTTTGGCCATCGCTTCGGCCCGGCGCGCGTCCAATTCGTCCGGCGAGCAATAGCAATGATACGCCTGGCCCTGTGCGAGCAGTTGGTCGATGTGTGTGCGATAGATTGCCAGCCGGTCAGTCTGGCGGAACGGGCCTTCGTCCCAGTTGAGACCGAGCCATTTCAACCCTTCGAGAATGCCGTGGATCGATTCGTCGGTGGAACGGCTCGTGTCGGTGTCTTCGATCCGGAGGATGAACACACCCTTGTGGTGACGGGCGAAGAGGTAGTTGAACAGGGCCGTGCGGACGCCGCCGATGTGCAGGTGGCCGGTGGGGCTGGGGGCGAAGCGGACACGGACCGGGTTGGTGGTGGTCATGGAAAGGGATTATGGCAGTCGGTCGGGGAATGGGTCAAGGGCATAGCCCGTGTTGGGGGCAGTTCCGTGGCACGCACTCGGCTGCGCTTATGGTGCTTGCCGGTGCTCGGGTCTCGATCGCCCCGTTGGTTGCAAGCCATCGATAGGGCGATCTCCGACACGGCCACATCGCCACCGCCAACCGGGTCTTTGAAGAGAAGGGGAAGAAAAAGGAAGGGCAAAAAAGGGGACAGGCTACTTTTTACAGTTTTGCACATGCGCTGGAAATGGTTGATAAACGAAAAAGTAGCCTGTCCCCTTTTTGAAATTTGCCGACTCGACGGGGGTGTGCTACAGTGATGAAATCGATGGACAATCTGCTCTCGATGCAGTGGCCGATCGATGTCATCGTCTTTGTGGTCGGGGCGGTGATCGGCAGCTTTCTCAATGTCTGCATCTACCGCATGCAGCGTGGGGAATCGATCGTCTGGCCTGGCTCGCGCTGCCCGAAGTGCGGGAACCCGATCGCGTTGTACGATAATCTGCCGATCATCAGCTTTCTCCTTCTGCTCGGCCGCTGCCGGAAATGCCGGGCGCCGATCTCGTGGCGCTATCCGCTGGTCGAAGCGCTCAACGGCGGGGGCTACCTCCTGCTGCTGCGGTCATTCGGTCTGACCTGGCCGGCGCTGATCTATGCCGTTTTTTTCTCCGCGCTGATCGTGGTGACGGTGATCGATCTTGATATTCAGATCATCCCCGATGTGATCTCGCTGCCGGGGATCGTGATCGGTCTGGCGGTCAGTTACTGGCTGCCGCAAGGGTGGATCAGTTCGCTGATCGGCTGTGTGGTCGGCGGCGGCTTTTTCTGGCTGGTGGCGGAGGTGGGCTCTCGGATCCTCAAGCAGGAGGCGATGGGCGGCGGCGACATCAAGCTCATTGCCATGATCGGGGCCTTTTTGGGGTGGCAGAATGTGATCCTGACGATTTTTCTTGCGTCGCTGACCGGTGCGGCGGTTGGGGTGTCGTTTATGGCATTGAAGGGTTGGGGGCGGAAGACGCCGATTCCGTTTGGGCCGTTTCTTGCGTTGGGCGCCCTGCTGTCGCTCTTCCTCGGCACGACGATCTGGGAGTGGTATGTCGGTCTGGGACGATAAGCCTTGTGGTCGACTGCACGGTCGCCCGCACGATCGTATGACGCACGGGACGCGGGGGCGGTTCACGCCCGGCGGTCTCTTCTTTCTGCTGCTCGGAGCGGGTGTGGCGTTGCTGATCGGGATGATCAACGTCCAGTCGAACCGGCTGGGGCAGCTTCGTGCGGCAGCGGCCGAGCAATTCGAGGCCCGTGCGGCGGCGGCGGCCCGGTGGGTGGAGGTGGAACTATCGCAGCATCGGGATCAGGCGACGGTGGCCGTGTTGGCCGCCTTAACGAATCAGCTGGCCGTTCGGCGGATCACGCTGTGGGATCGATACGGAAAGGCGGTCCTCGATTCGATGGGGGATCGCGCCGAGGCCGGCCGGTCTCTGCCCGAGGAGATCATTCCATTGATGCCGGTGGAACAGAGGAACCTGACCAGTCTTGGGTTGTTGAGCCCGCCGCGCCGGTTGCCCTCCGGCGCCGAGGTGCGGACGTACTGGCTGCCGGTGACCGACTTTGAGCATCCGGTTGGTATGACCGGGGTGGTCGGAGCGGGCGGAACGGCCGGAGCCGATGGACCGCTGTTGCTGGCCGTGACGATCGATCTGCCGCCTGCCTTGCGGGAGAGGGCCGGCTCCGGCGCCTTCTGGCCGCTGGGGGTGATCGTTGGTTCGGCCGTGCTGTTGTTGGGTTACGCCGTCATTCGGTGGCTGCGGGTGATGCCGCGGGAGGAGCCGATCCCGAAGGGCGGAACGGATGGCAGTCCGGTCCGGCGGCGGGAGGCATTTGTCGTTGGGACGTTTGCGGGACTGATTCAGGAATTGAAGGAGAAGGAGCAGGAGCTGGCCCGGTTGCGCAGCGAGGCGGAGGAACGGGCCCGGCACGTGGAAAGTTATAACGAGAACATTCTGCGCAGTGTGGCCAGCGGCGTGCTGACGGTCGATCGGGAGTTGAAGATCACCTCCTATAATGAGGCGGCGGAACGCATTCTGGGCTGGCCGCGGGCGCAGGTGATCGGCCGCCGCCCGGAGGAGTTGTTCGGCGCGGGCCATCCGTTGACGCGGATCATCGCCCAGACGCTGGAGCGGCAGGAATGGCTGAGCCGTCAGGAGCTGGAGCTGGACGCGCCGAACGGCCGCGTCTGGGTCGGCATGAGCACGTCGCTGCTGCGCGACCAGGCGGAGGCGGTGCTGGGGGCGACAGTGGTCTTTACCGATTTGACCGAGATCAAACGGCTGCAGGAGCAGGTGGAGCTGCGGCGCCGCCTGGCGGAGCTGGGCGAAGTGTCGGCGGGGATCGCGCATGAATTCCGCAATTACATGGGCACGATCATGGGGTACGCGCGGCTGGTCGCCAAGTCGCTCAAGCCGGATGATCCGACGGCCAAGATGGCGCTGGCGATCAATGAAGAGCTCAAGGCGATGAACCGGCTGATTGATGATTTATTGAACTTCGGCCGCCACACCGAACTGTCGGTTTCGCCCACTGACCTGGCCGGCCTGCTTACGCGCAGCCTCGCGCAGGTGGCGGCCCGCAGCGCGGAGCAGCACGTCACCGTGTCAGTCAACCTTCAGCCCTCCTTAGCCGGCTCCGTCTCAGCCGGAGGAACGAATGACGGCCTGCCGGTGGTCTGGGTGGATGAGGGGCTGCTCTACCAGGCCCTGTTGAATCTGTTCGCCAACGCGCTCGATGCGATGCCGGAGGGCGGCACGCTGACCGTGCAATGCCGGCCGGTCAAACCGCGCGACGTGGAAATCATCATCACCGACACGGGTGTCGGCATTGCGCCGGAGCATCTGGACCGGATTTTCCTGCCGATGTTCACGACCAAGCAGAAAGGCACCGGCCTGGGGCTCGCGCTCGCCCACAAGATCATTCTCTCCCACGGCGGCCGGATCGCCGTCGAGACGAAAGAGGGAGCCGGCACGACGTTTCGCATCGTGCTGCCCGTCGGAGAGACCGCGGCAAAAGCCGTCAGCCGGCGCTAAAAAGGGGACAGGCTACTTTTTAGAGCGATTGTGTGGTCGACCGCGGTCACGTAGCGTGGATTCAAGACCCAAAGTCGTTGCTGTTTGTGTCTGCCACTCTGCAGCCCCAAACGGTCTCTGTCGGTTCACAGAAGTGCGGAGCCGGCCTAGTTCACGATCGAGCAGCGGCTCATTGAGCCAGCGATTCCGATCAGGAGGACAAGGGACTGGCCATGGATCTAGAATCGTTCGATGACTAAGACTCGACCATGGCCATTGATTCGCCTGTTCGACTATGCCGGCGCGAATCGGGTTGCACAGGATGTAACGGAGGACGGTCAAAAAGTGTCCATCTTGTTGGATGGGAAAACTCTTGAAGCGACCCTGCCAGACGTGTCCGCTGCTCCCGTGGCGCCGGTGATATCGCCGTACATGACTGGTGAGCCACCACTGCATGAATGTGCTGAGGGTCATAACAGTCTCAGGCTGAAGGACAAGGTGAAAGTGGTTCGGCATCAAGCAGAATCCAAACACCTTGACCGCAAATCTGGATTTCGCCGCGCACAGCAGGCCGAGGAAAACCTGATAGTCACCGGTATTGCGGAAAATGGTCGCACCGCCGTTTCCCCGATTAATGATGTGATAGGCATAGCCAGCCAACTGGCCTCGTGGAATGCGAGGCATCGCTTCACGCCTCCTTTGAAGAGAGGGTTGAAGAAAACCAGCCTGTCCCCTTTTGGGAACAAGCACATCTTTAAAGGGAAAGCAGGAAAAAGCAGCCTGTCCCCTTTTTTATGAGACCGGTGGTGTGGCCGGTTTGCCGTTGTCCGCGGCGGCGCGGATCTGCATCCGGCCGGTGACCGGCAGGGCATCCAGCAACACGGTCTCGCTCCCGTCCTGATTGGTGAAAGCCGCGCCGATCCGGATCCAGTAGCTCTTCCCGTTCCGCTGGGCGATGGCGAAGACCTGGCGGGCCGATTTGGTGGCGGGCTGTTTTTCTTTGACCTCGGTCATGATAGGCTCCTTTTGTTGGGAGTGTGAGTGTTGCTACGCGTGATGTAAGCAGATTCCGTGCCAGCGGACTGAGTCGTGTGATCTCATCGGTAGAGTTGTTTCTGGTTCGGGAATATGCCGCGCTGTTCAGGTGACAGGGCGTGGGGTGACCGGTTGTTCAGGGTGTGCTATACTGCGCGAGTTTGGAGAAAGGCTGGTAGCCAGTAGCCAGGGGCCAGTAGCCAGGAACAACCGTCGTCTTTCTCTGGCTACTGCCTACCGTCTACCGCCTACTGTGTGTTTTCATGGGCAAGATTCTCATCGCCGAAGATAAAGAGAGCATGGCCAAGATGCTCATGCAGGCGCTCGGCGCGGCCGAGTATGAGTCGGTCTGGGCCAAGGACGGCCGCGAGGCGATCCAGCAGGTGCGGGACAACCGGTTCGATCTGATCATTACCGATTTGAAACTGCCCTATAAAGACGGCCTGGCTGTGCTGGAAGCGGCCCGGGAGTTCTGCCCGAGGACGCCGGTGATTCTCATGACCGCCTACGGGACGATCGAGACGGCCGTGAAGGCGGTCAAAGAGGGCGCCTACGATTTTCTGACGAAGCCGTTCGACCCCGATCATCTGCTCCTGCTCATCGACAGGGCGCTGGAGAAGCAGCGGCTGGTGACCGAGAATGTGATCCTGCGGGAGGAGATGGCCAAGCACCTGAAGGTGCCGAAGATTATCGGCAAAAGCCCGGCGATGGCCAAGAGCCTCGAAACGCTGCAGAAGGTGGCGGCCGGCAGCACGACCGTCCTGCTGCTGGGCGAAAGCGGCACGGGCAAAGAGCTCTTCGCCCGCGCGATTCATTATATCAGCCCCCGCAAGGACGGCCCGTTCGTGGCCATCAACTGCGCGGCGATTCCGCACGATCTCTTGGAGAGCGAGCTGTTCGGCCACGAGAAGGGGTCGTTTACGGGCGCGGTCGGCCGCCGGATCGGCAAGTTCGAGCTGGCCGATCGGGGCACGCTGTTCCTCGATGAAATCGGCGAGATGGATCTGGGACTGCAATCGAAACTGCTCCGGGTGCTGGAGGATGACGAAATCACGCGCGTGGGGGGCACGATCAAAACGAAGGTGGACGTGCGGGTGGTCGCGGCCAGCAACCGGAACCTTCAGACGGCGATCGGGCAGAAGCTGTTTCGCGAGGATCTCTTCTATCGGCTGAGCGTGTTTCCCATCGTCATCCCGCCGTTGCGGGAGCGGAAGGAGGATATTCCCGTCCTGGCCGATCATTTTCTGGACGTCTATTCCCACGAGCTGAAAAAGCCGATTCGCCGGCTGACGCCCGAGGCGGAGGCGGCGTTGCTCGCCCATGCCTGGTCGGGCAATGTGCGGGAGCTGCAAAATTGCATCGAACGGGCCGTGATCCTCTCCGAGGGAGAAACGATTGGCCCGGAACTGCTCAATCTCAAGAGCCGGGAGCCGATGGGCGAGGCGGCGCCGTTGCCGGCCGACGCCACGCTGCACGAGGTGGGGGCGGCGGCGAGCCGGGCGGCGGAAACGCGGATGATCCAAAAAGTGCTCAAGGAGACCAACGGCAACAAGAGCCGCGCCGCGGAGATTTTGCAGGTCAGTTATAAGACGTTGTTGACGAAGATCAAGGACTTTGGAATAGACTGAGGACATTTTCGATTGACGATTGTCGATTTTCGATTGAAAGGCAAAGGACCATGAGGATGGTCGATCGACGATTTTCAAGTGAATAACCGAATGATCAGGAGCAGGCGGAATTGATTTTTATTCGAAAATAGAACATAGGTTTTTTCACTCCACTACGGGGTTCTTATGGCATCCGGGGCCTGGGCCACCACGTTTCTCACGCATCAGTTGCTCCACTATCTCGACGCCGTTGCGCCGGAGGCCGTGCGCGCGATCGACTTCGACGAGTTGCTGTCAGGCGTCGAGGGGTTCGAGCCCCCGGACGATCCGGTCGCCTTCCTGCGCGATCCCCACCACTGGTTGCCGGAGCCGTTGTTGCGCCGCGCGCTGATGGCGGCCGAGCGAGCGGCACAGGATAAAGCGGTGGCCTATGAGGCCGCGCTCCATTATTTCAGCCGGGGACGGTCGGCCGCCCCTTCGCTGCTGGAGCTGGTCGCGCTGGCGTTCGCGGACGTCGGCGGCATGGTCGCCCATTCGCACCTGTGGGCCGGGGCCTATACCACGTATCTGCGGTTGCAGGCGCTCGTGCCCCGCCCGTCAACCTCCTCGCCGGACGACGAACGGCACATCTGGCTGTTGAGCCGGATCGATCCCGGCGTGCCTCAGATTCTGTCGGCCCATCATTTTCTTCGCGGTAATTATGAAGGCTTTACCCGGCTCTACGACTGGGTGGAAACGGTTGCCTGTGAGGCTGATTTTCTGCAACTGTCGCTCGAAGATATCGCGGCGGAGTGTGCCGGCGCATCGGTCCGGTGGGACGGCGAAACGGTGCGGGTGTACGATGCGGCCGGCGCCGTGGTGGCGGAAGGACGGGGGATTATGCTGAAGGAGGCGCGGATCGTGCTCGATCCAAGCGCGCCGATTGGTGAAGAGGCGGCCGCCATTGCGCCCCTGCGGGAGCAGACGGCCTTGCTGCTCAGGCCTCCCGGCCCCCCCACGGCGCAAGCCGTGACATCCATCTCCCCGCCGACTTCGTCATCAGCTGCGTCTGGTTCTTTGTCGGGCGCTCAGGTCGTGGAAATTACGAAGGGCGGGATCTTGATTGCCGGGACCGCCGGGGCGGCGGGTGGGTTGCAGCATCGGTTTCGGGAAGGGGAGATTTACGGCGCGCCCTATTCTTGCTATCGCTTCCGTTGGCGGGAGCGGCCGCGGGCGGTTGAAACGGCGACGGGGTCGGTGCGGCAGCAGTTCTCCTTTATGATTTTGCAGGCGTTGCAGCAGGTGCAGGTGGTGCGGCGGGAGTTGTTGACCGCGACGATCGGCCGGCAGCAGCTGGCCGCCGAGAATCTGTCTCTGCGCCGCCGGCTCGATCAACCGGCCGGCCATCCGACGATTCTGGGCCGCAGCGCGGCCATTCGGGAGGTCTGCCGGATGGTCGATCTTCTCGCCGGGACCGAGACCACCGCGCTGATCATGGGCGAGACGGGCACGGGCAAGGAGCTGGTGGCCCAGGCCATTCACCGTCAGAGCGCGCGGGCCGCGGGGCCGTTTCTCGCCGTCAATTGCGGCGCGCTGACCGAGTCGCTGCTCGAGAGCGAACTCTTCGGCCACGAGAAGGGGGCGTTTACCGGCGCGATCAACCGGCGGCGGGGCACGTTCGAACTGGCGCACGGCGGGACGTTGTTCCTCGACGAGATCGGCGAGGTGACGTCGTCGGTGCAGGTCAAGTTGCTGCGGGTGTTGCAGGAGCGGGAGATCCGGCGGGTCGGCGGCGAACGGCCCATTCCGGTGGATGTCCGCATCGTCGCTGCGACCAACCGGCCGCTGGAACAGTTGGTGGCCGAGGGACGGTTCCGCCAGGATCTCTACTACCGGCTCAAAGTGGTGCCGGTGACGGTGCCGCCGCTGCGGGAACGGCGCGATGATATCCCCCTCTTGGCCGACCATTTTCT
>JBGPIL010000049.1:0-12722 GCA_041484905.1 Nitrospiria bacterium
CCCGCTTCGGCCAGCAAAGCCGCGATATCTTCACCCGGAGCCGCGATGATGGCAATTAATTGACCCGCAGGCACCGTGCTCTGATCGGGAACCAGGATCTTGCGCAACGTGCCGGAGCCGAACGCCTCCAGATCCATCACGGCCTTGTCCGTTTCGATCTCGGCGAGGGCATCGCCGCTTTCGACCCGGTCGCCCTCATGCTTATGCCACGCAATGACGACGCCTTCCGTCATCGTGTCGGAGAGTTTTGGCATCACCACGCGCGTTGCCATCATGTCACCTATACAGGGTTTTCTTGACCGCTTCAATGACCCGCTCGGCGGTCGGAAGGGCCAGTTGTTCCAAATGCTTGGCATAAGGCATCGGCACGTCATATCCGGTCACCCGTTCCACCGGCGCATCAAACGCATCGAATGCACGGTGGTAGAGATCGGTGGCGATCTGGGCGCCGACCCCGCAAAATTTCCACCCTTCCTCGACGATCACCGCGCGCCCGGTCTTCCGGACCGATCCCAGCAGCGTGTCGTAGTCGACCGGTTTGAGCGTCCGCAGATCGACGACTTCGGCATTGACTCCATCCTTGGCCAGATCGTCGGCGACACGCAGGGCCAGCAGCAGCATCTTCGACCAGGCGATGATCGTCACATCGGCGCCTTCCCGTTTGACCTCAGCCCGGCCGATGGGGATCGTATAGTCGCCGTCCGGGACGTCGCCTTTGGTTGAGTAGAGTTCCTGCCCCTCGATGAAAATGATCGGGTTGTTCTGCCGGATCGCGCTTTTGAGCAACCCCTTGGCGTCGCGGGGCGTGGCGGGCGCCACGACCGACAGGCCGGCGATGTGGCAGAAGAGAGATTCGAGGCTTTGTGAATGCTGCGCCGCGAGCTGGCGGGAGGGGCCTCCGGGCCCCCGGATGACGATCGGCACGGCCAGTTGCCCGCCCGACATGTACCGGACCTTCACCGCGTTGTTGACGATCTGGTCGAGCGCGAGGATGGCGAAATTAAACGTCATCATTTCGATAATCGGCCGCAGTCCCACCATCG
Organism: Nitrospiria bacterium; assembly: GCA_041484905.1. Lineage (GTDB taxonomy): Bacteria > Nitrospirota > Nitrospiria > JACQCE01 > JACQCE01 > JACQCE01. The sequence continues at coordinate 1,044 of JBGPIL010000049.1, forward strand.
CCGCGCCGATGCCGACGCCGGTAAAGCCCCCCTCCGTGATCGGCGTGTCAATCACCCGCCGGGCGCCGAATTCGTCGAGCAGTCCCTTACTGACCTTGAAGGCGCCGTTGTAAAAGCCCACCTCTTCCCCCATGAGGAAGATGCGGGGATCGCGCCGCATCTCCTCGCGCAGGGCCTGGTTCAGGGCCTCTCGATACAACAACTCAGCCATGGATATTTTAAGTCAAGGGGAGATGCTCATCTCCCCTTGACAATCCCCATCGCCGTACACGTGTTGAGTCAATGGTCATCGCTTTCTCGGGCATCAAGCCAGCACGTCGGTAAAGAGCTCTTCAGGCGGCGCCGGCGGGCTGGTGTCGGCAAAATCAATTGCGCCCTGTACCACCTGCTGCATCTGGGCGTCAATGGTGCGGAGCCGGTCGGCGTTGGCCTCGCCCAACTCGATCAACCGTTGTCCGAAGAGCAGGATCGGGTCGCGTTTCTTGTGTTCGTCGATTTCAGCCTTGGTCCGGTAATGGCCGTGGGCCGGGTCGGACATGGAATGGCCCATGAAGCGATAGGTGCGCGCTTCGAGAAAATAGGGGCGGGGTGTGCGCCGCATATCGGTGACGATCCGGCCGACGGCCTCGTGCACGGCGAGCACGTCCATCCCGTCGACCGTCGAATGGCCCATATCATAGGCGAGCGCCGTTTGGGCGATGTCATAGATCGCGGAGGCCCGTTCCACCGGCGTGCCCATGCCGTAGCGGTTGTTCTCGCACACAAACAGCACGGGCAGTTTCCAGAGTGCGGCGATGTTCATCGCTTCGTGAAAGACGCCGGTCGGCACGGCTCCCTCGCCGAAAAAACAGAGGACGACCTGATCCTGCTGCTGGTAGGTGAGTCCGAAGGCGACGCCGGCGGCCAGCGCGATGTGCCCGCCGACGATCGCGTAGCCGCCCATGAACCGGCGCTCAACGTCGTAGAGATGCATCGAGCCGCCTTTGCCCTTGCACAAGCCGGTCTGCTTGCCGAAGAGTTCGGCCATGACCCGCTTGGGATCGGAGCCTTTGGCCAGGCAATGGCCGTGGTCGCGATAGGCCGACAGCACGTAATCATCGGGCCGCAGCACGGAGATGGCGCCGACGGCCACCGCTTCCTCGCCGATATAGAGATGGCAGAAACCGCCGATCTTGGCCAGGGCGTACATCTCCGCGCATTTTTCCTCAAAGCGGCGGATCAGAACCATCTGCCGATAGAGTTCAAGCCGTTCGGCGGGGGACATGACCCCACCTTACCACAGCGCCATCAAGACAAAAAAGGGGACAGTAGGCAGTAGCCTGTAGGCAGGAAAACAAAAATCCTGCAAAGGGGAAAATGACGGTTGTCCTGGCTACTGGACCCTGACTACTGGCTACCTTTTTCGTCCATAGTGCTCGGTAACGTACTCGATGATTTTGTCGTCATCATCCGCGATGATAACGCCCCGCTCCGGATCGTGGAGCGTCGGGACGAACGTCTGGCCGGAAAGCGCCTTGACCCGCGTCCGCTCCCGATGGCTGGAGGGCTCCGTGTGGACGAGATATTCGATGCCCAGTTCGTCCAGTGTTTCCCTCACCCGGATGCAGTAGGGACACCCAGGGGTTTCGTAGAGTTCCAGCATTGTTAGGCTCAGAATCAGGTTCCGATCGGTTGAATCTTTACGGCGAGTGCTTCCGCCGGATAGGTGAAAATCTCGGCCAGCGTCGGATGGAAGTGAGGCATCTGCATCAGATCGGCGACCGTCGCGTGGTAATGCATGGCGACGACCGCTTCATGAATGAGTTCGGGCGCTGAGGCCCCGAGCAGGGCCACGCCAAGGATTTCTCCGCTGACCGGTTCGGCAAGCATCTTCACAAAGCCCTTCGTCTGGCCGGTGCAGATCGCCTTGCCAAGGTCATCGTAGGGATAGCTGGCCGTTAGGACGGGCCGGCCGGCGCGCGCGGCGTCCACTTCGCTCAGCCCGACGCGCGCGAAGGGCGGATCGCTGAAGACCACGTCGGGCACAATCCGGTAGTCGGCCGCCTGCGCCGGGCCGCCGAGCGCGTTGCAGGCCGCGATCTCTCCCTGCCGGACCGCGACGTGCGTCAATTGAAACGTGCCGGTCACGTCGCCGGCAGCATAGATGTCCGGATGGGAGGTGCGCAGGTGCTCATTTACCACGATGCCCCCCGCACTGCCTTTGACACCCGCGGCGGCCAGATCGAGCCCGTTGATATTGGCCGTCCGTCCGGTGGCGATCAGAATCTCATCGCCGTGGACGCTGAATTGCCGCCCAGCCTGTTGCTGATCATCGGTCGAGATCACCACCATCTTTGACCGGCCGTGGCGCGTCACTTCATGAAACCGGACGTTCGTGCGGAGCGTGATGCCTTCTTCTTCAAGATAGCCGCCCAGCGCCCGGCCGAATTCCGGATCATGGCGTCTCAGCAGATGCGGCCCCCGTTCGAGAATCGTCACCTGCACGCCCATCCGCGCGAAGTGCTGCCCCAGCTCGCAGGCGATTACGCCGCCGCCGATGACGACCAGCCGCTGCGGCAGGCGGTCCGATGCCAGGGCGTCGTCGCTGGTCCAGTAACCCTGTCCGGCCAGGCCGGGGATGTCGGGTACGAAGATGCGCGATCCCGTCGCAATGACGTAACGGGGCGCCGTCAACTCCCGGTCACCCACCCGGATGCGATGAGCGTCCAGAAACCGCGCCTCCCCGTCGATCAGCGTGAGCAACTCGCGCTGCACCACTTCCTGCTTCCGGTAGTCGGCGAAGCCACGAACGATGGTGTTCTTTCGCCTGATGATGGCGGGATAATCAATGGCGACATCTTTGGCGCTGATGCCCAGCTCTGCGGAATGAGCGGCCAGATGGGCCAGCTCCGACGACCGCAGCAACGTTTTCGACGGCATGCAGCCGCGCAGGATGCACAAGCCCCCGAACGGGCCCTGTTCGATCAGCGCGACCCGCTTGCCCCGGTCGGTGGCCACGCGCGCTGCGGCGTAGCCGGCGCTGCCGCCGCCGATGACGATCAGATCGTATGATGCCGTTGACATGTTAAGGGATTGATTTGGGGGGGTGGCCGGTTCCCCAACGGAGCAGAGCGGTGCCCCACGTCAGTCCGCCCCCGAAGGCGGCCAGCAGGAGCAGATCACCCTCGTGCAAGCGGCCCTGCCGGGCGGCGTAATCGAGCGCAATCGGCAGGGAGGCGGATGAGGTGTTGCCGGTCTCGGCAATGGTCGAGATGCATTGATCGGGTGTGAGCCCCAGCCGGCAGGCGACTTGATCGAGCAGGCGCCGGTTGGCCTGATGAAAGAGGGCGTGTGTGACGCTCTGAGCAGAGAGGCCGGTATCGAGGAGCAGGGCGCGGACGTTTCGGACGAGGGTCGTGACCGCCTTGCGGTACACGGCCGGCCCGTTCATGCGCATCGTATGGAGATTCGCCGCCAGCGTTGCTGTGCTCATTGGCAGGCGGGAGCCGCCGGCGGGCAGATGAATGAGTGTCGAGCCGCCGCCGTCGGCGCCCAAGCGGATCGCCTGCAGCCCCGGTGTGTTCTCCTCCGTGTCGGTGGCGGTCACCGCGAGCGAACCCAGCAGTGCCGCGCCTGCGCCATCGCCGAAGAGGATGGCTGTCGAGCGATCCGTGGGATCGAGCGTGCGCGATTTGATCTCGGCGCCGATGACCAGCAACCGTTGGGCTGCGCCGGTGCGGATCATTTGATCGCCGACCGACAGGGCGGCCAGAAACCCTGTGCACGAAGCGGCCACATCAAACGCTACGGCCCGTTGGGCCTTCAACTCGCGCTGGACCAGACAGGCCGTGGACGGGAAGAAATAGTCTGGTGAGGTGGTGGAGATGATAATGGCGTCCAGCTCCCGGCTGTCGCAGCCCGCCTGCTTGAGGGCAGCATCAGCCGCGCGGAGGGCCAGATCAGATGTAGCTTGCGTCGGCGCGGCCCACCGGCGGCTCTGAATGCCGGTCCGGTCGACAATCGCCGAGGGTGACAGGCCCACCCGATCGGCCAGCTCCTCATTGGTGACGATGCGCTCCGGAAGGGCCGAACCGGTGGCAAGCACAACGCTGCGGCGAGGGGAGACGGACATGACGCGTGCTGATTATAGCCAAGGCGTCCCGTCGTTGCAATCGACGGAAACGATCTGATACCGTAGCAACCATGCAGGTTGCGTGGCATGTGCGGGGTCGGGGGCTGGGTGTGGCGGCGGTGGCGCTGTCCGCGCTCGTGGCGGTCGGTTGCGGCGCGGGGGTGCGGGAATTTTTTGGGTTGGATGAGGCCGAATCGGCCGCGTCGATCGCTGATCTGGCCCAATATCACGATCCCCTGGTGCTGCTGAGCCGGGCCGACAAGCTCTTCGACAAGCAGAACTATCTGGAGGCCGCGCTCACCTACGAACGGTTTCTCGAGCTGCACCGGCTCCATAAACAGGCCGACTACGCTCAGTTTCGGGCGGGCTTGAGCTATTTGAAGCAATTTCGCAGCATCGACCGCGACGTCGAGCCGGTGACCAAGGCGTTCAAGGCCTTCCAGTTGTTTCTGACCAAGTATCCGGACAGCCTCTACGCGGCCGAAGTCCGCACCCACCTGACGACCTGTCGCCGCGAACTGGCCGAGTCGGAACTGGCCATTGGCCGCTTTTATTACCGTCAGGGCTCCTATCCCGCCGCGATCAACCGCCTGGAAGCCGTGATCAAGGAGTATGGCGATCTGCCCATCGCGGAGCCGGCCCTCTTTCTGCTGGGCCAGGCCTATGCGGAGAGCGGCAAGCAGGAGCAGGCCCGGCAGCGGCTCGAGCAACTCATCAAGCAATACCCTGCTTCGACCTATCAGCAACGGGCCAAGGAGCGGCTGGCGCGGCTCAACGGCCACGACGCCTGACGCACGGCGCCGCGCGGCATGCGGTATTATCCGCTCTTTCTTGATCTGACCCGCCGGCGGGTGGTGGTGATCGGCGGTGGCCGGGTGGCCGAACGAAAAGTCCGCCAGTTGCTCGACTGCCGTGCCGAGATTACCCTCATCAGTCCGATTGCCACACCCCGGTTACAGGCCTGGCACCGCGCGGGCCGTCTGCGCTGGCAGCAGCGCTGCTATCGGCGAAGCGATCTTCGAGGCGCGTGGCTGGCCGTGTCGGCCACGGATCAATCGTCGGTCAATCGACAAGTGGCCACAGACGGTGCGCGGCGGAAGATCTGGACCAACGTGGTGGACGATCCGGGCCGGTCGTCCGTCATTGCGCCGGCCTGGTTCCGCCGCGGCGCGCTGGTGGTGGCCTTTTCCACCGGCGGCGCCAGCCCCGCGCTCGCCCAGCAGTTGCGCCGGCGGTTGAGCCGGGACATCGGCAAGGACTATGCGGCCTATGTCGCCTTGCTGGCCCGTCTGCGCCGCCGGATTCATCGCCAGGTGGCCGATCCGGCTAAGCGCCAGCGGCTGATGCGCCGGGTGTTGGGGATGAACCTGCTGCCATTGGCAAAAGGCGGGAACCGCCAGGCCTTAAAGCGACGCGTTGCTCAACTCTTGGGGTCAGGTCTATAATGTTTGAGTTTCTACGTGGCTGACGACTCAAATGGTGACTTTAAAAGTCAAACATTATAGACCTGACCCCATGATGCATGATGCTGCCGTTGGCGAAGCGCCAAAACCGGAAGAAACTTTTGAGGCGGATTGTTCGTCTGCTGCCACGTTGAAACCGGGATGCAAATGAGTGTGAGACGTCGAATGCTGGTTGTGGGTGTGCTGTTGTTCGGTCTTTCCGGATGCGCTACCACGGTACACACGCCCCTGCTCGGGGTCGCACTCAATGGCGAAGCGGAATCGATGGTTTTCGGGCGATTGATCGTCACATGGTCGACTCCGTCGCTTCTGCCAGTGTTGGAGGAGATGGCGACCATGACGTTGACGGTGCGGAATGAAGCCAGCGGGAAAAAATACAAAATCGTTTGTGACAATGGCGGCGGCGATGCCAGGTTTTTCGCCACCCTTCCATCCGGCACCTATCGACTCGTTCGATGGGAAAAAAGCGGGGATTCATTCAACCTGTCTGGATCGTTCGACGCCGGCGGTGGACACGCCGTGTATATTGGAACGATGACCTGGAGCCGTCCTCGAACGGTCGCGGGATTCTTCTGGGGGCTGCTATTCGGAACGACTCCCGGCCGGTTGACTGTCGAAGATGAATATAAGGAGAGTGCGCCGGGGTTTCAGGAGCGGTACCCCCATCTTGGACAGCGGATCATAAAGTCGATTGTTCATGCGAATGGAGGCGGACGCTAGTATTCATGCAGGTGTGTTACGTCATCATCTGCTTGACGCGGCGGCGGAGGCCGAGCGTCAGGTACCGGCCGCCCTCGGCCCGCAGTTTGTCGATAATCTGCCGGTAGGTGCGTTCGCCCCGTAACACGAGAGAAAACTCTTCCGTCATCTCGGGCCAGGCCCGCATCGCCAGATACCACAGAAACGGCAGCCGGTAGGCGACGGTCGCCAGTTTCGTGGCCAGCCGGAATTCCTCCTCAAACTGCGTTTTGATCCGGTCGCTGTAACCGACGACGCCTGCAGTCACCCCGCGCAGGGCGGCGGTCACGCTGTCCGCGGCGATCTCGCCGCTGCAGATCGCGTAGTAAATGCCCTCGCCGAAAAACGGATCGACCAGATGGGCGGCATCGCCGACGACAAGCAACCGGTCCGACGCGAGCTGCCTCAGGGCGGTGGAGACGGCCGGAATGGGATGGCTGTGCAGCGTCAGCACCGTGTCGGGAGCGATCGGTTGCTGGGCTTTCAGGTAGGCGGCGAGCATGGCCTTGGGATTGGTCGGGACGGGGCTGAAGCCGGCGACGCCGATGGAGAGATGGCCCGCCTTCGGGAAACTCCAGCCGTAGCCGCCGGGCACGGTGCCGAGATCGAGCCAGACCTCATCCGCAGCGGTGGAGCCGGCGGCGGGGCGAAGCGCTTCCGCCTCCAGCGACCAGGCGGGCCGGGCCGCCGACCGGGGATCGATCTGTCGGCCGATCCGGCTGTTGGCCCCATCGGCGCCGATGACGAACCGCGCCTGATGACGGGCGCCGTCACTGGTCTCGACCTCGACGGCTTCCGCCGTTTCGGACAACCGGCGGACCTCCTGCCCATAACGGATGATCGCGCCCGCCCGTGCGGCCGCTTCGGCCAGGCCGTGGTCGAACGCCGGTCGCCGGACCATGTACGCCACCGGCTTTGACGAGCGATAGTGCATGGCCCTTGTGCCCCGAAAGGTAAAGCGGAGATTGTGAATCGTGGCCTCGATGCAGGAGTGGAGATCATCGGGGAGGTGGGGCAGGACGCGCGCAGACAGTCCTCCGCCGCAGGGCTTGTAGCGGGGAAACTGCACCTTGTCCAGTCCGAGCACCCGGTAACCGGAGGCCGCCAGTAGCCGCGCGGCGGTGGAGCCGCCGGGGCCCAGTCCGACAACGATGGCATCGTACGGCGCCGCGGCGGGTTCTTTCAATGTCACGACGCGGGCTCCGCGGGCTGCTCGGCCCGCCACCGATTCAGATAGACCCAAGCGGCCAGCAATAAAATCACCGCGCTCGCCAGTTGCGGCACGGGAATCAGGCCGCCAACCATCAATGAATCGCCGCGGAACGATTCCAGAATGAACCGGGCGAGGCTGTAACTCATCCAGTAGAGCAGGAAGAGCTGGCCGTCGAAGCCCATCCGTTTACGTAGCAGCCACAGGATGCCGAAGAGCGCCAGGTCGGTGCTCAGTTCATAAAATTGCGTCGGGTGGAGGGGCACATTATGCGGCGCCGCGCTGTTTGGGTTGGTAAACGTGATCGCCCACGGCAGCACGGTCGGCTTGCCGTAGCTGCAACCGTTGAGCACGCAGGCCATCCGGCCGACCGCCTGGCCGAGCATGATCGCCGGGGTCACCGTGTCGGCGAACCGCCAGAAGGGCAGACGGCGCGACCGGGTAAACCAGAAACCGGCCAGCAAGCCGCCCAACAGCCCGCCGTGCAGCGACATGCCGCCGTTCCAGATGGCCAGGATTTCCCACGGATGGCGCAGATACTCCAGCGGCTCGGAGACGAGCACATAGTAGAGCCGGGCGCCGGCGAGGCTGGAGAGCATGACGACGAAGAGCAGATCGTAAATCAACTCCGGGTCGAACCCTTTCCGGCGCGCTTCGCGCACCCCCAGCCAGGTGCCGGTGAGAAAGGCCAGCGCAATCATCACGCCGTAGGAACGGAGTTCGACCGGGCCAATTTTGATCAGAATGGGAAACATTTACACCGAGCCCTGCGAGGTGTCATATCCGATGTTTGTACCATTAATCCTTTAACTCTCCCACCGTCACGGCGGCGGTGATCGGTTTGCCCCGCCGGAGTAGTTTGACCGCGACGTTCTTGCCGATCGCGGTTGTGGCCACGTGGCGGGGCAGGTCTCTGACGTGGGCCATGGGCGCGCCGTCGAATTCGAGGATGACATCGCCGCGTAGAAGGCCGGCCTGTGCCGCCGGGCTGTCGTCCATCACATCGGTGATCAGCACTCCGGTGACGCGGCCGCCGTCGACCGGCGCCGGGGAGGAATTTTGAATCATCACGCCGATCCAGCCCCGCCGGACTTTGCCCTGCAACAGCTGCGGCAGCAGGAGCTTGACCTGGTTGATGGGGATCGCAAAGCCGATGCCCTGTCCCGATGGATTCATCGCGGTCGTCAATCCGATCACCTCGCCGGAGATGTTGAAGAGCGGCCCGCCGCTGCTGCCGGGATTGATCGACGCATCCGTTTGCAAATATTCCTCGTAGGGACTGTTGCCCAGCGCGCGGCCTTTGCCGCTGAGGATGCCGACGGTCAGCGTCTGATCGAGGCCGAAGGGATTGCCGATGGCCGCCACCCATTCGCCGACCTCGGCCGCATCCGAGTTACCCATCCGTGCGGCGGGGAAGACGGTTGGCTGGCCCGGCCGGGGTTTGACGCGGATGAGGGCCAGGTCGGTCTTGGGGTCCCGCCCCACGATCGAGGCGTCGAACCGATCGCCCGCCCACGTGGTGACGGTCACCTGCTCGGCCTGCTCGAGGACGTGGTTATTCGTCAGAATAAGACCGGTCGTGTCGATCAGCAATCCCGTGCCGACGCTGGGGGAGGGCTCGGCGGAAGCGTCATCTGACGGGGGGGGTGGAATGACGGGATGATCCTTCGGCAGACGGGGCTGCGCGTCGGCGGCCAGCGTCGCGTTGATCCCGACCACGACGGGCCGTTGTGTGTTCACCAGATCAACAAAGGTGCGGGGTGTCAGGGCCGGCGGCGCGCCCAAGACGGCGGCGGCCGGCGCAGTCAACAGGAGCACGACGCCGATGATGATCGCTGGCTGGGCTGTCTGGCGTGAGTGTCGCATGGCGCAGGCGGCTATTGGCCGAGATACCAGCCGATGCCGTGTCGGGTCAGAAATCCCGTGATCACGGCGAACGAATTGGTAAAGATGAGCGCGCCGACGAAGACCAGGAACAGCCCGCTGCCGATGGTGACCGCCCGCATGTGGCGCTGGACCGATTTCAGTCTGGCCAGCACGCTGTTGAAGGCCAGCGCGACGACCAGCAACGGCAGCCCCAGGCCGATCGAATAGGCGATCAACAGCCGGACGCCGGTGGAGACGGAATCGGTCGTGCTGGCGTACAGCAGGATGGAGCCGAGAATGGGGCCGACGCACGGCGTCCACCCGGCGGCGAACGCCACCCCGATCAAAAAGGTGCCGACATAGCCGGCCGGCCGCTCGTTGAACCGCCAGTGCGCGTCCATGGCGAGCCAGGGGGCCAGCCAGCGGAGCTTGAGCGCGCCCATGACGTAGAGGCCGAAGAGGATGATCAGCGCCCCGCCGAGCCGCCGGAGGATCTCCTGGTGCGTGAGCAGCAACTGGCCGATGACCGTGGCCGAGGCGCCGAACGCGATGAAGACCGCCGAAAAACCGGCGATGAAGAGCAGCGCACTGCGAAGCGTGCTCCAGACGACCTGCCGGCGCTGCGTGTTATCGGACAGCTCCTCAAAGGAGAGGCCCGTGATGTAGGAGACATACGACGGCACCAGGGGGAGCACACAGGGTGAGACGAAGGAGAGCAGACCGGCCGTAAAGGCGATCAGATACGACATGGGTGCGGTGGGTTCCATCAATGGCTCAGGTGTGGGCCCGCAGGATTTGCTCGATCAACCGGTGGGAGGCGTCGCTGTCCCAGTTTTCCGAGCCAAAAAATTTATGGGTGATGATGCCGTCGCGGTCGATGATGATGCTCGTTGGAATACCGGTGACCTTGTAGAGATCGTTAATTTGAAGTTGCGGATCCAGCAGGATGGGAAACGTCAGCCGGAGCCGGTCGACGAACGGTTTGACGGTGGAGGCGCCTTCAAAGTCCGTGGCCACGGCCAGGATTTCGAAGTCATCGTGTTGATATTGCCGGTAGAGCCGTTGCATAGAGGGCATTTCCATCAAACAGGGACCGCACCAAGTGGCCCAGAAATTCACCAGCACGACTTTACCTTTGAGCGAGGCCAGGTTGATGGTCTCGCCGGTCAGCAGGGGCAACGCGATGTCAGGGGCTCGCAGGCCGACGTTGACCCCGACGGGTGCGCTGGCCGACGTGCGCGAGGGTTTGCCTGTGGCTTCCGTCGAACTGGCCGCCTGCTGGCCGCAGCCGGTGGCCCAGACGAGGCCGCACAGGGCGATTCCGGCCGTCATCAGACGAATCAAGCGAATCATGGATCTCATGCCGCCTTCCCCTCATCGACACGGGCCCCGCAAAAATTGCCGCTCGTCGAGAGGTAGCCGTCGGCAATGGCTTTTCCCAGCACCTGTTTGGCCTGGATGACGGTTTCGTGAGGCACGGCGATTCGCCGTTCGCCGAACGTGCCGATGGTCAGTGGCAGCGCGCTGCTGGACAAATCCCTGACACGGCACGAAATACCGTACGATTCCAACAAGTTTTGGGCCCGGAGGGCTTCCAGCAACTCGTAGCAGGCGTAGATATCGACGAATGGAAGCCCGATCGGTTCTGTCAGCCGCGCTGTGTCAAACGTCATGAGAAGCTCTCTGTCCGCACCGATGGTTATCGACGATCCGGCGGTGTTTTAATAGTATAACCGCGCGAGGGAGCGAGTCAAGCCTGCGCGCGGCCGTCACCGACGAGTATTCAGACGACACACATCTTGGAAGAAGGCGGCGTGCAGGCGGCCGGTCAAAACAGCGGCGGCTTGCCGGCGCGTAGCTGCTCAAGCGACTGCCGGACAAATTTCGAATCTTCGCTGCCGGGTTGCAGATTTTGATAGGCGGCCGTCCACGCGGTGTCGGCTTCGGTGTACCGTTTCTGATGGACGAAGACGATGCCCCGATACCAGAGCAGGGCGGGCTCCTGGGGCAGTTTGACGTAGGCGATGTCGAGATGGTCGAGCGCCTCCTGAAACAGCTTGGGATCATCCGTTTTCCGGGTCGTCAGCAGGATCACGCCGATGTTGAAATGGGCTTCGGGATTTTTGGGATCGAGTTCAATGACCTTGGCCCACGCGGTGAGCGCGTCGCCGGGGCGTTCGAGTGCCATGTAGGAGCGACCGGCCATGATCTGCCCCTCCAGATCGTTGGGATTGTCCCTGAGCCGCGCCTCAAGACGGGCCACCATCGCCTTCGGATCCGGCATCCCCTGC
>JBGPIL010000050.1:0-12623 GCA_041484905.1 Nitrospiria bacterium
GCTGGGGCTGGACCCGGCCGATGCGCTGGCACGCCACAATGCCTACGAGTTCTTTGAGCAAGTGGGTGATCTGGTCATCACGGGGCCGACCCGAACCAACGTCATGGATCTGCACCTGCTCCTGGTGACGTGAGCCCTCATCCACCCATGCGACGAGCCAAAATCATCTGCACGATCGGCCCCGCCTGTTGGGCGGCCCCGCAACTGGGCAAACTCATCGACGCCGGGATGGATGTGGCCCGCCTGAACTTCGCCCACGGCACGTATGACGAACACGCACGGGTGATCCATGATCTGCGCACCGCCGCCGGGGAACGAAACCGGCCGATTGCCATCCTGCAAGATCTGGCCGGCCCGAAACTGCGAATCGGCACGATCAGCCCGGAACCAGTCGTCCTGCGGGCCGGCTCGACGTTGACCCTGGCGCCGGAGCCGGTCATCTCAGCCGGGTCAACGGGGTCATCGGGCTCAACGGGGGGGGGCGGCAGTGCTACCGGATCCGCCTCCGGCGGAGGGCGGATCGGCGTCAACTATCCTCAACTGGCCACAGAGGTGAAGATCGGTCAGACGATTTTGCTGGCCGACGGCTCGATCACGCTCGCGGTGCGCGGGATCGACCGGGGGGAAATCCGGTGCGAAGTCATCAACGGCGGGCCGCTCTTCAGCCACGCCGGCATGCACGTGCCCGGCGCCCGCCTGTCACTCCCCGCCTTTACCAAGAAAGATGAAGCCGACCTGCGCTTCGGCCTGGCGCATGGGATCGACCTGGTCGGACTGTCGTTTGTCCGGTCCGCCCGCGATCTCGAGCCGGTCCGCGCCGTCTGCATCGAAGCGGGCGTGACCGTTCCACTCATCGCCAAAATTGAGAAGATGGAAGCGCTCGACGATCTGCCGGCGATCATCGAGGCCGCCGACGGCCTCATGGTGGCGCGAGGCGATTTGGGGGTGGAGCTGCCGCTTGAACGCGTCCCCCGCATCCAGAAGGAGATTATCGCCGCCGCCAACACAGCGGGCAAACCGGTCATCACGGCGACGCAGATGCTCCAGTCGATGGTCCACGAGCCGCGACCGACCCGCGCCGAGGTGGCCGACGTGGCCACCGCCATTCTCGACGGCACCGACGCCGTGCTGCTGGCCAGCGAAACCGCCAGCGGCGCGTATCCGATCGAGTCAACCAAGCAGATCGCCAAAATCATCGCCGAGACGGAGCAGGGCGTCGATTATGAGCATCGCTTCTGGCGGCGCCGGATGGAAACCGAACGGGACCTGGCGCATGCGATCAGCCATGCCGCCTGCGCCATGGCCAGCGATCTGGGCGCCACGGCGATTTTGACGCCGACCACGAGCGGCGGGACCGCCCGGCGGGTCGCCCGCTATCGGCCGGGCTCCCCGATCATCGCCGTCAGCCCCAACCCCGCCACCGTGCGACAGCTCATGCTCTGCTGGGGCGTCTATCCAATTCTGGTGGAGCACTTCACGACAACCGATGAAATGATCGGCCGGGCCAAGGCGGCCGCGCTGGATGGCGGTCTGGTCCGTGTCGATGACATGATCATCATCACGGCCGGCTCGCCCGGCGGGGAATCGGGCACGACGAATTTAATTAACGCACAGCGGTTATGCATCAACGCGAGCGGCGCCGCTCCCCTTGATAATCCCCACCGCCATACGCACGTACATCCGATGGGGGCGCGGGGGAGAAAGCGGGTCTCTCCCCCGACTTGAGCGAGCGGCCACAGACGCGAGCGGATCCATCAGCGGCGCCGCTCCCCCCGACAATCCGATAATAATCCCCATCGCCCATACGTGGGCTCTGATTTAGAACCCTTTGAGCAGCTCCTGCTTTTTCGCCTCATAATCCGCGTCCGTAATTAACCCGTCGTCGCGCAATTTCTTCAGCAGGCGGAGCTTTTCTTCCAGCGTGGAGGCCGCGGCCGGCGGCGGTGGGAGCGCCGGCGGCGCAGTGCTCAATGTCGGAGCGGGTGCCGTGGTCGTCATCTGATGCTCAGGCGCCGGCGGGGGCGCTGCGACTTCTTCGGCGGGCTTTTCCTGCGCCGGCGCCGGAGCGGCAGGGGCATTCAACGCCAGCAGGACGCCGCTTCGCCGGTCCGACGCACCGAACAACTTGTTGAACCAGCCCTCCTCGCCACCCAACCGCTCCTGCCCCTTCCCGATGACCAGGTGGTACATGCCCTCCGGATAGGCGTAGAGGGGATTGTCCCTGGACGCCGTGGCCGATACATAGGGGCGTCCCGCCGCCTGGTCGCTCCATAAGGCGGTGTAGTGATAATTCGCGATCACGAGGACCAGGTGGCCCTGCCGGACATAGCCCCCCCCCGATGTCACGCGCAACTGCTCGTTCGATTCCGGCGCGTTGAAATAGAAGAGCGCCATCTCCTCCGGCGTCGCCCCGGCCAGCGCCTTGGAGAGCTGCGCGGAGAGCAGATCAAGCTGCGGATCGGAAAACGCCCTGAACGGCTTCTCCGAAAAAATCACGGACAACAACCCCGTCCGCCTCTGGACGGCCACGGAGGCCAATAATTCCCTCAAGCGCGCAGGCGCCACCTCAGCGGGATGATCAAACCGTTCCTCCGTTGACACATGATCAAGCCGCACAAATGTTTCGGTCTTGCCGGCCACCCCTTCCTGATAAATCGAACGCGTCACGCGCGGCGCGGCGCAGCCGGCACTCCAGACCGCCACGCCCACCGCCAGCCACCCGAACCAGCTCCGCCGTCTCATTCAGTCGTTCTCCCTCTTTTTGAGTTCTTTTCATCCGATGGTGAGTTTTTCCCATCTGATAAATCCTTCAACACCCGAGCCACCGCCGCTTGAAGGCCGGGCAACCCCGCATTATGCCGGATCGCGCTCGCGATCTTCTCCACCCTGGCCTGCTGCGTGAGCTGCTCGTCCCGTTCCCGCAGATCGACCAGCTTGGCAAACGCATCGGGATACCACTCTCGGAGCGGCGTCTCTGCGGCGAACAATCCATGAATCAGATCGGCCGGATCGGGATCGACCAATCCTGCCACAAGAAAGGTCCGATCGTCAAAGAGAATCACCTGTCCAGGCCGGCCTCCGCCTGATCCGCCTTCGGCGGAGGACAGCGGCACAATCGATACGATCCGCTTGCCCTTCGCCTCGGTCCAGTCATGCAGCAACCCGGGGAAGCGCTTGGCAAACGCCACCTTCTCCATATTCGCCTGCCATTTTTCCTGCGGTTCCATTGTGATGTTCTCCACACTCCCCTCTTGATAAAGGGGACAGGCTACTTTTTCAGGATTTTCCCAACCACGTGGTCGATTCCTCGATGTAGAGCCCCAGATGAATTACCACGGGATCGGTAAAAAGTAGCCTGTCCCCTTTATGACTGCGGAGCATGCACCAGCTCCAAAAGATTCTCGTCCGGGTCGAGAAAATACATACAATGATGATCGCCCCAGTCGATCGGATCGTGAAAGAGCACGCGCCGTTCCTCAAACAGCCGCTTCGATTGCCACAGTTCGTCCTTGGACACCAGAAACGCGTGGTGCGACTTGCCACGAGGCTCCTTCAACTGTTCCTTCCCGCCCGGCTTTCGCCCGCGGTTTTCAAACAGCGCGATCCGCTGCGGACCGCATTGCAGCAGCAGTTGATCCGGCAGGCGCATGAAGACGTCCATGCCCAGGAGATCGACGTAAAACTGCTCGGCCCGTTTGAGATCGCTCACTTCGATCCCGACATGATCCACCTGGATGATCTTCACAATGGCTTCACAGCGGCTTCGCCCGCAGATCACGCTTATACTCGGTGCGCAGCTCCGATTGGAGCCGCCCCATCCGATACGCCTGCCGGTTGACGAACGCCGCATGCTCGGCCAGCGACGGATGCACCGATTCCACCTGCCGCCACAATTCCTGCACCAGCCGCCGGTAGTCGGGATGGCCCTGCGGCATCGTCCTCAACTCGGCGATGTGATAGAGCTCGCGCAGATTGACCGTCATCATCCACCGGACGCGATAGGCGAAGGGGACGACATACTGCGCCTCCAGCGGATGGTCGCGGGCGATCAACTGATACAACGAGGCCGCGCTCTCCATCGCGCGCCGGAACTCGCCGTCGAAGCCGCACTCGGCCAGTTCGGCCGGCATGTCATACCCGTGCGCCACGGTAAACGACTGCCGTTCCTTCGTGACAATCCGGTGCCGGTGCAAATCCCGATAACTGCCGATGTTGCAGCACAGATCGAAGGTATAGACCACCTGCTCCAGCGCCCGGCCCGGCTTGTCACGACGATGGCGCCGGCCGCCCAGCGCATCGGCCAGCAACCGCCGCCGGGCGTCCCGATCCATCCGTGCGGCCCGCTCGCGCAACGCGGCCAGCGGCTGGTGGCTGTGCGGGTAGAGCAGCGCCGCCAGCACCTTCTCCTCCGCCTGCGGATCGTAGTCGACCAGCGTCACGCCAAACGGCTGCGGCGTGACAGTGGCCGGTTCGATCTGACCGGCCAGGCGCCCAAGCGCCGCGGCCGACTGTTGCCAGTAGGGATTGGGCTGCGCCCGTTTGACAAATGAAGGGATGAGGCCGTTCAACTCGCGATGGATCGCATCGGCCAAGCCCCGCATTTCGGCAAGCGGAGACGAATGGCTTTTGTTCAGCAGATGCTCAAAGGCCTGGCCGACGCCGAACAGACCGACATTCGTTTTCGTCGCCATCGGCAGATAGCCGCGCAAGAGATCGCAGGCGTGGGCCCGGACGGTCGCGCGATAGGCCCGGTCGGCCCACTGACGGTCCGCTTCATCAGTCAGATCGCAATAGCGGACCGGTTCGCCGCTTTTGGGCCCACCTTTCGGATGAACGAACTCCATCGTCTCGAGCGGCATCGCCCGTTCGACATAGGCCAGCGTCGGCTCCATCTGTGCGGCATAGGCGTCAAAGAGCTGCGTCATCAGCGAGCGGTACGGCTCCGCCGCGTGCGGCGAAGCGATAATCACCGGCTCCTCGACGAACAGATAGCGGCCCCGCGCATCTTTTCGATCGAAGCGGACATAGCGAGTCGATTTTTCCAGCGGGGCGATGCCGATCCGCGCGTCTTCAATCAGATTGGCCGCGATGTTCGAGATGTTCTCGCAGGCGAGATGCGCGCCGCCGAGCTGCGCGACCGAATCGTCGCCGTAGCCGATCAGCACCCGGTCGTAAAATTCCCTCGCCTTTTTGAGTGAGGGGTCGTCCTCCTGGATCGATTGTCCAGGGGCCGTCCGGCAGGCGTCGAGGTTGCCGGCAAACTCCTCCAGAAAGACTTCCCTCAGGCTCTTGGCCGACCGGCTGTAGCGGGAGAAGAGCGCGCCCGCCACCTCCTGCGGCAGTTTCAAACCAAACACATCGCGATCAAGATTGGTAAAAAATGGCGAAAGGCGGGCCTGGTCATCTGGGGTGAAGGAGGTGGTGTCCATGGCAGGGAGGCAGTCACTGCATTATAGGAAAATCGGAGAATTGAGTAAAGCAGATAAACGTGTGTACAATAGGCGGCGCCACAACCCTGGATAACAAAGGGCCATGTGTGGCCAATGGGAAAACAGCTGGGGCTCGGGGTGTGGGGGCAGCGGAGGACTCTTCCCTGCAGTTTCCGCACGGGCCCCCACATACAAATGCCGCCCGTTACCGCCATCATCACCAAGGCCAGCCGGACCAATTTCTACTACGCGTTTCTTTTTCTCCCCAAAGAGAAACGGGAAGCGCTCTACGCCGTGTACGCCTTTGCCCGGCTGGTCGACGACGCCGTCGACCAGGCGCCCTCACCCGGGGCCGCCGCCGACGCGGTCCGGCAGTGGCGGCAGGAACTGGTCCAGACCTTTGCCGGGGCGCCCGCCCATCCTGTGACACAACAGCTCAAACCGGTGATCGACCGGCTTCATCTTCCGAGAGAGTACTTCGACGCGCTGATCGACGGCGTGGAGATGGACCTGACCCGGACGCGGTACGAGACCTTCGAGCAGCTCTCCCACTACTGCTACCGGGTGGCCTCGGTTATTGGATTGATCTGCATCGAGATTTTCGGCTACCGAAACCCCGTGACGAAGGAGTACGCCATCGCCCAGGGAATGGCGTTTCAGTTGACCAACATCCTGCGCGATATCAGGGTGGATGCCGATCGCGGGCGAATCTACCTGCCCCAGGAGGAGCTGGCCCGGTTCGGTTACGGGGAAACGGAATTGCTCGCCCATCACCAGACCGACGCGTTCGTCGAGCTGATGGCATTTCAGTGCGAGCGGGCCCGCGCCTATTACGACAAGGCCGCGAACCTGCTGCCGGCCGAAGACCGCCGGTCGATGCTGGCGTCGGAGATCATGGGCGGGATTTACCGGCGGTTATTGGATGAGATCGAGGCGAAACACTATGACGTCTTTGAGGAGGAGATCCGTCTCTCGGCTCCGGCCAAGCTGCTGATCGCCCTGCGGATCTGGGCAGGCGGTTTATTCTAGGGGCGTGGGGGCACCTGCCTGCCGGCAGGCAGGTCGGAGGGCGCACGCTGCGACGAAGAAGGAGCAGCATGTGTGCGCGCCGCCGAGTCGGTGAGGCGGTGGGCTGGGGACAGATTTCAAATCTGTCCCTCACTCAACGGCTATCGCCGGGTGCGCTGCATGCGCCGCACCCACCACAATCCCGCAGCCACGCCCATCACGATCGGCAGGCCAAGGTCCAAGCGGCCGAATGGATGAAACGGGCCCCCCAACGATCCCATATTGCAGCCGCTCGCCTGATCGTCTTCGAGACTGAGGAGAAAGGCATCGAACGTCCCGTCATTGAGTTTGCCTCCTGGCTGAATAGGACTCGGGTTGGGTGTGATACTCATATCGGTTGAATTGGTTCGCCCGACGATATGGGCGGTGCCGATATCCACAGCAATGGCGAACCCGGCGTCATCGCCGCCGCCCCCCCAGAAGGTCGAATAATCGATCTGGTTGGTCGTCGTCAATCGAGTCACGAAGGCATCGCTCGCGCCGTGTAACGACGGCTGCAGAGTCATGGGATGAGGAAAATTGCCCGAAGAGGTTTGTCCAGTCAGATAGACAAACCCTTCCGGGCTTCTCGCAATGCCATACCCCACATCATCCCCACTCCCGCCCAGATAGGTCGAATAGACGAGCGTCGTCCCTGAAGCGGCCACCTGTGTCACAAACAGATCTTTCCCGCCGTTATTGACGGTCTGGAGGGCGCCCGGCGTGGTGGGAAAGGTCGTTGATGACGTGGTTTCGCCTGTGACAAAAGCCTGGCCGGAGACATCGGTGGTCACGGCACGACCGGCATCATCCCCGTCACCGCCCAGATAGGTCGAGTAGATGAGTGTCCGGCCATCCGCGGAGAATCTGGCCACGAAGGCATCGGTGGCGCCCCCCCCATAGCCCGATTGAAAGGCCGTTGATGCGGGCGCAATGGGAAACGGGGCGGAGTTCGTCGAGCCGGTCAGGATGGCCGTGCCATCGGGGCCAACCGCCACCGCCAGCCCGTCATCGATCCCGGCGCCGCCAAAATAGGTGGAAAAGACCAGCGCGGTTCCTGCGGTATTCAACTTGGCGATAAACACATCGGAAGTTCCCCCGCCGTAGGCGGCCTGCCAGGGTATTTGGGTGGGGAAATCGTTCGACGCCGTCGTGCCCACGACAATGGCCAATGTGCCGTTGAGTTTGATGCCGTTCCCCCGGTCGTCACCGGTGCCGCCCAAGTAGGTCGCATAGACCAGACTCCCGGCCGAGTTGATCTTTGCCACAAACGCGTCGGACGTGCCGCCGCCGTACGTCGCCTGCGCGGCACCAGCGGTCATGGGGAAATCGCCTGCCACCGCATCATCCGTCCAGCCCGTCAGATAGGCCGAGCCGCTGCTATCCACATCGACACCCAGCGCCGCGGTGTCGCCATTGTCTCCCCCGATGTATGCGGAATAGATGACGGCTGTGCCCGCAGCATTCAGTCGGGTGAGAAAAGCGACAATGCCCCCGGTCGGATGAGAGAGAGGAAACCCGGGTGAGTCCGTAAAACCCGCCAGATAAATATCGCCCGTATTGATGTTGACCGCAACCGAAGTCGCTTCATCCGTTCCGCTGCCGCCCCAGTAGGTCGACAACGCCAGCACCGGGTCGATCACCAGCGGCCGGCTCACATCATACGCGGCCACCTGAAAACCGATCTCATGGCGCCCTTTATGGGATGAGTGCACCACATACGACCCGGCCACGGGCCGGCGGACTCCATCAATCTCCTGATAGATCATCGGCCGATGCTGGGTGATCACACCCGTCGAGGTTGTCAGGAGCAGGTCGCCCCGTGGGTCGATCGTGGCCGCCGACACGCCGCCAATCGCCAGCGTAATCACACCCGGATCGATGCCGGGGCCAACGACCAGGTCATACTCAAGTCGCTGTTGATCGCCGTCCGTCTCGCCGTACCCTCTTGAGGCATTGCTATAATAAATCAGATCGATTCCCGGATAGAGGCTGCGGTAGCGTACCTTCGCGTAATGGGCGACGTTCGTCCGCCAGCGGGCGGGATCATTCCCGATAAAATAATGGCTTTTCGCTTCACGCGGATCGAGCCCTTCGATCGTGGGCTGAGATGCAACACCCTGCCACTTCATCGTCACGACCGCTGCGCGAGCGGCAGGCGCGTGGTCACGACCGGTGTGCGCGGGTTTGAGGCGCATCACCGCCCCGTCACCGGTCAACATGAGGGTGTAGCCGGAGCCGCGGGAAAAAAATTTGACCTGAGAATCGGCCTGGCCCTGATTGATTTCAAAATCGAGCGGAGGATGGACATTCGGCCGAGCCGTCACCGCCCCCGCCTCCCCCACCGACAGCGCTGCCATCAGAAGAACGGCGGAAAGAAGCGCAAACGCGCGGCCGGTCGAGACCAGACTCATCCGGTCATCATCCACACACGGCGCCGATCGACGCCGATTGGACCAGACGGGCATATTTCGCCAGCGCGCCGTGCGTAAACTTCGGCTTCGGCGCCTTCCATCCCTTGAGCCGCCGGCGAATCTCCTGCGCGGTCAGCTCGATATGAATCCGCCGCTTCGCCGCGTCGATTTCGATCAGGTCGCCGCTCTTCACAATCGCGATCGGCCCGCCGACCGCGGCCTCGGGGGCCACATGGCCGGCCATGAGACCATGCGTCGCGCCGGAGAAGCGACCGTCGGTCAGGAGCGCGACTTTGTCGCCCAGCCCCTCCCCGACCAGTGCGGCCGTCAACGCCAGCATCTCACGCATCCCCGGCCCGCCCTTGGGCCCTTCGTACCGGATCACCACCACATCTCCTGCCTTGATCTTCCGCTGCTTCACGGCGGCAAAGGCATCCTCTTCACGATTGAAGACCCGCGCCGGCCCGCGATGGCGCAGCACCTTCACCCCGGCCGTTTTCACCACGCAGCCGTCCGGCGCCAGATTGCCCTTGAGAATGGCCAGCGTGCCGGTCGGATTGATCGGCGATTTCACCGGATGGACGACATCCTGTCCGGAGGGGAAGCGCACGTCGCGCAAATTCTCTTTGACCGTCCGGCCGGTCACCGTCAGCGCGTCACCGTATAGCAACCCCGCGTCGAGCAGTTCCTTCATGACCACGGGCACGCCGCCGATCCGGTCCAGATCGACCATCACGTACCGGCCGCCGGGCTTCATGTCGGCAATATGGGGCGTCCGCCGGCTGATCCGGTTGAAGTCATCAATGTGCAATTTGACCCCCGCCTCCCGAGCAACCGCCAGCAGATGCAATACCGAGTTGGTCGAACCGCCGATCGCCACAACCACGGCAATCGCATTCTCCAGCGCCTTGCGCGTGATGATGTCGCGAGGCCGGATGTCTTCCTTGAGGAGATTCAGCACGGCATGGCCGCTGGCCACGCAGAGTTGATTCCGCCGTTCATCCATCGCCGGCACCGACGCGCTGCCCGGCAGCGACATCCCCAACGCCTCAAAGGCCGAGGCCATCGTGTTCGCCGTGAACATCCCCGCGCAGGAGCCGGCGCCGGGGCAGGCGACATTTTCCAGCGCCTTCAGCTCGCTCGCCGGCAGTTTGCCCATGGCGTGGGCGCCAACCGCCTCAAACACATCCTGAATCGTCACGTCATGCCCGTGAAAACTGCCCGGCATGATCGTGCCGCCGTAGATGAAGACCGACGGCAGGTTGAGCCGCAGACTGCCCATGATCATCCCCGGCAGGCTCTTGTCGCAGCCGGCGATCGTGACCAGACCGTCAAACCGCTCCGCGAACGCCACGAGCTCCACCGAGTCGGCGATCACCTCGCGCGTCATCAGCGACGCCTTCATCCCCTCGTGGCCCATGGCGATGCCGTCGCTGACGGCGATCGTCCCGAACTCGATCGGCGTGCCGCCCGCCTGCCTGACGCCCTCTTTGGCGAACTGCGCGAGCCGGTTCAAATGGATGTTGCAGGGCGTGACCTCATTCCATGAGCTGGCGACGCCGATCTGGGGCTTGGCCAGTTGCTCATCGGAGAGTCCCATCGCGTGGAACATCGCCCGGTGCGGCGCGCGTTCAGCGCCCTCGGTCACTTCCCAACTGCGCAATTTCAATCCATGTGAGATCCGTTTGCTCATCGGGACACCTTTCTCGATCTTGCCGCCTTTGTTGTGATCCTGTTCGATGAAACCGTTTTGGCAGCCCGGCGCCTGGTGGTCGAACGGGCGGCACGGGGCGTGCGTTCGATCGTCTCCTCGCGCCGCGAGCCGGTCGACACCAGATCGATCGAACAGCCGACGGCCCGTTCCAGCGCCTCCAGATAGTTCCGCGCACCCTTCGGCAATTTGGCGTAACTGCGGATATGGGTCGTCGGCTCGAGCCAGCCCGGCAGCGTCTCATAGACCGGCTCGCACGATTCCAGCGCCGCCAGTGAGGCCGGCATTTCCGTCACCACCTTGCCCCCTGTTCCATTAATTCGATAACCCGTGCAGAATCGAATTTCCCGGAACTGGTCGAGGACGTCGAGCTTCGTGATCACCAGGCCGGTCATGCCGTTGACGCGTGCGGCCGTCCGAACGACCACCGCATCGAACCAACCGCAGCGGCGGGGGCGGCCGGTCGTCGCGCCAAACTCCCTGCCCGTGGCCTGCAGCGCCTGCCCCTGGGCGTCGCTCAACTCGGTGGGAAAGGGGCCGCTGCCCACGCGCGTCGCATAGGCCTTGGCCACGCCCAAGACCTTGTCGATCCTGGTCGGCCCCACACCCGTGCCGATGCAGGCGCCGCCGGCCGAGGCCGAGGACGAAGTCACATAGGGATAGGTGCCGAAATCGACATCCAAATGCGTCGCCTGCGCGCCTTCGAAAAGGAGCGACTTGCCCCGGTCGATCGCGCCGTTGAGCAGGACCGTCGTATCGGTCACCAGCGGCCGCAGGCGATCGGCGTAACCGCAATATTCCTTGTACATCGCATCGAGCTCGAAACCCTTCACCTTGAAAATCTGCCGGAGAAATTCGTTCATCTCGTCGATATTGGTCGCCAGCCGCTCGCGGAAGAGTTTCGGCTCCATCAGATCGGCCATCCGGATGCCGATCCGCGCGACCTTGTCGGCGTAGGCCGGCCCGATGCCCCGGCCGGTCGTGCCGATCTTCCGCGCGCCTTTGTGCTTCTCGCTTTCCCGTTCGATCGCCCGGTGATAGGGCAGGATCAGATGGGCCCGGTCGCTCACGAACAACGAGCCGCTGACAGCCACCCCACGCCGTTCGATCTCGGCAATCTCACTCAGGAGCGCGGCCGGATCAACCACGACGCCGTTGCCGATAACGCAAATTTTGCCGGGATGGAAAATGCCGGAGGGAATCAGATGGAGGACGCAGACCTCGCCCTTGTAAATGATGGTGTGACCGGCGTTGTGGCCGCCCTGGTAGCGGACGATGTAGTCGGCCCGCTCGGCGAGGAGATCGACGATCTTGCCCTTGCCTTCATCACCCCACTGGGTGCCCACGACCACGATGTTGGTGGCCATCGTCACGTTCCCCTGGCGCGCTCCGCCGTCCGTTCCAACGTGCTCAAGCGGTCAACAGGCCCGCCCATAGCCCCTTGGCCACACAGGCCGCTTCGCCCAGCGTGAGGAGATACCCCTCCCGCTGACTCTCGCGGCCGCGCCACGCGGCCAGATGCTGGTCGGAACAGGCAAAGACCGACGCGGCGCAGAAGGCCGCCGACACGCGCTCCCCGTCCGCCGGCGGCTGGCTGCCGACCCAGAGCCGCATCGTCTCCGGCTTGGCCTCCACCAGCTCGCCGCCCTTTAACCCGACGTGAATCGGCGCATCGCAATAGGCGCACTTCGACTCAACGGCCACATCCTGCTCGACCAGCGAGGAAACACCCAACGCGTCGATGGCGGAGGCGGCGTAGACCGGCTGCCATTCCGGCTTGGTCGGAAAATGGACTTCGTGCAGCGTGGGATTGACCGAATAGGGATAGACGATGGCCACGAGCGCGCCCTGCAACGTCGCAAGGTCAAGTTCGTCGAACCGCGCGATCGCCTGCTCGGCCGCCTTGGGATCGGTCCAGTCCAGCGCGGCCTGGATCTCCTCCGCATAGGCGGGGCGGCCCCGTTCGGGATAGGTTTTGATCAGATACCGCCAGGCTTCCCGTTCCGGCTTCGTCAACTGGCC